>NZ_CP084930.1:600000-757500 GCF_023822065.1 Sphingomonas morindae
TCGCCGGCGCTCGACTTGGCGAAGCCGACCGGCATCAGCCCGATCGTCGTGACCAGCGTGCCCGCCAGCATCGGCGCGGCGGTGTGGCCCCAGGCATAGGTCGCCGCGGCGACGCGATGAAACCCCTCCTCCATCTTCACCACCATCGTCTCGATGATGATGATCGCGTCATCGACCAGCAGGCCGAGCGAGAGGATCAGCGCGCCGAGCGTGATGCGATCGAAATCGCGCCCCGTCGCCAGCATGATGACGAACACGCCCGCGAGCGTGAGCGGCACCGCGAGCGCGACGACGATGCCGGTCCGCCAGCCCAGGCTGACAAGGCTGACCGCGATCACCACCACCAGGGCGACGAAGAATTTGAGCATGAACTCGCCATAGGCTTCCTGGATGTTCACCGCCTGGTCGGTGATCTTGGTGAAGCTCAGGCCGAGCGGCATTTCGGACGCGATCGCCTTGGCTTCCTTGTCCAGATCCTTGCCGAGCTGGAGGCCGTTGTAGCGCTCCTTCATGATCACGCCGAGTTCCAGCGCGCGGGCGCCCTGGTTGCGGATCAGGAAGGTGGCGGGATCCTCATAGCCGCGCTTCACCTCGGCGATGTCCGACAGCTTGAGCGTGTGGCCGCCCGACAGGATTGGCGTGTCCTTGATCTTCTGGAGATTGTCGAACGCGCCGTCGAGGCGGACCTGGACCTGCGGACCGTGCGTGTCGATCGAGCCCGCCGGCGTCAGCATATTCTGGCTGGCGAGCGCCGCGAACAGATCGCGCGCCGACACGCCGAGCGTGGCGAGCCGCGCATAGGAGAATTCGACGTAGATCTTCTCCGGGCGCTCGCCGATGACGTTGACCTTCTTCACGCCGGGCACGTGCAGCAGCCGCTGCCGCAGCGCTTCCGCCTGGCGGACGAGCACGCGCTCGGGCTCGCCCTCGCCTTTGAGCGCGTAGAGCGCGAAGGTGACGTCGCCATATTCATCGTTGATGAAGGGGCCCTGCACGCCCTGCGGCAGCTTCAGCGCCTCATCGCCAAGCTTCTTGCGCGCCTGATAGAATTCCTCGGGCACCTGCGCGGGCGGCGTGGGATCCTTGAGCGTGACGGTGGTGACGGCGAGGCCCGGCCGCGTATAGGTTTCGGTGCGATCGTACCAGGTCAGCTCCTGCATCCGCTTCTCGAGTGGCTCCGCCACCTGATCCTGCATCTCCCGCGCGGTGGCGCCCGGCCAGGCGGTGACGAAGGTCATCTGCTTGATGGTGAAGTTGGGATCCTCGGCGCGGCCCATATGGAGGAAGGCGAACAGCCCGGCCATCGAAATGGCGAGGATGAGGAAGAGCGTGACCGAGCGTTCGCGAACCGCGAGCGCCGAGAGGTTGAAGCCTCCCGTCTTTTCGGGAGCGTTCATTGTGCCGCGACCTGTTCGGGGGCGACGCGGACCGCCTCGCCCTGGTGGAGATAATGGGCGCCGAGCGCGACGAAGCGCTCGCCGGGATGGAGGCCGCCCGGAAGGGTGGCGGTCTCGTCACCGAGCGCCGCCACCTGCACCGCGCGCCAGGCGACCCTGAGCGGTCTGCCCCCGACGATCCAAAGGCCGGGGCCATGCCCATTGTCGAAGATCGCCCCCAGCGGCACCTCCATGGCGCCGGCCGATCGGGCATCGGGCACGGCGATCGTCACCGTGGCGCCGAGTGGCGCGTTGGCGGCGGCGCCCTGCAGGACATAGCGTGCCTCGAAGGTGCGCGTCTGCGGATCGGCGGAATCGGAGAGCTGGCGCAGACGCGCCGTGCCCGTCGCCGCGCTGTTGAACACCGAGGCGCGGGCGATCGAGCCGATCGCCGGGCGGAAGGTTTCGGGCAGGCTGATCGCCGCCTCGCGCGGGCCGGCATGGGCGAGCCGCACCACCGTCTGCCCGGCCGCGACCACCTGGCCGGGCTCGGCCAGCGTCTCGACGACGACACCGTCCGCATCGGCGACGAGCAGCGCATAGCCGGCCTGGTTGCGCGCGACGCCCGCCTGCGCCTCCGCCGCGGCGAGCTGCGCGCGCGCGGCGTCGGCGGCGGCCTTGGCCTGGTCATAGGCCGAGGCCGAGACGGCGCCGGCCGTCACGAGATCGCGATACCGTTTCTCGTCGGCGGCCGTCTGGAGCGCCTTGGCGCGCGCCGCCGCGACGGTGCCGGCCTGGGCGACGGTGGCGAGCGCGAGATCATTGCGGTCGATCCGCATGAGCGGCTGGCCCTTGCGAACGGTCTGGCCGGTATCGACGAGCCGCGCCACGATCTTGCCGGGCACCCTGAAGCCGAGATCGCTCTGCACCCGCGCGGACACGATGCCGGTGAAGGCGCGCGCCGGCTGGCCGATCGCGCCCGCGGTGGCGACGCGAACGAGTTGCGCACCCTGGCGGGGATCCGCGGGCGCCTTCGCGCAGGCAGCCAGGGCAAAGGAAAGGGCGATGATCGGCGCGGCGTGACGAAGGCGTGGCATGAGTCGCTCCCACAATGGGCTGCGCTCATCTGCGCCTTAGTGACCGATGTGTCAATGCGTCACCAGTCACTTTGGTCGATTATCAGGGGGCGAGGCTCCGGAGGACCAGGCTCGCCACCTCGTTCGCGCCCTCGGGCACGGCCTCGAGATTATATTGGAGCATCACCGGATTCATGAACGGCTGGAAGACGGACATGATCGCGCGCACGGCCTCGTCGATCGGCGTCTTGCGCTCGAACTCGCCGGAGGCCCGCCCCTCGAGGACGATCTCGGTCACGATCCGCTCGATGCCCGCAATGTATTTGGTGGCGGACGACCATCTTTCCGCGCAGGAATAGGCGGCGATCTCGTAGATTTTCTGATCGTTGAAGGCGATTTCCTTGGTCTTCACCGCCACCGTCATAAACAGTCTGCGGAACTTGTCGGTCGCGGACCTGGCGTCCGCGAGCGTTTCCTCGACCGCGGCGGTGACCGAGCCGAGACACATCGAGCAGATCGCTTCGCCGATCGCCTGCTTCGACTCGAAGAACTTGTAGATATAGGCCTTGGAGAAGCCGATCGCCTTGGCCAGATCGGCGACCGTCGTCTTGCCATAGCCGTAGCGGCTGAAATGCTCGTCGGCGGCGGCGATGATCTGATCGCGGATCGTGTGGTCGGAGGGGCCGCGCTGGCCGGCGGCCGTGCTGGCGTGAAGATCGGTCATGCCCGTCATGTAGCGAAGCCATGACCCGTTGACAACGAGTGACCGCATTGTATATCAGTCACTCATCCGCTGATCCGAGGTCGACATGCGCGCGTCCCATCTGACTGCCCTTCTGAGCGCGAGCCTGCTGGGCGGCTGCGCGGTCGGCCCCGATTATCACCGCCCGCCGATCGCCGCCCCGGCCGCCTTCCTGGGAACGCCCGCCGTCGCCGCGCGCGCCGCGCCGATCGCCGCCGCCACCGCCGCGCGCGATGGCGCCTGGTGGTCCGGCTTCGGCGATCCCATGCTCACCGGCCTTGTCGACAAGGCCCTGGCGCAGAATCTCGACATAGCGCAAGCCATCGCCCGCGTGACGCAGGCGCGCGCCGGGCTCCACGAGGCCAATGCCGCGCTGCTGCCCTCGGGCACGGTCACGGGCTCGGCCGCCGCCGTCCGCCTCTCCGGGGATACGCTGCAGGGGCGCCAGCTGGCCGCCTTCGGCATCGGCCGCAACCAGGAGGCCTATGAAGGCGATGTCGCTGCCAGCTGGGAGATCGATCTGTTCGGCGGCCTGCGGCGCGATCGCGAGGCCGCGTTCGATGCCTATCAGGGTTCGCGCGCGGGCGTCGCCGCCGCGCGGCTCGCGGTCGCGGCCGAAGTGGCCGACACCTATATCGCGATCCGGGGCCTTCAGGCGCGGCTCGCCGTGGCCGAGGCGCAGGTGACCACGCAGCAGCGGCTCGTCGACACCATCGCGCTGCAATATCGCAAGGGGGTCGCCGCCGAGCTGCAGCTGCGGCAGGCCGAGGGCGTGCTCGCGCAGGTCAAGGCGAGCGTGCCGCTGCTCCAGGTCGCGCTGGACGGCGCGCTGAATGGCCTCGACGTGCTGATGGGCGAGCAGCCCGGCACCGAGCGCGCGCTGCTCGCGCCGCCCGCCGCCATCCCCCTGGCGCCCGCCATCACGGACATCGGCAGCCCGGCGGACCTGCTGCAGCGCCGGCCCGATCTCATCGTCGCCGAGCGCCAGCTGGCCGCGTCCAACGCGCGCATCGGCTCGGCCATCTCGGAATATTTCCCGAAAATCTCGCTGACGGGGCTGATCGGCACCGCCGCCACCGGGCCCGCCGGGCTGTTCACGGGCGGCGCCTTCCAGGCGCAGGGCGTCGCCGGGCTGCGCTGGCGGCTGTTCGATTTCGGCCGCGTCGACGCCGAGATCAAGGCCGCGCGCGGCCGCAACGCCGAGGCGCTGGCGGCATATCGGCTGGCGGTGCTGCGCGCCTCGGAGGATGTCGAGAACGCCTTCTCCACGCTCGTCCACCGGGAGCAGCAGCAGCAGACGCTGGCGGGTGGCGAGGCGGCGCTCGCGCGCGCGCAGCAGGCCTCGATGGCCGCCTATAAGGGGGGCGTGGTGAGCCTGATCGAGGTGCTCGACGCCGATACGCGCCTGCTCGAGACGCGCGACGCGCTCGTCCAGGCGCGCACCGAGTCCGCGCGCGCGGCGGTCGCCTCGTTCCGCGCGCTCGGCGGCGGCTGGAACGCCGGCCCCGCCGCGGACGAGAAGCGCCTCGCCGCGCGCTGAACGCCGGTGCGGCGGCCCTTCTGGCCTGGCCGGCCGGCGCCGGAACGCGCTACATCGCCTCGAAGCCCAGCGTGGCGGCGAAGACCTGCTGGACCTGCACCGCCGCAGGAAGCGGGCGCCAGGCCACCTCGATGCTGTCGATCAGGCCCGCCTCGTTCAGATGTAGATGCTCATTGCCCTTCACCGTGATGCCCCGGCAGGTGAAGCTGAAGAAGACCGCGACATCGCGATCCGACGCAAAGCGCAGATCGACCTGCAAGGCGTCGATCGTCTCCAGAAAACCGGACAATATCTCGACGACCGCATCCTTGCCGATCGTGGGCTCGGGAAAGATGGGGCCGTGGAGGACAATGGTCTCGGCGAGGTGCGGGACGATGCGCAGAGTGTCCCTCTTGCTCAGGGCCTCGAAATAGGCGTCGACATGCGTGATGTTCATGGGAGGACTTTCGATCCGGAGTGGAGATGGCGGGCGGCGGCGTCAGCGGGCCGCGCGCTCGATCAGATCCGCCACCTCGGCGGGGTGCGACACGGGCGAGGCGTGGCTTGATGGCAGCGTCACCGTCTGGGCGTTCATCCGCTTTGCGAACCAGGCCTCGGCCTCGGGGGCGATCATCTGGTCGTTGGCGGAGATGGCGTAGAAGCTCGGCTTGTCGTGCCAGGCGGCGATCCTGGCCTCGCTTCCGAACACCGCCCCGTTGAGCGGCATCTGGTGCGCCGCCAGCGCCTCGCCTTCGCGGACGGGAAGATCGCCGGCGAACACGCGGGGCAGCGCGGCGGGATCGATCGCGAGATAACCGCGGGCGTCCGGCCGGAGCGTCTTCTGGCCCGGCGTCGGCGGCGCCCCCTTCGACAGCGCCTCGAGGCTCTCGCCGCGATCGGGCGCATAGGCGGCGATATAGACCAGCGCGGACACCTTGGGATCGTCGCCCGCCTCCCCGATCACCACGCCGCCCCAACTATGCCCGACCAGCACGGTGGGGCCGTTCTGTGCGGCCAGCGCCTTGCGCGTGGCGGCCACGTCGTCCGCCAGCGAGGTCAGCGGATTGGCGACGAGCGTGACGCGATAGCCTTTGCGACGCAGCCGAAGGGCGACCTTGTTCCAGCTGGTCTGGTCGGCAAAGGCGCCGTGGACCAGCACGATATTGCGGGCGGGCCTGGCGTGGGCGCTGCCCATCGCGGCAAGCGACAGCGCCGCGGCGCCGAGCCCGGCGACGATCCTGTTCATCGATAGTCTCCTGATTTGAGCGCCGGCGATGGGCAGCGCCCTCGCCAACGTGCTTGGTGTGCCGGGACTTGCGTCAGCCCGCCGTCTGGCGCGATCGCGCCCGCTCGCGGCGATACGCGGCCAGCGGCAGCGCACCCTGCCCCAGATCCTCGATTTCATGTTCGTGGAAGATCACGGTGGTGTCCTCGCGCGGCTTGCCCATCACGTCGAAGAGCAGGTCGGCGATCCCCTTGTAGATCGCCTTCTTCTGTTCGGCGGTGGTGCGGTCCGCGCCCGGGCTGGTGCCCTCGCGCGTGACGAGGATGTTCACGATCGGCATGGCATGTCTCCGATGGAAAAAAGGCCCGGGGGGCTCAGCGGCCGGCGATCAGCCCGCCATCGACGTGCAGGATCTCGCCGGTCGAGAAGGCGGCATCCTCCAGGTACAGCACGGCGCGCACGATATCCTCGACCTCGCCCAGCCTGTTCATGGGATGGAAGCCGGCGAGCTGGTCGACGGTCCTGGCGTCGTGCATGGGCGTGCGGATGACGCCGGGGGCGACCGCGTTCACGCGCACGCCGCGGGTGGCATATTCGATCGCGAGGCTCTTCGTGGCGGCGTTCATGCCGCCCTTGGTGAGCATGGCGAGGAAGGCGGGCGAGCGCGCGCTGGCGAATTCGGCGGTCGAGGCCGTGATCTGGACGATGTGGCCATGGCCCTGCTCCAGCATCACGGGCGCCACGGCCTGGGTGGTGAAGAAGAAGCCGTCGAGATTGGTCTTCAGCTTGAGGCGGTAATCCGCCTCCGTATAGTCCGCGAAGGCCTTGCCGATGAAGATGCCGGCATTGTTCACCAGCGTATCGATGCGGCCGAAGCTGTCGAGCGCCGCCGCCACCAGGCGCTTGCCCGTCTCCGGGTCTCCAATGTCGCCGGCGACGGTGACGAGGCCCGGCTCGATGGAGGGCCGGATCGAGCGCGAGGTGGCGATCACGCCATATCCGCGCTCGCGAAATCCTCTGACAATGCCTTCGCCAAGCCCCTGCGAGGCTCCCGTGACGATGGCGACTTTCTGAACGTCCGGCATGGCTGAGTTCCTGTGTGCGTGGCTGATGGCCGGCAGATAGGGGGCTGCCGGATGTCCGGAAATCTGCTATCTCCGATCAATGGCTGATCAAAAACGCACAGACATGGACTGGCAGGACGTGCGCATGTTCGTGGTGCTGGCGCGACAGGGCAGCCTCTCCGCCGCCGCGCGAATGCTCGGGGTCAACCATGCGACGATCGCCCGTCGGCTCCATTCGCTGGAGGCGAGCCTGGGCGAGAAGCTCGTGGAGCGACGTCCCGAAGGCTATGTCCTGACGCCCGCGGGCACGCATGCGCTCGAGGCGGCGAGCGAGATGGAGCAGGCGGCGCAGAGCCTCGCCCGTGGCCTGGCCGACGGCGCGCCCGGCGGGCTTGTCCGCATCAACGCATCGCCGGGCCTGGCCTCCGGCTTCCTCGTGTCACGCCTGCCGACGCTCGCGGCGCGCTATCCGCGTCTGGATATCGATCTTGCCCCGGCGCTGCGCGCGATCAGCCTGGAACGGCACGAGGCGGACATCGCGATCCGCTTCGATAAGCCCAAGGACGGCGATGTGATCGCGCGTCCCCTCACCACCGTGGGCTACGGCTTCTATGGCACCGAAGCGGCCTGCCGCGCCGTCGAGGCGGGGGGCGAGCCGGTCTTCATCGGCTTCAACGAAGCCGATGCCTATCTCTCCGCCGCCACCTGGATGACACGGCATTTTCCACGCGCGCGCGTGGCGTTTCGCGCCAAGGACCAGTTCCTCCAGGCGATCGCGGCGCGGTCGGGCGCGGGCCTGGCGCTGATCCCCCATTATATCGGCCGCGCCGATCCGCTCCTGCGGCGGTGCGACCTGGGCGGCGTGCCCGCGAGCAAGGATGTGTTCCTGCTGACCCGCACCCGCGACCGGAAGAACGCCTCCATCCGCGTCGTCGCCGATGAGGTGATGGCGATGTTCGAACAGGACCGGGCGCTGTTCGAATGAGCCGTGCGGGCCACCGATCCCGGACGCCCTCACCGCCACCCGCCGCGCGACATCGGCCCGCCGCTCCCACGATCGCGCGATGCGGCGAGACGCGCGTGCACATAGCCGCGTGTGCTTGAGGGTCAGGCTGCCGGGCTGATGGCGGGAATGGACAGGCCGAGGCGGAGCCGCTCTTTCGTCTCCACCGCATTCGCCTGTTCGATCGCCGCCTGCGCGCCGCGCCACAGGGGCACCGCCGCCTCGAAGCGCGCGCGCCCTTTGACGGTCATGCTGACGACGCGGCTGCGGCCGTCCGTTTTGGCGCGATGCACCTCGACGACGCCGGCGCGCTCGAGCGTGGCGATCATCTTGCCCATCGCGGTGGCATCCACGTCGAGCCGATCGGCAAGATCGGTGATGGCCGCAAGCGGCCTTTCGTTGAGGATCGCCAGCGTGAGGAACTGGGTGATCTTGAGCCCCACCGGATGGAGGTGCGCATCGTAGAAGCGCGTGATCTGCCGGGCGGTGCGGCGCGCCAGAAAGCAGTGGCACTGCTCGGCGCGGGGCGGCTGTTGCGCAGCAGGCATGGGCAAATCCGGCTTGGTCATGCTCGGCCCTTAGCAGGCAAGGCTCGCCCGAGCACCGCCGGGCGAGCAAAGAAGCCTGACGTCAAGCGAAGGCGGCGCGGTTCTTCTCGATGATTTCGGCGACCGTCATCGGTTCGGTGCCGGTAATCTCCTTCACGAGAGTGTTGGTGCCGGCGAACACACCGTCCCGATAATCCTGCGCGACCTCGACCAGATGCTGCACGAGGAAGGGCGGGAATTTGTAGAGAGTCTCCATCTTCTCCTTGAACGCCGGGATGCTGGTCGGTTCGTAGCGGATCTCGGTGCCGAGCACCTTGCTCATCTCGGCGGCGATCTGATCGTGGTTCAGTTCGACCGGCCCGTGCAGCGTGTAGATCTTGCCCGCATGCCCCTCCGGCTTGGCCAGAAGATGGGCGATCACGCGGCCCTGATCTTCCGAATAGATCGGCGCGTGGCGGCCGTCGGCAAAGGGATAGGTGATCGTCTTGGTGGCCCAGATCTCGCTGGCGAAATGCGGATAGATGAGCCAGTCGGCGAAGAAGGTCGGCCGGATGTGCGTCGTCGCGACGCCCGACCAGTCGAACAGCCGCTCGGACACCCAGTGGTTCTGCGCGGCATGGCTGCTCGCATCGCGGCGCGCGGAGATTTGCGACATGTTGACGATCGTGCGCACCCCCGCCTCGCGGGCGGCCTGCGCGAAGAAGGCCACCGCCGAGAGGATGCCCGGCGCGATCGGGTGCAGGAAATAGGCGCCCCTAATCCCTTCCATCGCGGCGCGGATCGCATCGAGATCCGTGAAGTCGCCAAAGGCGATGTCGACGCCACGCGCGCGCAGCGCGGCGGCGGCCTCGCCATCCGAGCGCATATAGGCGCGCACCTTTTTGCCCATGGCGAGCAGATGGTCGATCGCCGCGCCACCGGTCCGACCGGAGGCACCGCTGATGAGAAAGTCCGCCTGGCCCATCGTCTTGATCCTTCTAAGCCCGATACCAGCATATGCTTGTATCTTCCGCCGCCGAGCTATGCCGCGAGGGCGACGGGCGCAAGGCGGGGTGCGCGGCGATGGCCGCCGATCGGCCAGATTGGCGGGATCAGCGGCGCATTCGGCAGAATAGGAGGGGCGCCTTCGCCCGAAGACGCGCCGGCGGCGCCGCAAAAGGCCCACCATGCGCGCGACAGTGCATCCGGTGGCGAGACGCCGATTCGGCCGGGCTAGCGGGCGAGCGCCGGGCTTTCCGGCCGGAAGCTGCCGCGATAGGCCGCCGGGCTGACGCCAAGCCTTTTCTGGAACACCACCCGCATCTGCTCAGCGCCGCCGAAGCCGCATTCGAAGGCGATCACCTTGAGCGGCTTGTCCGTCGCCTCGAGCAGGTTGCGCGCATAATCGATGCGCACGCCCTCGACGAATTCGTGCGGGGTCAGCGCGAGCTCTGCGGTGAACATCCGCGCCAGGCTGCGCGGGCTGGTGCCGGCGATCTCGGCCAGCCGGTCGACGGGCAAGGGTTCCTGCATATGCGCCTGGACATGGGCCTGGACGCGCGCCAGCGGCGATCCGGGCGGCGAATGCGGGATGAGGTGCGGGCTGAATTGCGACTGGCCGCCCTGGCGCTGCGCGGCGACGACAAGCCGTCGCGCGCAGGCGAGCGCGACATCGCGCCCATGATCCTCGGCGACCAGCGCCAGCGCGAGGTCGATCCCCGCCGTCACCCCCGCCGAGGTGACCAGCGCGCCATCGCGCAGGAAGATGCGATCCGCCTCGACGCGCGCGCGCGGGAACATCTGCGCCAGCCTGGCGGCATTCTCCCAATGCGTCGTCGCCATCTTGCCATCGAGCAGTCCGGCGCGGCCGAGCGCGAAGGCGCCGGTGCAGATCGATCCGTAGCGCTCCGCCTTGACCGCCCAGTCGGTGAGCCAGGCGCTCATCCTCGCGTCGCGGGGCTGATCGGGGAGCTGGGGACCGCCCGCGACAAGCGCGGTCTGGAAACGCTGCGCCGCCTCGCTGAAGCCCCTGTCGGGGATCAGCATCAGGCCGTTGGACGCTCTGAGCGGCGCCCTGTCCGGGCCGACGACGACGAGATCATAGCCCTGATCCGGCGCGACAAAGCCGTTGGCCTCGGCGAACACGTCCATCGGTCCGGTCAGATCGAGGGCCTGAACGCCTTGGTGGATGACGAGCGCGACCGATCGCCTGGTCATGCGGCCCTCTTCCACGGCGGGGAGCGCCGGCGCCGCACGGACATGGCGGCGCCGGAGCGACGCGACGGACGGACGCCGGCAGTAATCCCGGGATGGTTGGCAGCTTCTGCGGCCCCGGCGTCGCTTCCGGCCGCATGCTCGGCGGGCCATATGTCGCTCGTCGAGGCGGAAGGCTCTAGCCGGCGCCCCCCGCCCCCGCGGCCCCCGGCCTCGACCCCGCGCCCGCCGCCAGCCCTCCGATGTGGAGCGTTGGCGCGCGCCCAGAGATGGAGAGTCCAATGGCCAGTGCCGCCCGTCATATGATCGACATTGATGGGGTCTCGATCCCCGATAGCAAGCTCGGTCGCGCGATCACCGACTATATCCGCGATTGCGAGACGGAATTGCTGTTCAACCATTCGAGCCGGGTCTTCCTGTTCGGCGCGCTCGCCGGCACGCGGCGCGGCCTGCGCTACGATCCCGAACTTCTCTATGCCGCCGCCATGTTCCACGATACCGGCCTGATGCCCCAGCATAGCAGCGCCGACCACCGCTTCGAGGTGGATGGCGCGGACGCCGCCCGCGATTTCCTGCGCAGCCACGGCATTCCGCAGGCCGATCTCGATACGGTGTGGACGGCGATCGCGCTGCACACGACGCCGGGCGTGCCCGAATTCATGCACCCGGTGATCGCGCTGACCACGGCCGGGGTCGAGATGGATGTGCTCGGCCTCACCTATGGCGAGTATGACGACGCCACGCGCGAGGCGGTGGTGCGCGCCTTTCCGCGCTCGGCGCACTTCAAGGAAGACATCATCCAGGCCTTTTACGACGGCATCAAGCACAAGCCCGATACCACCTTCGGCAACGTCAAGGCCGATGTGATCGCGGATAAGGAACCGCACTTCCACGCCGGCAATTTCTGCAGCGTCATCCGCGGGTCGCGCTGGGCGGCGTGATCCGAGACGGTCCGGCCGGCGCCCACGCGCGCCGCCGGGCCGCGCCGCCCGCAGGACGGGAAGTCCGATGATCTCGCCGCGCGCCGCCCGCTATGCGGATCGGAAGGCGGGCTCATAGGCGAAAAGTCCGGGCAGGCCGCCGGTCATGATGAACAGCATCGGTTCCCCGCCATGCCAGGCGCCCTGCCGGATCGCGGCGATCAGGCCGGCAAAGGCCTTTCCGCCATAGACAGGATCGAGCAGCAGCCCTTCCGTCCGGGCGACCAGCCGCACCGCCTCGATCATCGCCTCGGTGGGGACGCCATAGCCCTCGCCGAGCTGATCGCCCGACACCAGGATCTCGTCGCCGGCGAGGCCGCGCGCCGGATCGATCAGCGCGAGGGTCTTGCCCGCCAGGTCGAGCGTGGCCGCCCGCGCCGCCTCGACCGGCGCGAGCACGGTGAACGACAGGATTCGCGCGGGCGCGTCGCCGGCCGCCTTGAGGCCCGCCGCGAGCCCGGCATGCGTGCCGGCGCTGCCATTGGGCACGATGATCCGCGCGAAGCGAAGATCCGCCGCCTGCTCCTGCGCGATGATCTCCTCCGCGCACAGCGCATAGCCGAGGCAGCCCAGCGGCGACGACCCCCCCGAGCCGACGACATAGGCGCGCCGCCCCGTCGCGGCGAGCTGCTCCGCGCGCGCCTGGGCGACCGCCAGGGCGTCCGTGCCGGCGGGGCGTCGCACGACCGTCGCGCCGAAGAGCGCGTCGAGCAGCACATTGCCGTTGCGGCGATAGGTCTCGTCCTCGCGCGCGACGCTTTCGGTGAGGATCAGCTCGCAGGCGAGCCCGGCCCGCGCGGCGGCGGCGGCGCTCAGGCGCGCATGGTTGGATTGGCGCGCGCCGGTGGTGATGAAGGTGTCGCATCCTTGCGCCAGCGCCTCGCCGATCAGGAACTCCAGCTTCCTGAGCTTGTTGCCGCCCCCGCCCAGCCCCATCAGATCGTCACGCTTGGCGTAGATGGGCGGGCAGGCGCGGCCGAGCGACTCTTCCAGCCGGGTCAGGCGCTGGATCGGCGTCGGCCGGTCGATCAGCGTGGATCGGGGGCGGTGCAGATAGGCAGACATCAGCAACTCCGATAGCGGCGGGTCGACGGCCGTGCCGCCTCAAGCGTCCGCCGGCCGGGCGCGTTCCCGCTACCGCGCGACCAGCGCGTTCTGCGGAAAATGCGTCGCCAGATGATCGATCAGCGCCCGGACCGCCGGCGCCAGTCCGCGCCGCGTGGTGAAGACAAGATGGACGATCCCCGTGACGCCGCGCCATTCGGGCAGCACATGCACGAGGCGCCCCGCCGCGATCGCCTGGCGACAGACGCGATCGGGCAGGATCGCGACGCCCAGGCCGGCGCTGGCCGCGTGGCGCACCGCCGCCAGATCGCCACAGCCGAGCCGGGGCACGGACCGCAGCAGCTGACGCCGGCCGTCCGCCGTCTCCAAATGCCACTCGACCTCCTCCGCCTCATCATCGGTGGAGAGGATCGGCAGGCTGGCGAGACGCTCCAGCCCGGTCACCTGGCTCGCCATCGCCGGGCTCGCCACCAGGATCCGGGTGGAGGTGCCGAGCGACCGCATCGTCAGCGCCGCGTCGCTCGTCAGCGCGGAGCGCACGCGGAGCGCGAGATCGATCCGCTCCTCGATCAGATCGACCCCGCGATCGGTGGCGACGAGCTGGAGGCGGACCTTCGGATATTTGGCGAGGAAGGTGGCGACCAGATCGGCGATGGGATCGACCATGCCGGTCGGACAGCTGAAGCGGATGCGGCCATGCGGCTCCGACTGCGCCTGAAGCACCAGCGCCTCGGCCTGCTCGGCCTCGGCCAGCATCGCGCGGCAGCGTTCGTAAAAGGCCTGCCCCGTCTCGGTCACGCGGAAGCGCCGGCTGGATCGCTCGATCAGCCGCAGGCCGAGCCTTTCTTCCAGCCCCGCGATGCGCCGGCTCAGCTTGGACTTGGGTTCGCGCAGCGCGCGGCCCGCCGCCGCGAAACCGCCATGGCCGACGACTTCGGCGAAATAGGCCAGATCGTTCAGGTCCGTCCGCATCAGCGTTCCTCCTACGGAACGCTAGGTGCCGGGGACGGCGGCGACAAGCCTCTTCGTTACGGCCGCGAGCATGCGGAGATCAGGCAGGGGAACGCTTTGACGATGCGCCGAGGCGACTAGACCGGCCGTTTCAGCGGCTCGGGCATTTTGCCGTCGGGCAATTTCTCCCGCAGATGGTCATGCACGGTGGTGGCGCTGAACGGCTTGGCGATGAAGGTGGCCTTGTCGGGCATCTCCCCCGCCGCCGGCTTGACCCGGCCGCTCGCCACGACAATCTCGATATGCGGCCAATGATGGTCGACATGTCTGGCGAGCCCGAAGCCGTCCATCGCGCCTGGCATCTCGACATCCGAGAAGAGCAGCGTGACACTCTCCCAATGATCACCAAGGATGTGCACCGCCTCATCGGCGCTTCCCGCCTCGTGGCAGCGGAAGCCCGCGGCATCGAGGATGTCGCAGGCGTGCATCAGGATCACCGCATCGTCGTCCACGACGAGCGCATAGGGCTTGCTCGAGATCATAGTCGCCAAACCCATGTTATCGGGATTTGTTGCTATTTTTTAATCGGCGCCCGAGCCAAAGCGCCGCCCACGATGGTGATCGCGGGCGGTAGGCGGCGCCATGCTCCTCTAGATCTTCATCTTGATACCGAACCAGAAGGAGCGCCCCTGGCTGATGGCGGTGGCCGTCGACCTTGCCGTCAGACCAGTCTGCTCGACCCATTCGCTGTTGGTGAGGTTACGACCCTCGGCGAAGAGCGTCGTGCGCGGGAGCACGCGCAAGCTCGCCTGCGCATCCAGCCGGGCATAGGCATCAATCCAGATGTCCTGCGCCGCGGTCGCGCCGAAGCTTCCCGTGAAGGTCCGCCCGCGCAGTCGATAGCCGATATTGGCCCCGAACGGGCCTTGCGCGTAGGTCAGCTTGAGATTGGCGAGCCATCTGGGCTGGTTCCGCAGCCCGTCAACCGTCCGGCGCGCGCCATCGGTGAACACGACCTTCCACTGGCCGTCGAGCAGCGTGTAATTGCCGCTGAACCCCAGATGTCCAAGCGGACCAGGCAGGAAATCGAAGCGTTCCTTGACGAGGCTCAGTTCCAGCCCGTTCAGCCGCGCGCTGCCGGTATTGAGCGGGATCGTCTCGATCAGCGTCAGCACGCCATTGGCATCGACGCTGTTGCGGACCTGCCGGAAGGTCTCATCGGACAGTTCCTTGCGGAACAGGCCGAGCGATAGGAAGCCGCCACGGAAATACCATTCGATGCTGGCATCGTAGTTGCGCGACCGGCGCGGCCCCAGCTTGGGATTGGCGCCGCTGACGATCTGGACGCCCGCCGCATTGAAGCTGACGGTGGTGCCATTGGCAAAATCGGCAAAGTCGGGCCGCGCCAGCGTCTCGGTGAACGACAAGCGTGCCTTGACGTTGGCGAGGGGCTGGACCGCGAGCTGCACGTTGGGCAGCACGTTCGTATAGTCAGACCGACGCTGCTGCGGCACGATCGTGCCGCTTACGGCGCTGGCGCTGCCATTGTCGACCGAGGTTTTCTCGACCCGGAGTCCCGCCAGCAGCCGCAGATAGGAGGTGGTCCAGAGACCGGAGAGATGGCCGGCGAGCACGTCCTCATGCAGCCGATAGTCCGTCGTCAGCGCATCGTCGCGTGTAAATGCGCCATTTTTCGTGATGTACGCGATGTAAGCCGCGCGATCGATGAAAACCGGATCCGTCCCGTTGGGCTGCTGCGTTCCGGCGGCCGGATCGAGCACGTCGGACAAGCGATAGCTCTGCCCGGTCGCCAACGTGTAATTGAGCGTGGTCTGATCGAAGCGGCGATCCAGCCGTCGCCAGAACATCCCGCCGATCAAGCCGAATCCGCGGGCAGTCTCCTGCCCGTTCCAATTGATCTCGGCGCTGCCATTATAGACATTGTCGTGATGCGGAATGGCTTGGTCGAAGGCTGGCCGCCCCGTTCGCTGAAGCCAGGACGCGGGGCTGCCGGCGGCGGCAAGCGACGCGGCGTTGAGCGACACCGAAGGCGGGACCTGGTCGAGATCGTAGCTGCCCGAGAGACCCGAAAGCTGGAAGCGCTCCGATCGGAACAGGTCCTCATCATGCGTGTAGCGGGTATGGGCGCCCCGGAGCGTCACCGACGCCGTATCGCCGATCCGATAGTCCAATCCGCTGCCGAGCAGCAGCGTCTCCCGGTTCAGCCGATATTGCTCGAAATAGGTTTCCCCGACCCCGCGCTCAAAGCTACCGCCATCGCCCGTCGCACCGGTGACGCGCGTCGCGGTGATGAAGGTGCCGCCGCGATTGAAGGACTGCGCCAGCCGATCGTTGAACCAGCTTGCTGACAGGAAGGCATAATATTGATCCTCGGACCGGCTTTCCAGCTTGCCGTATAATGCCGCCCGTTCCTGTTTGCTGGGGAAGATGCCGTGAAAGATGTCACCGTTGACGACATCGTCGCCGCCAATCTGGGTGTAGGCAGTGACTTCGTTATAGCGATCGTAGAAGCGATGCTGTTGAAACTCGCCGCCAATCACCATGCCGAACTGATGCTGCGGCCCGAAGGTGAATTTGGCCACGCCATCGGTGCGCAATGAGGGGCCGCCGCTCGCCGGATACTTGTCTTGCGCGTAAAGGCCATAGGCTGCCTGCGCCTTGATGAGCGTGCCCGGGCCGCCATCGAACGCGCGCAAGGTGCGTAGCGTCAGGTGGCCGCCGACCGAGTTCGCGTCCTGATCAGGCAGGACTGTCTTGTAGACGTCGATCTGGTTGATCACCGCCGCCGGAAAGACATCGAGCTGGGTGCCGCGATTGTTGCGGGACGAGTTCCAGACGACATTACTGTCGACATCCATGGAATTGTACCGGGCATCAAAGCCGCGGATGGTAACGGTGCGCGCGTTGGAACTCGAGAAGCCACGATCGGAGCTTACGCCGGGCAAGCGATCAAGCACTTCGGCGAGTGAGCGATCGGGCAGCTGATCGATCTCGCGCTGGGTCAGGCTGTCAACGATCTGGCCGGCATTCTTCTTGGTCGCGCCGAGGGAGGCATTGAGCCCGCGCAAGCCGGTACGATGATGGACTCGCTGACATCATTGTCGGACCCTCGCGCTTTGTCGTCTTGCGCCGGCACCATCGGCATAGGCCGCTGTGCCTGCGCGGGCATAGAGATTGGACTGACCAGCACCGCACCGCCCAAGGCGGCGAGCCGAAACAAACTCATCATTTCCCCCCATCGATCCCCATCGAAGGCCCCCGCCTACCCATCGACTGCGACCTTTTAATTACATGATGAGTTTAATTCGCCCTTGGCATGGGGTGTGAAGTCCGCTTAGAATCGGCGCATGACGCTCCTTTTGTCCGCAAGCGAACGACGGATCTTCGACTTGGTGTGGCGCCAGGGCCCGATCGCGCGCACCGACCTCGTCGCGCTTTCGGGCATGGCCGGACCCTCGGTCACCCGGCTGGTGCGCAGCCTCGCGGACCGGAACCTGCTCGAGGAACGGGTCAACCGCACCGGCGCGCGCGGTCAGCCCACGCGGCCGGTGTCGATCCGCCCCGAGGGCGGACGCGCGCTCGGCATCTACTTCTCCCACCATCATGTCGAGATGGGGATGGTCGATCTGGGTGGCCGGCTGATCAATCATGACAGCCGGCCGATCGTCGATGCGTCGCCCGCCTCGCTCGCCCGACTGACCAACGACTTTCTGTCCGACATGAAGAGCATGGCGGATGGGCCCTTGCTCGGCATCGGCCTCGCGGTGCCGGGCGACTTCATCGATGGCGCGCGGCGGCTAAATGCCCACGCTTTCTTCCCTGCGCTGGCGCGGCAGGACGCGCTCGCCGACTATGCCGCCAATGTCGGCGAGCCGGTCTCGGTCGAGAATGACGCCGCCAGCGCGGCGTTAGGCGAGCGCCTGGTCGGCGTCGCGCAGACGATCGACTCCTTCCTGTTCGTCCATATCGGCCATGGAGTCGGTGGCGGCATTTTCATGAACGGCCGGCTGGTCCGCGGCGCGCGCGGCAATGCCGGCATGCTCGGCATCCAGTTCCCCAATGATCGTCCTCGTCCCTCTGGGCAGGATCTGTTCGCGACGCTTTCCGCGGCCGGAATAGCGGCGGATGACTTTGTTGACCTGGAGGCGCTCGACCTGAACTCCTGTCCAGTGTTGCGCGGGTGGATTCGCCGCGCCGGCGCCCAGTTGCGCGCGCAATTGTCGATCACCGCGCGGCTGCTCGACCCTGACGCGGTGGTGATAGGCGGCCGCTTGCCGCTTCCGCTGCTCCAGGCGCTGACCGTCGAAGTAGGCGGTGCGGGCTTTTGCGACGAAGGCGTCGGGCTGCCAATTCCGCGGGTGCTTTGCTCGGCGCTCGGCCGGCGAGCGGGCGTCGTCGGGGCGGCGGCGCTCCCGATCGTTCGGACGCTGCTCGATTGGCGCGAGGATGAGGCGCTTCCCGGTCTGCCCGCCACGTCTCACTATTGATCCGGGACGCGCCGGACATAGCCGCCCCCGGCAAAGCGGACCCGATAGCGCGAGAAGCGACGATCCGGGTCGGGATAGTCGGTGGCGATGAAGGTGGCCCCGCTCGCGAAGGCGGCGTCCCGCCGGCGCGGATCATTGGCGCGCGCCTCCTCGGTGTCCGCATCGGCCCGGGTATAGACCAGCATATGGCCGCGGCGCGCCTGCGCGATGCGCGGGTCGAACGGATCCGGCAGGATCGCGATCCGGGCATGGCCATCTAGGGTCAGCGGCGCGCCTTGCCGCGGGCGACGCGCGGTGAACAGGAGGTCATCCCCCTCGCGCTCCGTCTGGCGCCGGTAGCTCGCCGCGGCGGCCTCTGAATCCAGCAACATGACCATGACCTTGCCGCGCAGCGCGCGCATCGAGGGCCAGGGCTGATCTGCGTTGATCGGCCATAGCAGCCGATCACGACCCAATGCGTGGACAATTTCCTGCTTCAGCCGTCGCCAGCCGTCGTCGCACAGCGCGACGCACCGCACGTCCTCGGCAGGCTTCACCTCGATCATCAGAGTGATGAGCATATGATCGGGGTGACGATCGGACCAGCGGGCTATCTCCCGGAGGCACGCCGAAAAGCGCAAACACGATGTCTGCGGATCGTAAGCGGCCTTGTGGAAGGTTTTGAAGCCCCCACGGAACCGATCGCCCGCCGGGTCCCAGGCGCGTACCGCCGCCGCACCGTGCCCGCCCAACGCCAGGCTAAAGGGAGGCTCTACGAAGCGCTTGCCCATCGGATCGTCATGCACATCCAGCTCGAGCCCGCGAATGCCCTGATCCAACTGGGCGGACAGAGCGGCACGGGAATACTCAACCGCCCGCGCCAGCGCCGGCCCCGTCCATCTGCCGCCCTCCGCAAAGCCCGATGCCCGCAGATACTGGAGCAGCGCGCGGCCCGGCGCACGATGATAGCTGTTGTGGGTGGTCACGAACTGCACCTCGTCGAGAGGAACATCCTCCAGATCCGGCGCGCCCATGGCCGCGGCGGCGGCCGCGACAAGCGCCATCCCGAGCGTGAACGCGATCTCCATGCCCCCCCCTCCTGCACATTGGCAACTCGCCTTAGACCAAAACGGAGAAACTTAATAGCGCTAGGGGCGAGCGATCGTCGCTTCGCGCGTCATCGCGACGGAAGCGATCTTTTTATGCGTTGCGCCCTTGCCCCGGGGCGCCGCTCACCCGCGCTGGCTGCTATAGCGCAGCGCCTCGATCAGCACGGACAGGGCCGGCGAACGCTGGCGCCGGCTCGGATAGTAGAGATAATAGCCCGGAAAGGGCGGGCACCAGTCCGCCAGGACGCGCACCAGACGCCCCTCGGCCATGTCGTCGCGGACATATTCCTCGGGCAGATAGGCGATGCCGGCCGCATCGCGCGCGGCCTGGCGGGCGAGGACGATGTCGTTGACGATCAGCTGCCCCGCGACCCGCACGGTGAGCGCGCGGCCATGCCGCTCGAATTCCCACGCATAGAGGCCGCCATGCGTCGGGAAGCGGAGGTTGATGCAGGCATGGGCCGCCAGCGCGTGCGGCGTCGCGGGCGGTTCGCGCCCGGCGAAATAGGCGGGCGACGCGACGGCGGCCATGCGCATATCGGGTCCGATCCGCACGGCGATCATGTCCTGCGCGATCGTCTCGCCGAGCCGCACGCCGGCGTCGAACCGCGCGGCGACGATGTCGACAAAGCCCGCGTCGATGGCGAGTTCGACTTCGATGTCGGGATAATCTGGCAGCAAGCGCGCGAGCGCCGGCCAGAGGATCGTCTGCGCGGCGTCGATCCCCGTGGTGATGCGGATCATTCCCGCAGGCTTGTCCCTGAGCGTGCGCAGCGTCGCGAGCTCGGCGTCAATCCCGTCGAGGTGCGGCCCGATCGCCTCCAGCAGCCGCTCGCCCGCATGCGTCGGCGCCACGCTGCGGGTGGTGCGCGTGAGCAGGCGGACGCCCAGCCGCTCCTCCAGCCCGCGCATCGCGTGGCTGAGCGCGGAGGGCGAGACGCCGAGCTGCGCCGCCGCGCGCGTGAAGCTGCGCTCGCGCACGATGGCGCGCAGCGCGACGAGATCGTTGATCGGCTGGCGCGGCATTGTTGAGCACATCTCACAGCTGCATGCGGGATTATTGGGGTAATCGCCAAAGGCGGCCGTGCCTAGATGGAGGCGACCAAAGGAAAGGAAGGCGAGCCGTGACCGAGATTCCGATGCGCGCGCCCTGGGGCGATATCGCGCCCAGGCTGACCGAGATCACCGACACGCTGCTGTTCGACGAGATCTGGCGGCGTCCGGGCCTGTCCCCGCGCGATCGCAGCCTGATCACGGTGGCGGCGCTGATTGCGCTCTACCGGACGAACGAACTGCCCTTCCATCTCGGCAAGGCGATCGAGAATGGCGTCAGCCGCGACGCGCTGGTCGAGGTCATCACCCATCTCGCCTTCTATTCGGGCTGGCCGACGGCAAGCACCGCCATCGCCATCGCCCGCGACGTCTTCGCCCAGGCCGAACAGGCCCATTCGAGCAAGGAGAACCCCCATGCAGATGCGTGAACTCGGCCGCAGCGGCCTTACTGTATCGGCCCTCGGCCTTGGCTGCATGGGCATCAGCTTCGGCTACGCCGCCAAGCTGTCGCGCGCGGAGGGCGTCGCGCTGATCCGCGCGGCGGTCGATCGCGGCGTGACCTTCTTCGATACCGCCGAAGTCTATGGCCCGTTCGAGAATGAGGAGGTGGTGGGCGAGGCGCTCCGCCCCGTGCGCGACCGCGTCGTGATCGCGACCAAGTTCGGCTTCGCCATCGATCCCGCGACGGGCGCCACTCTCGGCGGCGTGACGAGCCGGCCCGACCATATCCGCCGCGCCGTCGACGGATCGCTCGCGCGGCTCGGCATCGAGACGATCGATCTTCTCTACCAGCACCGCGTCGATCCGCAGGTGCCGATCGAGGATGTCGCCGGCACGGTGCGCGATCTCATCGCCGCCGGCAAGGTGCGGCATTTCGGCCTGTCCGAGCCGGGCGTCGCCACCTTGCGCCGCGCCCATGCCGTGCAGCCGGTGGCGGCGGTGCAGAACGAATATTCGCTGTGGTGGCGCGAGCCCGAGAGCAATGGCGTGCTCGCCGCGTGCGACGCGCTCGGCATCGGCTTCGTGCCCTACAGCCCGCTCGGCAAAGGCTTTCTGACGGGTGCGCTGACCAAGGTCGATGCCGGCGATTTCCGCGCCAGCGTACCGCGCTTCGCGCCGGCCGCGATGGCGAAGAACCAGGCCTTTGTGGACCTGCTCAAGCGCGTGGCCGAGGCCCGGGGCGCGACCCCGGCGCAGGTGGCGCTGGCATGGCTGCTCGCCCGGCGGCCCTATATCGTGCCCATTCCCGGCACCACCAAGCTCCACCGGCTGGAGGAGAATCTCGCCGCCGCCGAGGTGCGGCTGAGCGACGCCGAGCGCTCCGAGATCGACACCGCCGCGGCGGGGCTGCAGGCCGAAGGCGACCGCTACGCCCCGCAGCAGATGGCGATGGTGGGGCGCGACGCGCCGCCGCCCGGCGCGAACGCCTGACCCGCCCCGCCAGCAGAAGGAGGTACAGCATGGCCCGACCCGACCGTTTCACCGACAAGATCGTCTTCGTCACCGGCGCCGCGAGCGGGATCGGCCGGGCGGCGGCGATCGCCTTCGCCGCCGAGGGCGCGCGCCTCGCCATTCTCGACCGCAGCGCGGAGGCGCTGGACGCGACCGCCGAGGCGGTGCGATCCGCCGGCGGCGACGTGCTGACGATCGCCTGCGACGTGTCGCTGCCCGATCGGGTGGAGGCAGCGGTGGCGCGCACCGTGGCGCGGTTCGGCCGGCTCGACATCGCCTTCAACAATGCCGGTGTCGAGAACCAGGCCGCGCCGGTGCATGAGATCGCGCTCGCCGAATGGGATCGCATCCTCGGCATCAATCTGCGCGGCACCTTCCTCTGCATGCAGCACGAGCTGGCGCAGATGGTCGCCCAGGGCGGCGGCGTGGTGATCAACACCGCTTCGGGGGCGGGCATTCGCGGCGTGGCGGGCGGCGCCGCCTATGCCGCCTCCAAGCACGCCATCATCGGCCTGACCCGCTCCGCCGCGCTCGATTATGCCAAGCAGAACATCCGCGTGAACGCAGTGCTGCCCGGCAATATCGAAACCCCAATGATGGACCGCTTCACCGGTGGCGACATCCAGAAGGCGATCGATCTCGAGCCGGTCGGCCGGCTCGGCACGCCGGCCGAGATTGCGGAGGCGGTGCTGTGGATGGCGTCCGACCTGGGCGGCTTCGTCACCGGCGCGGCGACGGTGATCGATGGCGGCTGGTCGCTCTAGGCGGCGCGGAGGAGCCGGGGCGGCCGATGCTGAGACGGGCGGGGCGGCCGTTGCCGCCGCGGCCGGTGGCTGGCCGCCTCGCTAAGCGCAGCGCGTGGCAGCGGCGCAAAGTCGCCCTCGATCGCGCGAGAGGGAGCATGAACGTAGGACTCGATTGCCAGGCGGCTTAGCTCAAGGCTCCAATGTCGGCGAGCGGTCATCTCATTATTTTCAAACTCCGCCGATCATGATCGTCAGTCTTCCCACTCAAACAGTCCCGCGAGAAACTCATCGAAGTTCCGCGCCACATCGACGATGCGCATCTGATCTCCATGGGGCCCTTCCTCAGAGTCGTCGTGTATCAAGAGTTTCACATGATTCTCAGGAGGGTCACCTTCGGGAACAAAGGCAAGATAATCTCCCGCTCCAGTCACACCAAACACCATGTACTTTTCGAGGTATACAAATTCTATGTCCTGAAACTTATCGATTATATCACTGACCGGCCATTCACCATATCCACAAAAGCCAAATGATAAACAGTCCTCTTTTCCGTCGATGACGAACTTAAACGTATCCTTGGTAAATTGCGCTCCGTTGTATTTCTCCATCAGCGCGACATAGAACTCAGGAAGTGAGATGCCGCGTTCTTGGCCGAAAGCTATAATGGCGTTTCTATCCATCGGGCCATGGTGGAAGATCATGTCCATTGTCATCTGCCAATGCCAAGAGAGACCGAGTTGATGTGAGGGACTTTCGCGTGCAGCTCCAGCGGGACAAGCTGCAAATTCGCAGGCGCGGATTGGGCGTTGGTATGCCAGGCAAAACCTGGGATCCTGCACTTCCCCAGTTCGATGGCTTTCAGCTGATCTTTTGTGAATTGGGACTTATCGACCGCGCCGCTCTTGATTGCGGCTCGTAGATCCCGGGTCGCCTGCCTCATCTTTCCTTCAAGGGCGATTACGCACTTCACCTTATTTCTGCGTTTGGAGAAAATGCCGAACATCATTACCCCCTAGCGTCATGAGGCGTCTTGGCCAAAGCAGCCGCGCCGGCAACAGGATCATTATATGTCAGTCAAACAGCCTGCCCGCCGCTCGTGCCGGTGATTACTTAAACGCCTTGCGCGAGATCGGATTTTATTCGCTGCCGGGGGCAGGCGGTAAGGCGTCGAGGCGACTTTCAAACTGCTGATGCGGCCGTCACGCGGACACGCGCACCCAAAGGGCCCCGCCTAGGCACTGAGATGATCCAGCAGCGCCCCGACGCCCGATTTGCGCAGCGCATAGTCGGTTTCCCGATCCATGGCATAGGACAAAGTTCGGCCGCCGGTCCCTTGAAGCCAGCACTGCGAACCGCACTGCGCAATGGCAACCACAGCGACGGGGTCAAATCCACGCCCCTCTGCCTGGGCTAAGAATTCACCCCAGGCCAGGCCGGCGTGCGCTTCGACCAGCACGTGGAGTGCCAGGGAGCCTCGGCTCTTAGTTGCGAGCTTCGCCGACCATGATTTTCAGTCATCCACCTCAATCAGACCTGCAAGAAATTCATCGAAGTTCCGCGCCACATCGACGATGCGCATCTGATCTCCATGGGGCCCTTCTTCATAATCATCGTGTATTATGAGTTTTACGTGATTTTCAGGAGGGTTCCCTTCTGGAACAAACGCCAGGTAATCTCCCGCGCCGGTCAGGCCAAATATCATATACTTTTCGAGAAAGAGATATTCCATATTTTGGTATTTTTCTATACGGTCTAAGACTGGCCACCCACCGAATCCACAGAATCTGAATGATAGCCAGTCTTCTATGTCTGCCGTGGTATACTTGAAGCTGTCTTTCTCAAGCTGGGCGCCATTATGTTTTTCCATTAAACCTACATAGGATTCTGGAAGTGAAACACCATGCTTATTTCCGAACTCTATAATTTTGATTTTGTCAAATGGTCCATAGTCGTAGATCGTATCCATATCACTTGCCCTCTTGAAGAGATACTGTGCCAATGTGGGCCACTTTGTTGTGCAGTTCAGTCGGGACAAGCTGCATGTTTGCAGGCGCGGATTGGGCGTTATGATGCCATGTGAAACCTGGAATACTTGCCTTCCCCGCTTCGATACTTCTTAGCTGATCTTGTGTGAATTGTGACTTGTCGACTGCCCCACTCCTGATTGCGGCCCGTAGATCCCTGGTCGCCTGCCTCATCTGTCCACTAGGAGAAAGGCCACGATCCAATCTCGTAATAAATTTGGCGACGCTGTCGAATATCGGTAAGCCTCTCACATCATAAGGAATGTGGGCCGAAATTGGCCCGCCGGCAACAGGATCATCATATGTCACTCGAACGGCCCGTCCACCGTTCGCGTCGGTGATCACTTCAACACCTTCCGCGAGATCGGAATTTACCCGCTGCCGGGGGGCAGGCGGTACGGTGGTGGACGTGACATTCTCGGCACCATATTTCTCTTCAAGCGCGGCTCGGAACGCCTTCGAATCATATGGCCCCGTGTTCCTGTCTTCAACGATGACGCGGTCGGTGGCCGCCTTGTCATGGGGGATGCCCGTGCCGTCGCCGGTCCGAGGTTCGCCGACCGCTCCCCGCAGAATCGCCTTGCCGCGGGTGACACCCGCCGCGCCGATCGCGGCAAGCTTTTTCGCCACGCCGATGTTGAGCAGCGTGCCCGCCGCCGTCAGGAGATTCGTCCCCTCCTCATAGTTTCCGCTCGCCCTTGCTTCCCGCGCATTGCGCTCATAGCTGGCCGATGAGAGCGCGCTGACGCCAAGAAGGCCGAGCGTTTTGAATGCCTCCTGCGCCGTCTCGCTCTGCTGGATGCCCGTCTCGACCGCTTTGTCGATGAAGTAGCCGCCTACGGCCGTAACCGGACCGCCCAGCAGCGCGCTGAGGCCGAAGCTTGCCGCCTCGCGTGCGGACGCCGGTAGCGTGTTGATCAGCCTACCCGCGCTCGCGAGAAGGACGACGGTCCGGTCTCCGAGCGTCGGGGCCGAACCGGTCACCGTCAGGCTGCCGGGCTGCGACGCCTCGCTGGGATGGGAACCATCCGTCTGGGCCGGCGGCGCTTTCTCGTTCCGCACCGCCGCCGGATCGCCGCGCTTCTCACGATAGGCCGCCGTCAACACACCGACGTCGCGCAGGATCTTCCGGCCCCCGGCGGTCTCGAACTGCGCCGCGAACGCCGCCGCCGCCGCCTCTCCATACCGCGTCCGGACATCGGCGATCGCGTCTTGCAGCCGCAGCGCGCCGATCTCGTCGGGGCTTCGGCCCAGGAAGCGGGGATCGGTGGCGATCGTGCGCGCTTCAATCTCGTTGGCGCGCTGGTCTCCGACAAGGACGCGGTTCGCCGCCCCCAGAAGCGTGTCGAGCGCGCCGCTATCGGCCTTGTGTCCTTGACGGCGTCGATCTCCGCCAGCACGGACTTCGCCACGCCAAGCGGATCGCGCGCCAGCGCCTGGCCGCCCTGGAGGATCACGCTGGCGGAGGCGTCTCCCCGCGCCAGGGCTCTGATCTCGCGGATCGCGCCGGGGTCGATGGTGACGTTGAAGCCGGTCTCCTCGTCCCGCGTGACGAGGTTTGCCTTGGTCACGTCGCGGTTGATCTGGTCGAGCGGCGTGTTGCCGCTGCTCGAGCCCAGGCCGATCGTGCCCGCCCCGATCGTTCCCGCCTGGGTCGCCGCATAGCGGCGGCTCGCAAACGACCCGTTCAGGCTTCCGGGCGTCACGCCCGCCTTGGACTGCCCGGCGATGGCGGGCGCACCGCCCGGAAACTGGATCGTCGCCGAGACACTCAGGGCGGCGCTGGTGCTGCCGAGGCTGGTGTCGCCTGCCGCTTCAACCGGCGAACCCTGATCAGCTGCGCGATACTAGACGAACGCTGGGCGGGAAACGTCGGGCATGTCGTCATAGGCGTGGAGGATGCACCGGAGCGGATCCGCCTCTCCCCGAAGTTGGTGATAGACGATCTTGAGCCACGTAGCCGCAAGCATATATTGACCGCCACCGAGCCATGTTTCCTGGAGGTTGGCGCGCAGCATCTTGCGCCCCGCCGCAAACAGCTCGTCCTCGTCGAAATTTTGGACGCACGTATAATGGCGGCACAGCGCGTAGCCGAATTCGCGAGGTTTGAGCGTGCCGCCCAGCTTTATCGGCCCGGATTTACCCGTCCACCGCTCGTACATGTCGATGCCGGCCATGTAGATTTCGCTCTCGGGCCCGTATTCGTACTTGGCATGCGGACCCGCTCCAACCGTGAAGGCCATATAATCGTCCAGACCGTCGCGAACGATCTCGTTGGTGGGCCAGGGGCGCTCAGGGAAGCGCCAACGCGCTTCCTCGAAGCAGCGGGTCAAGTCCCACTCATAGCTGTCATCCTCTCCGGTGAGCATCCAATGGCCTATGGCCTTCGCCCAGTGCAAGGTCGTGCTGTGCCCGTTGGGATCAGGGCCGAAGCGGTTGACCTCGCCATTCGCCAGAGCTTTGTCGATCCAGTCGAGCGAGCGCGGCAGCACCGGCGCGATCTCGGCATGTAGTCCTACAAGCCAAGCGGAGATAACACCTTCAATAGAGTGGCAGGCGTGGTTTCCCATGGATCTATTTTCATTATAGGTTTGGTTTAGTTCATATGAAAGCTTGTTTTGTAAGTAGTACTCTTTCTTCCGAACTGGATCAAATATCATTCCCATTATATTTCTCCAGGTACACACGGCCTACCTCGGCACAGCCTCACCGATACTGAGTTTCTCAGGCTGCCAGAACCGGGTGTATTTGTAATTAAATTGCGCTCCAGAAGATTCTTTGACGCCACTTCTTTAATGTTGTTCGGCAGACTTGACCTCTCGATTTTTTCCTGAGCATCCCTGACGGCCCTAGCGAGCGCGTTCGACCCTGGCGTGAAAGTATCACTGGATTTTATCATGCCCGAAGCGCTACGCCACTTGCTGTCCCACAGAGTTACCATACCCGTTGTCACGTCCACTGAAATCACGTCCGCGCCTTGTGTACCGATCTTGGCACCATAGCTGATTACCTGCTGGTTGGGTAGCGCTGCAATCGTGTTGGCAAGTTCCAATTCTGCCTTAAATCCATTTAAATGCGAATTTGCCAAGTTAGACTTCGAACTGTCGACCAACTTCGGAACATAGTCATAGCCCGCTTCCGGAGGAGGCAGCCTAGGATCGAGTTCGATGCCATTGAAAATCCGAACCGGCGGCACGCCGGCTCCGGCAGCCGAGCCGGCGCGGCCCGCGCCCCTCTCGCCCAGCCCGATCTCCGCTAATGCGGGTTTGCCGATCCCGTCGGTTGCGAGCGTAATCACCGCGTTGGCACCGAGTATAGCGGTGGCACCACCGCAGGCGCGCGAGGCGCTGTTGCCCCCCAGCGTGCAGCTATCGAAGAAATCCACGACCTGCCTTGCCACAGCCGAAAGCATGGCATTCGTTCCCTCGCCAGCAGCTCGCAGGGCGGCAGACGAGCGTGCTCGGTACGCATCCACCTCGGCCTGACTTGGCACGTAGAGAGAGGACTCCGCCCAGCGAGGCGGAGCGATGTCGGCCAGGAATTGAAGCAATGCCGATCCCGCGGCTGTCGCGGCCCCACCCACCGCGTCGGCGCGGGTTGCCAGCCTGTTCAGGGCCGCCTTATAGGCCGCCTGACCTTCCGGCGTCTGATAATAGGCGTTCCACTGACCGGTAGCCGGATCAGTTACGCGACCGAGCGTGCCGAGATCGGCGAGGAACTGTGCCGCTGGCTTGGCGGCGTCGGAAACGCCTGCTGCGAAGTCCAATCCATTAGCGTGCGCCTGAACTTGCCCGAAATACAGGGCACGAAGGATGGCGGGGTCTGCAAGCGCCTTCAGAACAGTTCCGAAGGCTCGGCCCGGAGCGTTGCTCGTGCGGGCCGACGCCATGTCGGACCGTACGATTGCCTTGGCGCTCTCCGTCAGCCCCTCATAATTGCGCTTGAAAGCAACAAGTTCGGCAAGTTCCGTAGTGCTGAGCGTGGACAAGGCCGCTTGCTTGCGCGCGTCGCCGGCTGACAAATAGTCGAGTTCGGCCTTCTTCGCACTTTCCTGCCGAACGTGTGCCACCGCCGCCGCCTCGGTCGGCTTCGGCGATTTGGGATCAGTGATGTTGGCGATAACGGCGGCATAATACCACCGCATCGCCGCCACGATCTCCTCGTCGCTTGCGCCGGACGACCGCGCGGCGAATGCCCGCCAGCGCTCCTGCTCGGCCTTGGTGCCATTTTTCCAGGCGCCGAAGGGATGCGCGCCGGCACAGGTCTGTTCGCCCAGGGTGCAGATCGTGACGGGACCGCCGGGGCCTCTGGCGGTTTCGACCGAATTGTTCTGCGTCTCGATCTGGGCCGAGAGCGTTCCCGCCTGCGTATCAAGCCCGGCGGCCGCGGCAATGGCGGCCACCAACGTGGCGACGAAATTGCCGCGTGCCTGTTGCTCCTCCTGCGTATAGGTGGGTACCGGGTCGCCGGCGGCGTTCACAGCACGACTTTCGTCCGTCTTCTTCGGGTCCAGAGAGACAAGAAGGTCGTTGACGACGACGCTTGCCGCCGCGCCCAGCGCCCCGCTGGTGCAATCGCCCGAACCGCCGGCGGCGCTGCCCGCGCAGCCGACCAGGCCCTGCAGCGCGGCGCGCGCGCCTTCGCTGTGCAGCGCATCGGCCAGCGCCTTGACCTTGGTCGTCGCCAGCCCCTGCAGCACATTGACCGCCGCCGCCTGCACCAGCCCGCCTAGCGACCCGGTGACGTCAGCGCCGGCGGCGCCGTTGATCGCGGTGAGCACGAGTCGTCCCGCACCCCCCGCACCCCAGAGTGCATAGGGATTGGACTTCGGATCTCCTCCGGGATGGGTTTTGGTCCATCGGTCGGCCTTGGCCGCCTGGGTGCTCAGAAACGCACTCGTCTCCACCACCAGCGTCTGCGCGGCCTGGAAGCCGTTCGCGACCTCCTCCCGCTTGGCCTCGTCGAACTGCTGGCGGAGCGCGCCGGCATTGGCGCCCGCGGTGTCGCGGCGGAGTGTTTCGACGCGCGCGGTGCTGGCGGGGTCGCTCGTGCTGATCGTGATCGTGGCCGGCGCGATCGCCGACTGGGTGGTGCCCGACTGAGCCCGGCCCGCGCCGAAGGCCATGGGCGGGGCGGCGGTCAGCGTGCCGAGGCGGCCCAGCCGCACCCCCGGCAGCCGCGTCGCGCCCTGCGGCGTCGCCCGGCCGCCGCGGTCCGCGCCGATCCCGCCGATCCCGCCGCCCAGCGCGATCTGCTGCGCGTCCCAGCTCTCGCGGTTCTGAATGTCTGCCGCGTGCAGCGTGCCTGTGACGAGGCTGTTCTTCGCTGCGTCCGCCGTGCTGGCGATCACCGCGCCGGTGAGGCTCGTGTCGCCGCGCACCCGGATCGCGAAACCGCCGTCGCCGGCGTACAGACCCGCCTGCTCGGCGACGCTGGCGAAATCGCCCTGTTGCCGGCCGCTGGAGACATTGCCCGACAAAGACACCTGCCCCGTGCCAAGCGCGACGCTCGCGCCCAGCGAGGCGCTGCGCGCGTGCGAGGCATAGCGGCTGCTGTCCTGCCGGCTGGCGATTGCCAGGCTGCCCGCCTCCACCACCAGCCGGTCGCCCGAGACGAGCGCGCCGTCCAGCCCCAGCGCGCCCGGCGTCGTCAGCGTCGCGGTGCCGCCGGCGCGCAGCACGCTCTCCTGGTTGGTGATCCGGGTGCCGGCATAATGGCTGTTCGACGAGGAGACGCCCACCGAGATCGTCGGCGCCACCGCCGCGGGCTTGCCCTTGTCCAGCCCCAGCTGCGCCGTGAGCCCGAGCGTGAACCCGCTGCTCCTGGCGTCGCCGCTCTGGCGGTTCGCTTCGTACGCCGCCACCAGCGTGATCGCGCCATTCGCCGCGAGCGTCAGGTCGCGCGCCGCACCTGGCTGCCGCTGCCGCGGCCGCTCGTCAGCGTGCGCGCCAGATCCTTCTCGGCCTCAGTCGCGTCCTACCGCACGAGAGCAAGTCTCTCCGACATCGAAGACGCAAACTCGGCACTCTAGTCGATTACCAACCGATACATAACGACATTGCTCGTCTTCTTGTCGACGCCACCGGCTGATTTTTACCAAGCTTCCGTTTCGAGATCGCAGTCTGAAGTGCTTCGCGCGCGCGGGACTTAGGCGGCTGAGCCTCGAGCGCTGCCGCCATCCAGTCAGCGCCCATCACAGTGCCAAACTGCGGATGCTGCCTGAGTTGGGGTGTCCCGCTGAGTCCAGGTCTACCGCCATCAGTGCCAGGGTTGTTCTATCACCCTGCCGAAGAACAAGGTCTATTCCATCACCGTCCAGGTAGACATGACCGAGTGTCTTCTGACCGGCTCTTGACATGAGCTTTTGCAGGAGAAGGCGTGTCAATGCTATGGTATCGACTGTCATGGCAGATCCCCCGCTTTTTCAGAGGCCGGAAAGTCATACCGCTCCATGAAGGGAAAGGGATCCACATAGGCATCAAGGGGGCGGACCGGGAGCCAGGCTTCCGGAAGATAGGGGCTGTCGCCGAAGCTGAGCTCATATCCGTGCCGCCACGCCAACTTCGCATAGAGGACGGCATAGGTGCTGAGCAGATGCTCGGTAAAGCCGAACTCGCGGCCGAGACGCGGTAGGCCTTTCTTGTTGAACAGCGTCCGGATCGCCGCCCGCATGCCATCCGCATCCCCCCGGGCGAGCGCGACGTAGAAATGATGATCATTCAGGAAAAAGAGACCGTCTCCAGACTTTGGTGGATTTGCGAGGATGCGTTCGGAGCGAGCGCCCAGTTCATCCCACGCCCCGCGAAGCGCCAGATAGAATTGCTTTCCCCAATATTCCTGCATCCGAGGATTTTCAGTGTCCTTGGCCGGACGGTTGCGCGATCGTTCACGCTCGTCCTCTGCGATCCACCGCACAAGGTCGGGATGATCGGATACCAGTGCGAAGGTGACATCGTTGATTTTACCGCAGCCATAGCCATAGCCGTAATAGCCCTGCGGCAGATCCTTGAAGGGTGGCTGGCCACCAATGTAGCGCAACTTACCCCACGTATAAAACCAATTCTTTGATGCGTTCAAATCCCCGTCTATGAACCACGAACATATGCCACGGGCCTTTATCGGCCTTTCTAGTAGATTTATTAGCGTACCAGCATGTGGAACCACCGCGTCTATTTTATCGAGTATAGTTCTTATATTCTCGTCGCTAGTCATTTCAGGGCCTATACATCGGTAAACACGATCAAGTGTATCGATAGCCTTTTTGCTCAGGTTCAAGTCGTTCCTCATGGTATAGCTAAATGGTTTTTCCGCAGTCATCTCAGAGGAGACCTTCTTCTCATCCAGGCCACTTTTATGGAACCATCTCAAGATCATCACAGCCCCCGTTCTAACCTACTCGGTACATTAACCTTCGCCAGAACAACGTTCCCAGTGCTTCGGTCAACCCCTCCCACGACCGTCACGAGCTGACGGTCCTTCTGAGCTTGCTCGATGGCTTTCGCCGCCGGTGAGTCAGCCAGTTTCTCTAAGACTTTATCGATCCATTCTGCGCTGAGTTGCAGATCGCCATTCTTAAGCTTGGACAAGCTGACGCTACCCGACGCATTGATCTGCTTAGCATCTATCACCAGCAGTACCTTACCGTCAGGACCCTGCAAGAGATGATCGATGCCCTTATTACTACCATATTTTGCATCCAGTTCGACGTACTTTGTCGCAGAGAATAATTTTGTGAATAGCGCCTCCGTCGCTGCGCCTGTCTTGTCCGCGCCGCTCTTGACAAACCGCGCTAGAGCTTGGAGATCTTTGGGCATAGAGTCATAAAGAATCTCGACCCCTCCTTGAATAAGTCTGGCTCCGGTGCCTCCGGATGTTATAGTGATTCCGTCAGCGCCTAACATGGCTGCCAGAGACTCAGCTACATGCTGCCTGAAAGGCTGAGTGAGAGGGCTTAGCTTGGCGAGAATGTCCTTTGCGGACGCTCCGGCTTTAAGCAGAGACCTTATCGTCTGCGCGTCCTTGAGCGCGGTGGCGCCGCGTGCCACAGCGGCAGCATCTTCCGCGACGACCTTCACGCCCGCGACGCCGATCTTGGCCAATTTCGCCGAAGCACCCACGTTCACAAGGGCCGAGCTTATGTCGTAGGCCAGACCTGCGAGCCGTTCGCCGAGATCATAGGCGGCATGGTCTCCGCCGCGCGCCAAATCGTCCGACATCGCCCGATAGTCGGCGACGAGCCTGTCGAGCTTCTCTCGGCCGATCTGCTTCACGAGCTCTGGATCGCGCAGGAGGCTCCCGAGGGCCGAGAGCGCCGTTCCCGGGTCTTTCAGCAATTGGAAGAGCCCGGTCAGGTCTCCCACCACGCCTTTTGCAAGGCCAACGTCGAAGCCGGCCTTTGTCAAGAAGTTCTGTTTGCCGCTAATAAGGGAGTACTTAGCAACGACACGCCACGAGCAAGCGGACATAATGCCACCGCACGCGGCTAGCTCTTTGCGATATGCCTGGTATTGCGCGCTGGAGAGCCAGTTATTGTCGAGATTGGCTTGGGTTGCAGTGCTCGAACTAGCCGAGTCGTCGCCAATGGCGGCCGCCGTGCCGGTCACGAGCGCGTTAACCAGATTTGCCTTGGCCTCGACTTCTGCTGTCTTCTCGCCCGGTTTGGCTGGCGGGAACAGTGAGGTCAGTACGGTCGCTGCGGCCGAGCCCATCGCGGCACTTCCGCAATTCGCGCCGCTGGCGGCAGCGCCAGCGCAGGCGACAAGGGCGTGCAGTGCGGCCTGTTCGGGCGAGCCTTCGCGCACGACGCCCTGACGAACAAGATCGCCAATGTAGGAGGCGCCTTTTTGTTGGAAGAAGTTGACGACGGCGCTCTGCGCAAAGCCACCGATCGAGCCGGTCACATTGCCTGTGCCAGCCGCCGCCAGCGCGCCGGCGATCTGTCGATAGGTGCCGCCGGGCAGCCATTTCTCGGCGTCTGCATAGAGGTTCTTCGCCTTCGCAGACAGCCACTCTGCCTGCGTGGTGTCGCCGTTGATTCGTGCCAGTGCCGACTCCGCGGCCAGCTTGTCGGCCATTTTCTTCTTGGACTCGGCGGCGCTCGCCTGGGTGCTCAGAAACGCACTCGTCTCCACCACCAGCGTCTGCGCGGCCTGGAAGCCGTTCGCGACCTCCTCCCGCTTGGCCTCGTCGAACTGCTGGCGGAGCGCGCCGGCATTGGCGCCCGCGGTGTCGCGGCGGAGTGTTTCGACGCGCGCGGTGCTGGCGGGGTCGCTCGTGCTGATCGTGATCGTGGCCGGCGCGATCGCCGACTGGGTGGTGCCCGACTGAGCCCGGCCCGCGCCGAAGGCCATGGGCGGGGCGGCGGTCAGCGTGCCGAGGCGGCCCAGCCGCACCCCCGGCAGCCGCGTCGCGCCCTGCGGCGTCGCCCGGCCGCCGCGGTCCGCGCCGATCCCGCCGATCCCGCCGCCCAGCGCGATCTGCTGCGCGTCCCAGCTCTCGCGGTTCTGAATGTCTGCCGCGTGCAGCGTGCCTGTGACGAGGCTGTTCTTCGCTGCGTCCGCCGTGCTGGCGATCACCGCGCCGGTGAGGCTCGTGTCGCCGCGCACCCGGATCGCGAAACCGCCGTCGCCGGCGTACAGACCCGCCTGCTCGGCGACGCTGGCGAAATCGCCCTGTTGCCGGCCGCTGGAGACATTGCCCGACAAAGACACCTGCCCCGTGCCAAGCGCGACGCTCGCGCCCAGCGAGGCGCTGCGCGCGTGCGAGGCATAGCGGCTGCTGTCCTGCCGGCTGGCGATTGCCAGGCTGCCCGCCTCCACCACCAGCCGGTCGCCCGAGACGAGCGCGCCGTCCAGCCCCAGCGCGCCCGGCGTCGTCAGCGTCGCGGTGCCGCCGGCGCGCAGCACGCTCTCCTGGTTGGTGATCCGGGTGCCGGCATAGTGGCTGTTCGACGAGGAGACGCCCACCGAGATCGTCGGCGCCATCGCCGCGGGCTTGCCCTTGTCCAGCCCCAGCTGCGCGGTGAGCCCGAGCGTGAACCCGCTGCTCCTGGCGTCGCCGCTCTGGCGGTTCGCTTCGGTCGCCGCCACCAGCGTGATCGCGCCGTTCGCCGCAAGCGTCAGGTCGCGCGCCGCCTCCACCGTGGTGCCCCGCACCGCAATCGTGCCGCCGGCGCCCGTGCCCTGCGCGATGATCGCCACGTCGCGGCCGCGCACCTGGCTGCCGACCACCGTCTCGTCATGCGCGGTGCTGGTCGCGCGCGACGTGGAGATGCCGAAGGTGACGCCGACCGAAACCCCCAGGCTGCCGCTCCCGCTCGTCAGCGTGCGCGCCAGATCCTTCCCGGCATTGACGGCGTTGACCGCCGCCATCCCGCCCGCCAGCCCCGCCACGGCCACGACGCGATCATTGCCGGTGCTGGTGGCGATCCGGCCCATATCGACCGCATTGCCGAGGCTTTGCAGCAGCTGGCTCTGGACGCCGATCGAGAGGCCCACGCTCGAGCTTTGGGTGGTCTGGCTGGTGTCGCTCGCGTTCAGCGCGTTCGCGATCTCGACCGTGGCGCCCTGCAGCCGCACATCGCCGCCCGCCGCCACGCGGCTGCCGGTGATCGACAGGCGCCCGCCCGACACGATCGCCGCATCGCCCGCCGCGGTCCCGAGCAGCGATCCGGTGTGCACCGTCTCGGCCACCTGGCGCGTGGTGCTGGTCTTGGCCACGCCCAGGAACAGCCCGTCGCCGCCGAGCGAGAAGCCGCTCTTCTTGACCGAGGACCGGCTGTCCAGACGGTCCGTAGTGGCGCGCGCGGCGATCGTCACCGGGCCGTCCGCCACCAGCGCCAGCCCGTTCGAGGCGACGAGATTGGCGCCGGTGATCGTCACCGCGCCGCTTGTGGTGACCCGGGTGGTATCGCCCGACAGGGTCGAGGCGAGCGCGGTCTCGTCATGCGTGATGCTGCTCGTGCGCCGCGTGGTGGAGGAGAAGAGGCCCGATTTCTTGGAGACCGTGTCGACCCGCGCATCGACCGTATCGACCACGCCGGCCAGCGTCAGGCTGGCCGCATCCAGCGCGAGCGCGCCCTGGGCGGACACCACCGCGCCTTCCACCCGCACCGCCCCCGGGCTGGCGATGCGGAGGCCGGCCGCCGCGTCCAGCTCGGCGCGCTGGTGGGTGGTGCTCGTCGCGTGGGTGGTGGCGCGGCTCTTCTTGCCGGTGCGCGCGAAGCGGTCGAGAGTCGCGCTCTCTTCCGCCGAGACGATCGCGATGCCCTGGCCGCCATAGAGCGCGATCCCGTCGCCCGCCCCCGCACCGGCGCTGCGCACGCTGCCGCCCGTGATGCTGAGGTCCGCGCCCGCCGCGAGCGATACCGGCCCGGCGGCGGTCACCGTCGTGCCGAGGAAGCGGGTCGCCGTCTCGGTGCTGGTCGCTTTGGTATATTTGCCGGTGCGCTCGGCATAGCTGGTGGTGGTCGTGCTGGTGACGCCGCCCAGGCTGATCGTCCCGGTCGCGGCGAGCCGCGCGGCGCCGCCGGCGCTGAGCGTCGCCGCGCGCAGGCCGATATCGCCGCCGGCGCGGATCGTCAGGTCGCCGCCGGCCGCCAGCGTCGCGCCGGTCACCTGCTCGCTGACCGTGCGGCGGTTCCACCAGTGGCGCTCGTCCCGATAGTCCGAGGTCAGGCTTGTGCTGGTGCTGCGGATCGTATCGGTGACGAGATCGCGACCGGCGTCGAGCGCCAGGCCCGCATCGGCGCGGATCGTGCTGCCGCCCGCCAGCCGGATGTCGCCCCCGGCCTGGGCGAGCACCGCCCCGCCCTCGATCGTGCCGCCGCTTGTGTTGGCGATGTCGCCGCCCTGCGACGCGAGCGCCAGGATCGCCTTGGCGTCGAGCGTGCCGCTATTCTCGATACCGTCGCGCGCGGTGATCGCCACATCCGTGCCGGCGACCAGCGCGCCGCCCGCGATCGCCTTGGCCTGGCTCGCCGCCAGATAGACGACCGGCACGAGCAGGTCGCGACCGCCGACCTTGCTCTGGACGTACCAGAGGAGCGGCTCGGTCAGCGCCGCCACCTGTTCGGGGGTGAGCGCGACGCCGAGCCGCAGGCCGAGCCCGGTCCTGGCCTTCTCGGCATTTTTGAGCAGGCCCTGATATTGGTCGAGCGCCGAGCCATAGTCGGCGAGTTGCGCGCGGCCCGATTGCGCCTGCACCGCCCGCGAAACCAGCAGCGCCTCGAAGAAGCCGTCGCCGAGCCGCGCATAGGTGGTGGCGCGGTCCGGCGCGACGCGATCGAAGAACCATTTTGAATCGTAGAGCGCCGCTTCCGAAGAAAGCGCCGCGTTGCTGGTGAACAGGACGCGGGAGCCGGGATTGGCGCTGTAGGTGAACAGCGAGGGCGCGTTGCCGGTGAGGTTGAAGCTCGCCAGGAAGCCGCCGACAAAGGTGCCGAAGGCGGCGTTCGCGATTATGGGCGCGCCCGTGTCGTTCAGCCCCGCGACCAGCGCGGGAAGGAGCGCCGAGGCCCCCGGCCCGCCGGAACCGCCAGCACCACCCGGGGCGGATGCGCCCTGCAGGTCGGTCGCCGCCCAGGCGGGCGCGGCGGCGCCATCCGCCGCACGGCCGATCTCGCCGATCCGTTCGGCCTCCCACACGGGATCGCCGGACGCACCGCCGATCCTGGCACCCGCCGCCGCGCCGACATCCACCGCGCCGCCGATCCCGGCGCCGCCCCTTTCCCGGGCCGAAGCGACGCCGACACCGAGGGCGGCGTTGATCGTGAGCGCCCCTGACGCGGCATCGCCCTTGCCTCGAGCGCTCAGGCCGCCCCCAGCGGCCGCGCCGACCGCGCCGGTGCCGCCAACGGAGGTGCCCGAAAGCGCCACGCGCTCCGCCGCGCCAGGCGTCGCCGACGCGCCGTTGCCGGCGCTGAAGGTCGCGGGTGCGCTGGCGCTCGGCCCCGCCCCGCCGGCGTGCTCGACCAGCTGGTTGGCGGTGTAGCGATCGGCACCGATCAGATTTTTGGCGATATTCTTGAAACTGCCGGCGTTGATTGTAATTGTGCCACCGGCGCGAATAAGGGTGGGCGCTGCCGTTATCGGAGTGTTGACGCCCCCGGAAACAAGCAGGTCCGACACATTCGTGACCGAACCGGCCGTCGTTACGCGAACGTCGTCACCTGCAAGTATCGAGGAATTGCTGTTCGTTACACCGCCAGCGCCGGCATTGATCATTATGGATCGCGCCGCAGATATCTTTGAAGGGCCCGTTACCGTCGAGGCAATTTCGCCTTTCTGCATCTCATATATGCGAACAGAACGCGTCCGACCCGGAAGATCAGTTCTTGTAAGACATGAAGCTATGTTACTTGCGGTAGAGTCACTCCGGATACATAAAAAATCGTTCAAGTCGTTCAAGAAAGGCTCAGCATCTATTGCTAAAGTTAATCCCTCTTCTATAAGTCTCACTAATCGGATGTTCGGATTGCCTCTTATTTCTTCTTCCGACAGCCTCTGGCCCGTTGCACGCTCGATAAATAGTCTGCCCATTCCCCCGGAAGAGGCTGAAGTATTCAACCTCTTCACACTGTTGAGGAAGTCGCCCCCAGTCAGGCCTATCTGTATCCCGCCCCCCAGCGACTGGATCGTCGCCGACTGGTTCGCGACATCATGCGCGGTGATCGCGATATCGCCTTGGGCGAGGATCAGGCCGTGGCTGCCATTACCCTGGTCGTCGCCAACATAGTCGTTGGTGAGCGCGCCGCCGGCCGAGAGGTTGAGGCGGCGGCCCGCATAGATCGTGCCGACATTGTAGAGCGAGCCCGCCGCCTGCAGCGTCAGGTCGCCCGAGGTCGCCATCAGCCCGGCGTTGCGGATGTTGGCCGCGCTGATCCAGTAATCGCCCGAAGGCGCGAAACTGCCGCTGTTGGTGAAGTCGCCGCCGAGGAACAGGCCGACCGTGTCGCCCTTGAACGCGCCGGCACTGTAGACGAAGGTGCCGGCATCGGCCTGGGCGACGATCGTCCGCGCGGTGATGCCGCCATTGGCGCCACTCGCGGCGTTGACGATGTCGCCGTGCGCCGCTTTGAGGAACGCCGCACCATCGGACCACAGGCTGCCCTGGTTGGTGAAGCCGCCGTTCGTCTCGATGTCGAGGTTCGCCGCGCGACCGATATCGCGGCCGATACCCGCCGTGTTGCCGGCCCCGCCGCGCACGCTGATCGATCCCGTGGCGCGCACGGTGGCGGTCTCCGCCGAGATCACCACGCGCCCGTTAGAGGCGGTCGCGCCGGCCAGCGTCACGTCGCCCGCCGTGCCGGTGGCCGTGAACGCCACGAGCGTCTGTCCGGAATTGAAGCCGGACAGGCTCAGCGCCGATCCCGACACCGCGAGCGCATGGCCCGCGACCAATTGCGCCGCCGCCGTCGAGACGACCGCGCCGCTCGCCTCCACCGTCAGATTGTTGCCCGCCTGGACCGAGCCATCCAGAACCAGCCCGCCCGGGAGGAGCGTGCTGCTGCGAAGAAGCAGGTCGTGCCCCGCGATCACGCCGAGGCTCGCGGCACGGCCGCCATCCTCGCGCCGATAGCGCGCGCCCAGCAGCAGATGGCCGGCGGCCAGCGTCATGTCGTTGCCGGCGATGATCTGCGCCGGGCCGTCGGCGAGCACGGCCCCGGCCATCGACAGGCGCAGATCATGCCCCGCGCTGATCTTGCCGCTCAGGCGCGCCGTGATCGGCGTGCCGCTCACATCATAGTCGGTGCCGTTGATGCCGACCGCGCCCGATCCGGTTGCGGCATCGACGCTCTCGACCGTCAGATCATCTCCGGCCTGGGCGGTGCCGCCGGCGCCGACCGCCAGCGTCCCGCCGCTGAGCGTGAGATCGTTTCCGGCGAGGATCTGCCCGTCGAGCGTCAGCGCCCCACCACCGGTCGTGCCGATCGCCACGTCGCGTCCGGCGGCGAGCCGTGCCGCGGCGCCGATCCTGGTGGCGCCAGCGCTGACGCGCACGCTGCCATTGGTCGCGGTGAGCGAGCCGGCAAGGGTCAGCGTGGAGAGCGCGCCGAGCCGCGCATCGCCCAGATAGGTGCCGAGCGAGGCCCCGGCATCGACGGTCAGCGTCGGCGCGCCGCCGCGTTCTCCGGCGAGCGTCACATCGCCATTGACGAGCGTGGCGTCGCCGATTCTTACCGTATCGGCGGTGATGCCCAGCGATCCGGTGGCGGACAAAGTGCCGAGGCTGTGGACGCCCGCGCCGCGTAGCGTGACATTGCCCCCGCCGATCGCGGGTGTCGCCTGGGCGCTGCCCGCGATCGTCTGGCTGCCGGCGCCGAGCGTCAGCACCGATCCGCTCGCGAGCTGGAGGGCGCCCGGCGTGGTGAGAAGGCCGTGCGAGGTCAGATCGCCGCTGGCGGTGATCGCAAGGTCGCCGGCGGCAGCCACCGTGCCGGCATTGGCGAAGTCCGTGCCCGACAGCGTGATGCCGCCCGCGCTTCTGAGTGCGCCTCCCTTTTCCAAGGTGAGGCTGGGGATCGACCAGGCGATCGCGGTGCCGGCTTCGGCGGTGCCGCTAAGGGTCACGCTGGCGGCGTTCAGGTTCAGCGCGTGATCGGCGTGGAGCAGTCCGGCCTGGGCGATCGCGCCGGCGCGCAGCGTCGCATCGCCGCCCGCCCCGCCGGCCGAGGCGGTGGCGACGATCGTGCCGGCATTGGCGATGCCGTCCGCGCTGAGCGTGACCGAACCGCCACCCGCGGTCGCGCCGGCGCCGCCGGCGAAGATACCGGCGCCCGCCTGGTTAGCGATGGTGCCGCCGGAGAGTTCGAGCGCGAGATCGCCGAGCGCCACCAGATCGCCCGACGAGACATAGCCGCCGCTGAGGGCGATACGGGCGGTCCGGTTCGATTGCAGCAGGCTCGCCTCGCCCAGCGTCAGCCTCGCACCCGCCGCGCGCAGGCCAGAATGGCCGATCGCCTGCGCCCCGCTCAGCAGCGTGATGTCGCCCGCGTCGAGGCCGAGCGCGCCCGCCGCATAGACGCCGCCCGACTGGCCGATCGCGCCGCCCAAAGTGATGCTGGCGCCGCGCAGCGCGACCGACCCATTGTTCGAGACGATCGCGCCCGTCGAGCGCAGCGCGGCGCCGCTGCTGAGGCTGATGCCGCCCTCCGGCCCGCTGCCGCTTGTGCTCCCGGCGGCGATGACGCCGGCGTTGGTCAGCGCGCCCGCGGCGGAAAGGCGCAAGGCGCCCGGCGTCTCCACCCGCGCGCCTTCGGCCAGGACGACATCGCCGCCGCGCGCGGACACGAGGATCCCCGAGGCGGCTTGCGCGCTGCTCGTGCCCCGCAGCGTGATCGCGCCGCCAATATCGGCGACGATCCCGCCACCGGCCGCAAGATGCGCGCTGTCCAGCGCCGCCGCCGCGATGAGCAGATCCTTGCCGGCGGCGATGGTGCCGGCGTTGGTGAGCCCTGCCCCGGCCCGGAGCGTCGCGCGGCCCAGCGTGCCGATCGCCGGCCCCCCGCTGTCGGCGGCGACGCTGAGGCTGGTCGCCGCCTCCAGCGTCAGATCATTGTTGGCGGAGAGCCGCCCGCGCAGATCCATGGCGCCGCCGCTCGTCAGCGCGAGCGTGCCGTCCGCGCCGGTACCAAAGGCGGTCAGCCGCGCGCCCGGCGCCAGCGTCAGGTCCCCGCCCGCGGCGGAGACCGCGACGTCCCGCGCTTCCACGCTGCCAATCACGGCAGTCGCGCCGGCGGTCGACCGGATCGTGACCGTGTCGAGACCGGCGACGCTGCCGCCGATCGTCGCCGTAGCGCCGGTCAGGTCGATCGCGCCGCCGGCCGAGACCGTGCCGGTGCTGGAGAGGGCCTGCGCGGTCGCCGTAAGGCCGCCGGTCGCGCCGAGCGTGCCGGCATTGGCAAGGCGCGCGCCCGCCGCCAGGAGCAGCGAGCCGACCCGGGTCACCCCGCCGTCCGCCGTGCTGATCCCCGCCTGCACGACGCCGCTCGCCGCAATGTCGAGCGCGTGCCCGGCACGCACGGTCAGCGACGCGGCGCCCGCCAGGCTGCCCGCCAGCCTGGCGTCGCCGGCGGCGTGCAGCGTGGTCGCCCGGGCCGAGGCCTGCGCGCCCTCGGCAAGCGCGATGTCGCCCGCGCGGCTGGTGAGCGACAGATCGCCATTGGCGCGGATCGATCCGGCGAGCGACAGGGCCGCGCCGGTCAGCTGCGCGTCGCCCAGCGCCGTGCTGCGGCCGCCATGGCGCAGGGTTCCGCCGGCCGACAGGATCAGGCCGGCGTTGGAGGCGAGCGCGGCGTTCTGCACAAAGGCGCCGCCGCTGCTGATCGAAAGCCCGGCCAGTCCGGTCAGCGCGCCGCCCAGCGTCGCATCCGCCGAAACGCTGGCGGTGATCGCGCCATCGACATGCGCGGTCCCGGTGGTGACCAACGTCTCGGTCTCGAGCGACAGATCGCCCAGCCCGGCCAGCGTGCCGCCCAGCAGCACGCTCTTGCCGGCGAGCCGGCTGGTGCCCGCCACGTCCGCCGCCGCGGCGAGATCAAGGGTTCCGCCGGCGGTGATGGTCAGGTCGCCGGCCTTGACCATGCGCCCCTGGTCATCGGCGGTTCCCGCCGCCAGCCGCCCGCCCAACGCGAGGTCGCCCACACTGGCGATCGTCACATGCGTGGCGGCCTGGATGCGCCCGCCGCCGGAAAGCGTTGTGGCGGAGAGCGCGAGCCGGTGGCCGGCCTGCAGCGTCGAGGTCGCGGCCAGCGTCGTCGCGCCGCCGTCGAGCGTGAGCCGGCGCGCGCTCGCGAGCGACCCCGAGAGCGCGGTCGCGCCCGCCTTGGCGGTGATGTCGCCGAGCGCGGTGACGCTGCCGCTCAGGCCGAAATCGCGGGTGGCCGTGAGGGCGAGACCGGCATTGCCGGCGATCGTGCCGCCAAGCGCGAGGCTGTCGGCCGTCAGGCGGACATCGCCCAGCGCCGTGATCCGGCTCCCCGCCGTCATGGCCAGATCCCCGGCCGCCGTGAACGCGACCGCCCCGGCGGACTGAATATCGCTGCCCGCCGCGATGGTGAGCGCGGCGCCGGCATCTGCCGCCAGCCGATCGGTGGTGCGCAGCGTGCCCGCGATACCGGTCGCGCCGCTGCTCGTCAGCGCAACCGCGCCGCCGCTCTGGAGACTGCTCGTCACGCCGAGCGTGATCGAGCGGCCGTCGAGCGACAGCCCCTTCGTGCCGATGATCGTGCCGCTCTGCGCAAGGTCGCGCGCCGCGACCGTCACCCCCTCGCCCGAGAGGGTGCCGGTGCTGGCAAAATCCGTTCCCGCCTCGACGTGCAGATCAGCCTTGGCGGACAAGGTGCCGCCATTGCGGACCATGCCGTCCGCCCGCAGCGCGAGCGCGCCGCCATTGGACGCGATCGTCCCGAGATTGGCGAGATCGTTCGCTACGCTGATGGCCAGCGAGCCGGCCGAAGCGAGGCTGGCGAGGCCGGCCACATCGACACCGCCGCCCCGCACCGCGAGCGCCGCGTCGCTCCAGGCGCTGCCGCGCACCGTCAGCACATGGGTGGCGAGCGCGGTCAGATCGCCCTTGGCGGCGACGGTGCCGGCAATCTCGATATCCGCGGCGGACAGGGTGACGGCGCCGCGTGCGGCGAGCGATCCCGGCGCGGCTCCGCCCGTCAAGGCGGGCAGGTTCAGCACCAGCGGGGCCGCCGCACCATCCGCCGACGGCGCACCGCCGCCTCCATCGCCGCTGCCGGGAGCGGCATTGCCGCCATTGGCGTCGCCGCCCCCGCCGCCCGCTCCGCCCGCGCCCGAACTCCCCGCCGCGCCGCCATCGCCGGTCGCGCCCTCGGCCGACGCACCGATGCGCAACCGGTCGACCGCCGTCAGCGTCACGTCGCGGGCCGCCTGGATCGTCCCCGCGAGGCTGAAATTGTCCGCGTTGGCGGTCATCGCCACGATGTCGTTGGCGAGGATCCGGCCGGGGATCGACACGCGCGGCGCCGTGAGCGAGAGCGCGCCGCCGCTCATCAGCGTGCCGCGCAGCAGCGCCTCGCCGCCGGCGCCGAGATCGATCGTGCCGCGCGTCTGCGTGCGTCCGGCCAGCGTCAGCGCCTGCCGGCTCGTCAGGCGCAGCCCCGTATCGCTCTGGATCGCGCCCAGCGCGGTGAGCGTGGCGGCGGACAGCGTCAGCCGGCCCTTGGCGTAGCCGGTCGATCCCGCGCCGAAGCGCACATCGCCGCTGGCGGTGACGGTCAGGTCGTCCTGGGTCGACAGGACCGCGTCCGACTGGAGGCTCCCGACATCAAGACGCGCCGCGCCGCCGGCATAGACCGTGCCGGCCAGACTCGCCGCCCCCGCCTGCAGGTCGAACGCGCCCTCGGACTGGAGCAGGCCGGTGGCGCGCAGATCCTGTTCCGCCCGCAGCCGCAGCGATCCGCCGATGAGCGATCCGCCGACCGTGAGCGACGGCGCCGCCGCCATCACCATGCCGTTGCTCTGGAGCGCGCCCGAGGCCGCGACCGAAAGCGCCTCCTCCGCACGCGCCGTCGCCGCGCCGAGCCCCGTGGCGGTGCCCGCAATCACCAGTTGCCGGCCCGATAGCGTGAGCCGGCCATGCGCGGCGAGCGTGCCGGTCAGGCTGATGGCGTCGCCCGTCAGCTCCATGTCCTGGCTGGCATGGCTCGTCCCGGCGAGCGCCTGGTCCGCCTGCGTCCGGAGGGTGACATTGGTGCCGCCGAACCGCCCGGCCGCCCCCTGTCGCAGCGCGCGCGCATCGATGGCGAGCGCGCCGCCGGCGGCGAGCGTGGCGCCGCCGGCCTCCACCGCGCCACCCGCGACGATCGACACCGCGCCGCCGAACGTGCGCGCGCCGGTGCCGTCGATCCCGGCGAAGACGCCGTCTCCGCCTTCCAGCGCGATGTCGCCGCCGGCGCGCAGCGCGACGTCGCCGCCCGCCCCGGCGAGTCCGCCGCTCTGCCGGATCGTCTGCCCCGTGATCGCGAGGCCGCCACCCGCATAGAGGCGGTCCGTGAGCGTAACCGCTCCCTGCGCGGCGGTGAGGGTCGCGTCGCCGGCGGCGAAGGTGCCGGCGAGCGCGAGCGCGCCGTCGCTGGTGATGGTGAGCGGGCCCTCCAGCGCCGCCACCGTACCGCGCAGGTTGATCCCCAGTCCCGCGCCGGTGCCGACCAGCCGGATGCGGTTGGCATACATGCCGCCGAGGATCGAGGAATCGATGGCGACGCCCGGTCGCGCCGCCGCGCCCGCGGCGCTTGCCGTGCGGCTGGCATAATCGACCGATCCGCTACCGCCCGCGATCAGCAGGTCTTTGGTGTAGAGGCTGGCATTGAGGCGCGTCGCCGCCGCGATGATGTCGAAATAATCGACATTGCCGGCAAGCAGCCCGCGCCCCTCGACGGCGACATCGCCTCCCTCGGCGATGCGGAAGCCATCGAAGCCGCCATCGGCCGCGAAGCGCAGCGTCGCCGCCGCCAGGCTGACCCGCCCGGTGTTGAGAAAGCCGCAGCCGTCGCACGTGATGCCGCTCGGATTGGCGACGACCAGCGCGGCGCGCGGCCCGAATATCTCCAGCGGCCCGGCCAGGGTGGTGCGCACGCCGCCGGTGACTTCGTTCAGGATCAGCGATGCCGCCCGGCCGCCGCCGAGATTGGGGTTGGCGATCAGGAAGCCGCCGATCACGCTGCGTCCGGTGGTCGGGCTGTTATCGAAGATCAGCCCTTCCTTGCCGACCGACAGCCGGGTGAAGACATTATGCGACGTCCCGCTCGCATCGGGCGTGGCGATATTGACGATCGGGGTGCCGGCCGGCGTCACGTCCAGTCCGGTCCGGCGGTCGGCGGGCTGCAGGGGCGGCGTGGCGATGGGCGCGCCGGTCTGCGCGCGCGCCGGCGAGAGTGCCGAGGTCGCCAGCGCCGCGAGCATCAACGCGCGCAGCGCGCGGCGGCGCGTGCGACATGAAGCGGGAGGGACAGCCCTTTCCATTACAGCAGAATCCTGATGCTGGAGCTGAACAAGGCCCGGGGATGGCGCACCCAGGCGGGCGCGGTGACCGGAACGGCCAGGGTGAGTTCGGCCTGGAGATGGCGGCCGCGGATCATCAGTCCGGCGCTCCCGGACTGGAGCAGGCCGCGCTCGAACGGATCGCCCCCGGCCGGCACGATCGCGCCGAGATCATAGGCGAAATAGCCCGACACGCTGGTCGCGAGCGCCGGCTGCGCCTTGGCGAGATCGACAATGCCGAAGCCGAGCTGCTCGCGGATCGCCGCGCCGCTTCGCCCGGAAATGCCATCGTCGCGGAAGCCGCGCACCGTGGCGCTGCCGCCCAGGCTGAAGCGGGTGGCCGGAAACACAGCGTCGAAGGCCCATTGGCCGCGCAGCAGCACGGTGTTGCTGAGCCTCGTCGGGCCAAGGGCGAAGGGCGATTGCACCGCCGCGTCGAATGTCAGCCGGTGGTAGCGTCCGGTCGCGCCGCCCGGCCCGGTGTCGACGCTGTGCGCGCCAAGCACGCCCAGGCCCTGATCATAGCCGCCGGCGAGGCTGAGTTGCGTCTTCGCCAGCCGCCGCTGCCAGCGCAGATCGGCGGCCGCCGAAACGACGCGGTAGCTGCTCGTCCGCAGCGCGATCCCCTGCACGAAATTGCGGGTGTCGAGCAGCGACAGACCCAGGGAAAGCGACAGCTTGTTGCGCGCGTCGCGGAACAGCATGCGGTCGATCGCCGCCGATCCGCTAGAGGTGCGGCCATGGGTCGCGAAGCGCAGCCCGTTGCCGGCCAGCACCGACTGATAGGAGGAAAAGCCCGCGGACAGCGTGAGCGTCCACCATCCGCGCGGCAGAGCGGCGAAGCCGCCATAGGCGCGGGCGCGCCGCGTGCGATCCTTGCTCGCGGCGCCCTGATAATAGAAGGACCAGCTGTCGGCGAGGCCGAGCGGCGAATCCAGATCCAGGCTCGCGCTCGTCTGCCAGCGCCCGGTGCTCGCCGGGCCATCATTGTTGATCAGGATGGCCGGACGGATCCAGCGGGACAGCGGCTGGCGATGCACCAGCACCCGGCTGGTGCCCGGCGCGTCGCCCGGCGCGATGTCGATCTTCGGATCGCCCTTGGCCATCCGCGCCAGCTGGTCGACACCTTGCTCCAGCGCGCGCAGGCTGAGGCGATCGCCACGACCGACCGGGAAGGCCGCCGCAAGCTCGCCCCTGCCATAGCGCTTGCCCTCGCCTGAAGCCTCCACCCCGCCGACACGGCCCTCGACCAAGAAGATCGTCAGGATGCCCGATTTCAGATCCTGCGGGCCGACCACCGCGCGGCTGGTGACGAAGCCGTCGCGCACATAGCGGTCGGTGATGGCCCGCAGGGCGGCGTCGATCGCCCCGATGCCGATGCAGGAGCCCCGAAGCGGCGCGAGCACCGTGGCGAAGCCATCCACCGGATAGCGGCCGCCCCCGGCCAGGCGCACCTCGCGGATGGCGGCGCATCCTCCGCTTTCGGGCGAAGCGGGCTCCGGCGCCCGCGCCTCGTCCCCATGCGGCGGCCGCCGCCGCGACTGCTCGAACTGCTCGGCGCGGTCGCGCGCCTGTTGCTGCTGCTGCTCGAGGATGCGCTCGGCGTCCCGGTCGGCCGGGCCGGCCAATTGCGCCGAGGCCCGCTGCGGCGGCACCGCAAGCAGCGAAAGGGCAAAAAGCCCGAGGGCGGCCCAAGCCCCCTCCCGATCGAAAATCTTCCCCACAAAATGAATATATTGGCGAAATGGGAAAGATTCGGAGGTGATTCGTGGTTAATACTGACTTAAAGTATGACGATATCAGTAAGCGCTCATGATGAGCAATGCTCCGCGGATCTTTTTGATTCTACTTGAGAAGAAATCAACTGGCCGCCTGCGCTATCGAAGCGGCGGAGGACAGGACGCTTCATGTCACTGAAGCGTCCTGCTTTTTCCAGGTGCGATCTGTAAGAGGCCGCGCGACCGTCCGAGGATCTCCGTGGCGGTCGCCGCGAACCTTGGCGCCTTAGCGCAGGGCCACGTCTGGAGACACGCACAAAGGGAGGCTTGACGGTAGCGCGGCGTGCTTTCAGCCGGCGGGCAGACCATGCATCACGCGACCGGCGCCTCGGCGGATCGCCGATCGACCTCGCCCATGTCATAGCCGAGCGTCGGCGCCACCCGCCGGATGCGGGGCTCCCAGCGGCGCCGCTCGGCACAATAGGCATCGACCGCGTCGGCATCGACGAGGATACCGGCACTCCCGAGCGTCCGCGTCGCGGCGACGAAGCTCTGCCGCAGCCGCCAATTGTCGGCGGCGTCCTCGGGCGCAGCCCTTATCGTCGGGAAATTGGCGTCCAGCGTCTCGAGCAGCAGCTTCGCGCCCTGCGCCACCGAGCGCAGCGCGGCCGAGGCCCGCAGGCTGGCATAGCGGTGGCGATCGAGCGCGGTGTCGATCAGCGTGACCAGGTCGAGCAGCACGAAGCTGAAGCGCGACACCGCATAGCGCGGCGCCTCGAAGCGGAAATAGAACAGCAGCGGATAGAAATGGTGCGCTTCCTTGGTCGCCGCGAGCGCGCGGGCGAGATTGGCCAGTTCGCTCGTCGCATCGTCCATCGTGCCGCCGGGCATCAGCCGGGCCAGCATCACCGCCGCGTCGCCGGTGCCGTCGGTCATCAGGTCGATCGTCAGCGCCAGCGCGTTGCGCTCGCGCAGTCCCGAATAGACCTGAACGAGATAGCTCAGCACCAGCGACAGCACCGACGCGCCGATCAGCGAGTTCATCAGGAACAACAGGCGCGTCCCCATGCTGTGCGGGGCATAGTCGCCGCCGCCGACGATCGACAGGCTGTTGCCCGCCACCAGCAGCGCCGTGACGAAGTCGGTCGACGCAGTGCCGCTGGACGGGCGGATCGCGGTGCCGAGTTCCGGCTGGACGACCAGCGCCGCGCCGAGCGTCAGCCCCAGCGACCAGAAGCCGATGAGCGACACGACGATCAGCGGTCCGGCAAAGGACAATAAAGTGCCCCGGTGCCTCCCCGCGCGCTTCGCCAGCGCACGAAGCGCCGCCCAGACCGCGCGATCCCAGCGGGGGGCGAGCAGTCCGGTGCCCGCCCGGGCATAGAGTATGGTCAGAAAGATGTCGGCGAGGAACAGCAGGGTCAGCGCCGCTCCGAGGATCTGCTCGATCATTATCGTTCACGCGCTCCCGCCGACCGCTCAAGGCATGAAGACGGCACGGAGGCAGCCATCCTCCTTGTGCTTGAACATGTGATAGCCCTTGGCGCTCTCCTCGAGCGGGAAGCGATGGGTGGCGAGCGCGGCGGGGGTAAGTTCGCCGCGCAGCGCATGTTCGAGCAGGCGCGGCACATAGGCCTGGCCGTGCTGCTGCGCCGTGCGCACGGTGACGCCCTTGTTCATCAGCACCCCGAGCGGGAATTTGTCCATCAGCCCATAGACGCCGAGGATCGAGAGCGTGCCGCCCTTGCGCACCGCGAGCATCGCCTGGCGGAGCGCAGTGCCGCGATCGGTTTCCAGATAGAGCGCCTGCTTCACCCGGTCATAGGCATGCTGCAGCCCGGTGCCGCTCGCCTCCATGCCCACCGCGTCGATGCACGCATCGGGGCCGCGGCCGCCCGTGAGTTCCTTCAGCGCGTCGAGCACGTCCACCTGGGTGAAGTCGAGCGGCGTGGCGCCGAACGCCGCCGCCTGGGCGAGCCGTTCGGGATAGCGATCAATCGCGATCACGCGCTCGGCGCCGAGGATCATCGCGCTCTGCTGCGCCATCAGGCCGACCCCGCCGCAACCCCACACCGCGATCACGTCGCCGCGCTGGATATTGCAGAAGTCCGCGCCCATGAACCCGGTCGGCGCGGCATCGGAGATGAACAGCGCGTCCTCATCGGCCAGGCCATCGGGCACGAGGAAACAGTCGGTATCGGCGAAGGGCACGCGGACATATTCGGCGTGGCTGCCGGCATAGCCGCCAAAGGCATGCGCATAGGCGTAGATGCCGGCGGTCGGGTAGCCGAGCAGCGGCTCCTGCAGTTCGGGCTTGGGGTGGCTGGTGTCGCACAGCGAATAGAGATCGTGCTGGCAATACCAGCATTGCCCGCAGGCGATGAAGGACGGCACGACGACGCGATCGCCCCGCTTCACCTTGGTCACCCCGCGCCCGACCTCGACGATCTCGCCCATGAATTCATGGCCCAGCACGTCTCCTTCGCGCATGGTGGGAATAAGGCCGTCGATCAGGTGCAGGTCCGAACCGCAGGTGGTGGAGAGGCGGACCTTGAGGATGACGTCGCTCGGGTTGAGGATTTCGGGGTCGGCCACCGTTTCGACGCGAAGGTCGTTGACGCCGTTCCAGCAGAGTGCGCGCATCGGCGTGGCTCCTAGCGATCGGCCCCGCCCTTGCGGGCGGCGGGCTGAGGTTCGGTGGTGGGGATCTCGCCGGTGAGCGCCAGCGCGCGGAACTTGTAGAGCGCGTGCGCCACGATCTCGGTCGGGACGATGTGGAACAGCTTGCTCACCGCATCGCCGAGCAGGCCGCCCGGCGGGTCGAACCGCACGTTCAGATGCAGCTCGGTGCCGCGATCGCCGGGCGCGGGACGGAAGGACAGGTCACCGGTGTTCGGCACATCGGCGCCGTCCAGCGAGGACCAGCGGATCGTGTCCGGGCCGCTGTCCGCGATTTCGGTGCGCCACCGATAGTCGCCGCCCGCCGGGCCATGGGTGCGCCAGTCGGCGGTCCGGCCGTCGAGCGGGACAACCGTGGCGAAATGCGTCCAGATCTGCGCCTGCGTCTCCGGATCGAGCCAGAGCGTCCGCAGCGCCTCGGCGGGCCGGCCGATCGTCACGGCGGCGTGCGCCGCGGCATCGAGCCCTTTCTCAGCGGTCGCCGCGGTCATGCGGAAAGCGCCGGCAGCGCATCGGCCACCGTCCCCTCGGCGCGATAGTCCGCCGGGATGTCGAAATCCTTGCGGGCGAGGCCCCGCGAGGCGGCCGCCCCGCGCGGCAGCCCCGAACGATCGGAATAGTCGCGATCGCTGCGCGCGCCGCGCTTATGGGCCGCCTGCACGCCCGCCAGCGCGACGAGATCAAGCAGGGTGATGCCGGCCACCAGCGCGGTGGCGATCGCCGCGTTGCGGCGCTTGGGATTGTCCTTGTGCAGCGCCGTCGCCAGCGTACCGAGATCGAGCGCGTCGCCGCCGATCCGCGCCGCCAGTCCGACGGGCTTGTCGATCGAGAGCGTCGGGATGGCGCTGGCCAGCTCGCGCGCGCCATAGGCACGGATCAGGCCCTGCTTGTCCTCCAGGCCGAGGGCGCGGGCGATGCGGCCGGGTGCCACCAGTTCGGCGACCCCGAGCCCGATCGAGACCCAGCCGAGCGCGCGCGCGAGCCGATCGGCCCCAGTCAGCGAACTGGGGCCCTTGTGCTCGATCTTGGGGTCGCCTTCCGAACGCGCGATCCCGGTGAGATTGGTGAGGGACATGAATGCCTCCTTCAGGGCTGGAGCATGACTTTGACACAGCCGTCCGCTTTGTCGCGGAAGGTGGCGTACATCTCGGGACCGCGGGAGAGATCGACCTTGTGGGTGATCACGAAGGAGGGATCGATCTGCCCATCCTCGATCCGCCGCAGCAGGTCGCCCGTCCAGCGCGGCACATGCGCCTGCGCCATGCGGAAGGTGAGCCCCTTGTTCATCGCCTGGCCCATTGGGATCTTGTCGACCAGGCCCAGATAGACGCCGATGATCGAGATGACGCCGCCGGGGCGGCAGACATAGATCATCTCGCGCAGCACGTGCGGCCGGTCATTCTCGGCCATCAGCATCTGCTTGGCGCGATCGAGCAGCGTATCGGGCTGGCCGAAATTGACATGGCTTTCGGTGCCGACCGCGTCGATGCATTTGTGCGGCCCCTTGCCGTCGGTGAGAGCGTTCAGCCGCTCGACGACGCTCTCCTCCTCGAAATTGAGGGTGATCGCCCCGGCGGCGGCCGCCATCGACAGGCGCTCGGGCAGGTGATCGATCGCCACCACCTGTTCGGCGCCGAGCAGGATCGCCGAGCGGATCGCCATCTGCCCCACCGGCCCGCAGCCCCATATCGCGACCGTGTCGCCCGGCTGGATGTCGGCCTGCACCGCCGCCTGCCAGCCGGTCGGCAGGATGTCCGAGAGGAAGAGCAGCTTCTCGTCGTCGATGCCGTCGGGCACCTTGATGTGCGTGGTGTCGGCGAAGGGCACGCGCAGATATTCGGCCTGGCCGCCCGGATAGCCTCCGGTCAGATGGGTATAGCCGAACAGCCCCGCGGTCGCATGGCCGAACGCCTTGTCGCCCAGATCTTTCTTGCGGTTCGTCCGCTCGCATACCGAGAAGTTGCCGCGGCGGCACTGGTCGCATTCGCCGCACTGGATGGTGAAGGGGATGACGACGCGGTCGCCCTTCTTCAACGCGGATTTCGCGCCGCTGCCGACCTCAACCACCTCGCCCATCGACTCATGGCCCATGATGTCGCCGGGCAGCATCGCGGGCACGAGATTGTGGAAGAGATGCAGATCCGAGCCGCAAATCGCGCAGCTCGTAACCTTTATTATGGCGTCGCGCGGATGTTCGATCGCAGGGTCGGACACCGTGTCATACCGGATATCCTCCTTGCCGTGCCAAACCAGGGCTTTCATGCTGGTCTCCTCGATTGCGTGGGACCGAGCTAGGGTTCGCCTCATCACAGGCACATACGGGCGATGCCTAGGGAACACCCCTCGCCGACCGGCAGTTGCCGGCCGTGTCGGCAAAGGCTGAGGAGAGGCCGGCGTGGAGCGCGATAAACCACCACCGGCGCTCGCACTGAAGGATCGGGAGCCGGCGTTCGCGGCGGAAGAGGCGCTTGCGCACCATGCCCGCTTCCTCGAGGCCAATCTCTCCGCCATCCCCGACTATGTCTATGCGTTCGATCGCGAGCGGCGGTTCGCCTATGCCAATCCGGCGATGCTGGCGCTGTTCGGCCTCACGGCCGAGACGATGCTGGGAAAGACCTTCGCGGAACTCGATTATCCGCAGGATCTGGCGACAGTGCTCAACGGGCATATCGATCAGATTCTCGCCGAAGGCGTGACCGTCCAGAACGAAGTCTTCTTCCGCAGCCCGACCGGCCAGGCCGCCTATTTCGCCTATCTCTGGGGGCCGGTGCGCAACCGCGCGGGCGAGGTCGAGCTGGTGGTCGGGGTCTCGCGGGATACCAGCGAGCGCCGCGCCTTCGAGGAGTCGCTGCGGACCAGCGAGGCACGTCTGCGCGCCGCGACCGAGCTGGTCGGCATCGGCATCTATGCCTGGGACCCGGCGAGCGGCGCGCTCGAATGGGACGATCGTCTCCGCGCCATGTGGGGCCTCCCGCCCGGAACGCCGGTCGACAGCGCGATGTTCGAGGCAGGCATCCATCCCGAGGATCGCGCGCGCGTGCAGGACGCGATCGCGCGCTGCGTCGACCCCGCCGGCGATGGCAGCTATTCGATCGAATATCGCGTGATCGGGCGCGACGATGGCGTGATACGCCATATCGCCACCTCGGGGCGGACAAGCTTCGCCGGCGGCAAGGCGGTCGGCTTCATCGGCGCGGCGGTGGATATGACGCAGCAGCGCGCCGCCGAAGCGGCGATCCGCGCGAGCGAAGCGCGGTTCCGCGGTTTCGCCGACAACAGCACCAACCTGATCTGGATCGGCGATCCCGCCGCCGGGATCATCACCTATCGCAGCGCCGCCTATTCCCGGATCTGGGGCGTGCCGTGCGAGGCGGGACCGACGGATCTCGCCACCTGGATGCAGGACGTGCACCCCGAGGATCGCCAGCAGGTCGATCATGCGCTCGCCAGGGTGGCGGCGGGCGAGGTCGTGCAGTTCGAATATCGCCTGCTCCGGCCGCGCGACGGGGCGGTGCGCCGGCTGCGCGATACCAGCTTTCCCATCATCGACGGCGCGGGCGCGGTGACCCAGATCGGCGGAATCACCGAGGATCTGACCCGCGATGAGGTGCGCCATGTCTATGTCGTCAACGGCAAGCCGGCCGAAGCGCGCGCGCTGGCCGGCTGGGTGCGCGGGCTTGGCTATCGCGCGCAGAGCTTCGCCAGCGCGGCCGCCTTTCTGGACCTGGCGCCCGCGCTTGCCCCCGGATGCGTGCTGCTGGATCTGCGCCGCAAGCGCGAGGAGGCGCTTTCGGTGCCCCGCGAATTGCGCGCGCGCGCGATCACCCTGCCGACGATCGCGCTCGACATCGCGCACGCCGATATCGGCTGTGCCGTCGCCGCGATGAAGGCGGGCACGGTCGATTACATCCTTGTCGGAGACGAAGCCGCGCTCGAGACCGCCTTGGCCGAGGCGATCGCCGCCTGCCAGGGCGCGGCGCGCGCCGCCGCCCCCGATGATGGCGCGGCGGCGCGGATCGCGCGGCTGACGCCGCGAGAAAGCGAGGTGCTGCGCGGGCTGGTCGACGGAGGAACGAACAAGACGATCGCGCAAAGGCTCGGCATCAGCCCGCGCACGGTCGAACTGCATCGCGCGCAACTGTTGCACCGCCTCGACGCGGGCAGCCTCACCGAGCTCCTGCAGCTCGCGCTGGCCGCCGGTGTGGCGCCGTCTGCGGGATACCCGCGGAAGCCGGCGTGAAGGGCGTCTGGATGAGGAGGCGGGCAAGGGCGCTGAGGCGATCCTGCCGGCGGGGGATCAGCGCTCGAAGTTGGTGGACCTTGAAAGCGCATCCCAGGCATCGCGCTCCGCCCTGATCGCGTCGAGCTTCTGATCGACCAGGGCCAGCGCATCGGCGCCGAGGAAAAGCCGGGTCGGCGGGTTTTCGGCTTCGACAAGGGCGAGGAGCGCGCGCGCGGCCTTGGACGGATCGCCGGGCTGGTTGCCGCTCTTGGCCTGCCGGGCCGCGCGCAGCGGGTCCATTACCGCGTCATAATCGGCGATGCTGCGGGGGGTGCGATCCATCGAGCGCCCCGCCCAATCGGTTCGGAACTGGCCGGGCGCGAGCGCGGTGACGCGGATCCCGAAGCCGCGTACCTCCTTGCCGAGCGCCTCGGAAATCCCCTCCAGCGCGAACTTGCTCCCGCAATAGAAGCTGATCCCGGGCATGGTGATGAAGCCGCCCATCGAGGTGACGTTGACGATGTGGCCGCGCCGCCGCGCGCGCATGCCGGGCAACACCGCCTTCATCATCGCCACCGGGCCGAAGACATTGGCGGCGAATTGGCGCTGAAGATCGTCCATCGAGGATTCTTCCAGCACGCCTTCATGACCATAGCCGGCATTGTTCACGAGCACGTCGATCGGACCCGCGCGGCTCTCCGCGTCCGCCACGGCCGCCGGGATCGCCGGATAGTCCGTCACGTCGAGCTGGAGCACGTGCGCGCGGTCGGGCGCCAAAGCGGCCAAGGCCTGCGCATCGTCGGGCCGCCGCACGGTGCCGATGACGCGGTGCCCGGCCTCCAACGCGCCCTGCGCGAAGGCGCGCCCGAGGCCCGAGCTGACGCCGGTGATGAGGAAGGTTTTGCGCGAGGTGCCGGTCATGCGATAACTCCGCCATGAGAATACAACTATATCATGATATAGGAGGCGCATGACGTCCGGCAAGCCCGGTGGCGCGTCCGGCGAACGGGGCGAGCCCGTTCGTCAGCGGGTGCTCGATGCGGCGGAACGGCTGCTGCGCAGCGGCAAGGCCGAATTCTCGATGCGCGATCTCGCCGCCGAGGCGGGCGTAAGCTTCGCGACCCCCTTCAATCAGTTCGGCAGCAAGGCCGGGATCATGCACGCTCTCTCCGCCCGACGGATCGAGACCATGTCGGCGCGCCTGGCCGCCGCGCCGCGCCCGGCGGACGCGCGCCGCCGCCTGCGGCTGGCGGTCGAAACGGCGGTGGCGGTCATGCTGGAGGAGCCCGACGTCAACCGAGCGGTGATGGGATCGATCGGGGCTGCCGGGCCGGCTCCAGCCACGGCCCTGGCGCGGTCCGCCGCCTATTGGGCCTTGGCCTTGGCAAACGATGGCGCCGAAGCCCCGCGCCGGCCTGAAGAAAGCGACTTGCCCCGGCTGCTCGCGTTCGCCTTTCGCGGCGCCTTGTCCTTCTGGTCGGCCGGCGAGCTTTCGGACGCGGCGCTCGGCCCCGCGGCGGTCGCGATCGCGGACCGGCTGGCGCTCGGCTTTACGGGGCGGTAGCGGCGTTGCGGCCGCCTGCGATGCGCGACGCCAGGCGTCCGCGCGATCGATAGTGCAGCAAGGCTTCGGGGGCATCGGTCTGGATCATCGATACGCCTGCGCGAAGAAGCATTTCCCACGCCGCGTCCGCGGCCCGGTGATGCTCCGCATCGTGCCGATCCATTACAAGAGTCCAAGTGATCACACCCCTTTACGGACGCCGCCTCGCCGCCCCTGGCCGGAGGGACAGGCTGCTTGCGGGCAACCCTCAGCGCCGGGCCTCCGCTCAACCACTATCTTGACGAAAGACGGGCGTCCGGTCTGATTGGTACTGAGTAGAGCACAGATCGGTCAGTACCACTGGACGTGCTCGCGGTAAGTTTATGCTTTGCTTTGTGAACGCTCGTTTTCGGGAGGGGGTGGGGCATGACGCCGATCGAACCACGGTCGCAGCCGATATCGACCAGCAGGCGCGCTTTCGTAAAAACCCTGGCGGCAGGGCCGTTGCTGGCCGTGCCCCTTGTCGCGGCGCACTCCGCCGGCGGGGCGGACAGCCGGACGCTCGATCAGCACTGGCGCGTGGCGCTGGATCCCGGCGATCGTGGCACCGGCGATGGCTGGTTCGCGCGCGTCTTGCAGGATATGGTAGAACTGCCCGGCTCGCTGGAACAGGCCGGGATCGGCAACAGGCCAAGCGTCGACACGCCCTGGACGGGCGATCTCAACGACAAATCCTTCTTCACCTCACCCGACTATGCCCGCTACCGCGATCCCGCCGCGTTCAAATTCCCCTACTTCCTCCAGCCTTCGCATTGGTATCGCGGGGCCGCCTGGTATCAGCGCGAGATCGACATTCCCGCCGACTGGGACGGCAAGTCGATCGAGCTTTTCCTTGAGCGCGCGCATTGGGAGACCCGGGTCTGGATCGACGGCCGGTCCTTCGGCGCGAACCAGGCGCTGCACGTGCCGCACCGCTACCGGCTTGGCGCGCTGGCGCCGGGGCGGCACCGGCTGACGATCCGTGTCGACAATCGCATGATCGTCGAGATCGGCCATAACGGGCATGGCGTGACCGACCATACCCAGGGCAATTGGAACGGCATCACCGGCCGCATCGAGCTGCGCGCCGACGGGCCGCACTGGTTCGAGGGCGTTGAGCTACATCCCGATCTGCCCAACCGAACGCTGGTGGTGCGCGGACGGGTTGCCGCGATCGGCAAGGGCCGGCGGGCGCAGATGGTGCAGCTCGAGGCGGGCGGCCGCACCAGCCAGGCCGCACTGGACTGGGCGGAGGACGGCGCCGCCTTCGACGCGCGTCTGGCGTTCGACGCGGGAGAGGCCGAGGCGCTGCGGCCCTGGAGCGAATTCACGCCCGTGCTCCACCGCGCCACGCTCAGCCTCGGCGACGGCACGCGCTGGGAGGGGCTTTATGGCTGGCGCGATCTGCGCGGCGGGCCCGAGGGCTTCACGCTCAACGGCCGCCCTCTCATGCTGCGCGGCACGCTCGAATGCGCGATCTGGCCGCTGACGGGCCATCCGCCCACCACAAGGCCGGAATGGGACCGGCTTATGCAGCGAGTCCGCGACTATGGGCTCAACCATCTTCGGTTCCACAGCTATTGCCCGCCCGCCGCGGCCTTCGAGGCGGCCGACGCGGCGGGCATCTATCTCCAGATCGAGACCGTCTGGGCCAACCAGTCGGTCGCGATCGGCCAGGGCCAGCCCGTCGATCGCTGGGTCTATGACGAGACCGAGCGCGTGCTGGCCGAGCACGGCAACCACCCGTCCTTTCTGCTGATGAGCCATGGCAACGAGCCGGGCGAAGGCAGCGGCGGCAAGCCCGCCGAGGCGCGACGCGATGCCTTTCTCGCCGGCTATGTGCGCCATTTCCGCGCGCGCGATCCGCGGCGCTTCTGGACGGCGGGCACGGGTTGGCCGCTGCTGCCCGAGAGCCAATATCATGTCACGCCCACGCCGCGCATCCAGGATTGGGGCGCGGGCCTCCATTCGCGCATCAATGGCAAGCCGCCGGAAACGCAAACCGATTATCGGGACTTCATCGCCCGCTATGCGGCGCCGGTGGTGAGCCATGAAATCGGCGAATGGTGCGTCTACCCCAATCTCGACGAGCGGCCCAAATATTCCGGCTATCTCAAGCCGAAGAATTTCGACATTTTCGAGGATCGGCTCCGCGCGAACGGGCTGCTGCCGCTCGCATCCGCCTTTGTCCGCAGCTCGGGCAAGCTGCAGGTCCAATGCTATAAGGAGGATATCGAGAGCGCGCTGCGCACGCCCGGCATGGGCGGCTTCCAGCTGCTCGGCGTTCAGGATTTCCCCGGGCAGGGTACGGCCCTGGTGGGCATCGCCGATCCCTTTTGGGACGAGAAGGCCTATGTGACGGCGGCCGCGTTCCGCCGCTTCTGCGCGCCGACCGTGCCCCTGGTGCGCATGGCCAGCCGCATCGCCCGCGCCGGCGCCGACTTCGCCTTCACGATCGACATCGCCCATTTCGGCGCGACGGCGCTGGACGAGGCCGAGATCGGCTGGACGATCCGCACGGAGGAAGGGGCGATGCTCGCCGAGGGGCGGTTCCCGGGGAGGCGCATTCCCATCGGCAATGCGCCGCTCGATCTGGCGGTGAAATGTCCGCTCTCCGCCCCCCGCGCGACCGCCGCGCGGCTGGAGGTGACGGTGCGCCAGGGCGCGCGGCAGATCGCGGCGAATGACTGGGATATCTGGATCTATCCGGCTCGTCCCACGCCGTCTCTGCGGGCCGTGGATCGTCTGCGCCACGCCAGCGGGTTCGATGCCGAAACGCTCCGCCATCTGGAGGAAGGCGGCGACGCGCTGATCGGCCTGCATCCCAAGACCATCGCCAACTACGCCGAGACTCCGGTGAAGCTCGGCTTTTCCAGCCTTTTCTGGAACACCGCCTGGACCGGCCGCCAACCGCCGACGACCTTGGGCCTGCTCTGCGATCCGGAGCATCCGGCGCTGGCGCATTTCCCCACCGAGGCGCACAGCAATTGGCAATGGTGGTATTTAATCCACCGCGCCGGTGCGCTGCGGCTCGATCTGCTGCCGCCCGGTCTGTCGCCCATCGTCCGCATCATCGACGATTGGGTGACGGCGCGGCCGCTTGCGCTGATGATCGAAGCGCAGCTCGGCCGCGGCCGCGCGATCGTCTGCGGCTTCTCGACGCGCGCGGAGGATTGTGCCGATCCGGTGAGCCAACAGATGATCGCCAGCCTCTCCGCCTATATGCAAGGCGGGGCCTTCGCCCCGCGCACGCGCGTCACGAGCGAGCAGCTAAGGCGGCTGACGGTGGCGGGTTGATGGTCGGGGTCGCAAAAGCTCGATTGGGCGCGCTTGCAGCTGCTCGGCTTCGAATGGCCTCCAAGGTCGCGATCGCCGCTCACCCTGGGTCGATCCAGGATTGAGCTGATCGGGCATGATCGTTCCCGAAGCGGCCGATCAGCCCTTTGCGGCCGCGATGATCGGGCCTCCCTTTCCCGCCTGCACAAGGATCGCCGTCCTGAGCCCCGGCACGCGCGATGCCGGCAGGCGCACCGCCTGCGGGCCGCCGTTCCACCGGCCGATTCGCACGAGTTCGCGCACGATGTCGCGATGCGCCACCGTCCTCCCGCCATTCTCCCCGGCGCGGATCGGCACTGCAATGGTTCTCGGGTCGTAGCGGACGAGCAGAATGTCGGCGCCGCCCTTGGGCGCCGCGCCCTGCCCGATCTGGACGCGATCATCGGCAAGAAGGATCGACGGTCCGCGCGGACCGCCTTGCGCGATGAGCTGGGCAACACGCGCCGGATTCGCCCCGAGCACCGTCTGGCGGCCGTTGATCCAATATTGCGGCGTGGCGACGCCGGCCCCGTTGTTCGCCGCCGAATAGTCCCGCTGGCGCTGAGTGAATTGCGGCGAGGCGAAGCTGTCCTTCCAGCCGAGATAATCCCAATAGCTCACCCCGAAGGAGAGCGCGAGCACGTCTGGCCGGTCCGCGAGGCGGTTGAGATTCTCTTGCGCGGGCGGGCAGTCCGAACAGCCTTGGCTTTGAAACAGCTCGACGACGACGGGTGGCTTCGCGGGCGCCGCGAGACTTGCGGTTCCGTGCAAGGAGGCGGTCGCCATCGCTGTCGCGCCCAGGAGGAAAGCCGGCACGGACCGGCGGAGGTGCGTGGTCATGGGGGAGTCCTCTCAGGGAGAAGCGCGGGTCAAGCCTTCCAGGCCTGCGGGAACAGGTGCTTGAGCGCGTCGACCTTGGGGCGATCGTTGATCACGATATACGGGTAGGTCGGATTACGCGCCATGAAGTCCTGATGGTACGTTTCCGCGGGGTAGAAGCCGCGCTGCGTCTCGAGGCGGGTCGCGATCGGGCGGCCATAGACATGGGCATCGGTGAGCTGGTCGATATAGGCGCGGGCCACCTGCGCCTGAGACGGCGACGTCGGAAACAGCGCCGTCCGGTACTGGGTGCCGTGATCGGGCCCCTGGCGGTTGACGAGCGTGGGATCGGCGACGACCGAGAAGTAGATCCGCAACAGATCCGCATAGTTCACCTGGCGCGGATCGAACACGACCTTCACCGATTCGGCGTGGCCTGTGGTGCCGGTCGAGACGTCTTCATAGTGCGCGGTCGCGGCGCGTCCGCCCGTATATCCGGACGTCGTGCTGATCACGCCTTTGACGTGGCTGAAAACGCCTTGAACGCCCCAGAAACAGCCGCCGGCGAAGATCGCGGTCTCGCGCGCGCCTCGCGCGGGTTCCACGATCTTGGCGCGCGGCGCCTGCACGGCAAGTTCCTGCGCATAGCCCGGACCTGTAACGGCAAGGACCGCGGCTGCCGCAGAGGAAAGGGCGAACGGTATCAACGCGCGGTGCATCACAACCTCCAGCGGGTGACTCTTCCCTTTTACGCCGCAGCTGGCCCTCGGGTTACGCGCGCCGCCGCGTAACCGGCTGATCCGATCGAGCGTAGGAGAGGCATGACCAGCACAGCCCAAATCCCAAGCCGCCGCCGGTTCTTCAGCCTCTGCACCGCCACCGCCGCGGGCGCGGCGCTATGGCGCCTCGGCCTGTCGCCGGCGCCCGCGAGCGCCGCACCGGCCCCCTATCGCCTCACCGATGCCGAATGGCGCAAGCGCCTGCCTCCTCAGGCCTATGCCGTGCTGCGCCAGGCCTCGACGGAATATCCGTTCACCAGCCCGCTCAACAGCGAGCACCGGCACGGCACCTTCGTCTGTGCCGGCTGCGCGCTGCCGCTGTTCGCGTCGGCCACCAAGTTCGACAGCGGCACGGGCTGGCCCAGCTTCTCCGATCACCTGCCCGGCGCGATCGGCGAGCGGGTCGACCGATCGCTGCTTGAAGTCCGCACGGAAGTCCATTGCGCGCGCTGTGGCGGCCATCTCGGCCATGTCTTCGAGGACGGGCCGCAACCGACGGGGCTCCGCTACTGCATGAACGGCGTGGCGATGCGCTTCCGGGCCGCCTGAGGCGGCTTTCCTGCGGACAGACCATGAACGCGATCGATCCCTTTCTCGGCTTCGCGGCGGCCGCTTCGACGATCCTGTCGCTCACTTGTCCGCGCGCGTCCCTGATACCTGACTGTCTCAGCGCGCCTCGATGCGCGCGATGATCCCGTCCCGGATCCACTCCCCAAGCCAGGCGCCGGCCTGCATCGGCCCCTGTTCCTCGCCCCAGCGGGCGATCGCCTCTGCGCAGAGAGTGCCGAACGACGCCCCTTGCTGAAGCGCGCGGATCGCCTCGGCCTCGCCCCGTTCGATCGTGCGGAAGCTGGGCGTAAACCCTTGCCGCCAGATGGCGAGTGCGGCCGGCTCCGGCAGCGACTCCGCGGGCGGTGGCACGTGGCCGGCGGCGATCGCCGACCAGATCGCGGCGGCATTGGTCGTGGCAGGCACGATGCGGAGCGTCGGAAGGAACAGGATCGACGCCCGATCCCAATCGACATCCGGCAGGATGGCAGGATCGATCGGGTCGGCGTCCGGGCCGACAAAGACCACGCCCAGTGTCATCTCGAGGCATGCAAGCTCGTGTATCTCGGCGTCACCGGGATAGAGCGTCGCGAGCGTTTCGGGAAAGCCGACGGCATAGGCGTCGAGCGTCCAGCTGTGCGGCGGACGCCGCTCGATATGGTGCGCCGCTGCCGCCTCGAACGCGGCGTCTCCCAACCAGGCCCGCGTCGCGGCGAAACTCTCCGAGAGACTCGCCATCAGCTGTCCGCGATAATTGTTGAGGTAGACCGCCGGGCCCGCCGCCCGGGCACCGGCGAGCCGGTGGGCCGCGTCGGCGCCCTCGGTGGTCAGCCAGGTCCGGAAGTCCCGTTGAAGGGCGCGCAAGCTCATGCCGCCTCCTTGTGCGCTTTGGGGCTGGCGATGGTGCGGGCGCAGTCCAGCTCGACCAGCAGGTCGTCGAGCGGAGGAATGTCATCATCGCGCTCGATCATCGTCGCGACGGGGCCTAGGCGGCCGATCGCGGCCTCGTAGAGCTGCCAGACCGAGGGCGGCACCGGCTTGTCATGCGTGTCGATCAACAGCGCCCTGCCCTGGCTGTGTCCCGCCAGATGGATCTGGCGCACCCGCTCGGCGGGAATGCCTTCGAGATAGGCGAGCGCATCGAAGCCGTGATTGACCGCGCTGACATAGATGTTGTTCACGTCGAGCAGCAGCCCGCAGCCAGTGCGCGCGCATATCGCGTCGAGAAACGCCCATTCGGTCATCTCACCGGGGAAGGCGATATAGCTCGACGGATTCTCGACCAGCATCGTCCGGCCGAGCGCGTCCTGGGCGCGCGCGATGTTCGCGCAGACGGTGTCGAGCGCTTCGGGCGTGTAGGGTAGCGGCAGCAGGTCGTGGCTGTTGAAGCCTTCGATGCGCGACCAGCTGAGATGGTCCGAGACGAACATCGGATCGATCGCATCCGCGAGCGCGCGCAACCGGCGCAGATAGTCGGGATCGAGCCCGTCGGCTGATCCGATCGACATGGAGACGCCATGCAGCGCGACGGGATGGCGCTCGCGAACGCGCCGGAGCACGTCCAGCGGACGGCCGCCCTCGACCATGAAATTCTCGGAGATCACCTCGACGAAATCGACGGGAACAGGCTCGGGACGATCAAGAAAGTCGCCATAATGCGGCTTGCGAAGCCCGAGGCCGAACTGGTGCGTCGCGAACATGGTTTGCGCTCCTGGAAAGGTGGCCGACCACCGCAGCGGCCGGCCCCGGCCGATCACTTCTCGGTGAGGCTGCCGCCATCGGCCTTGCACTGCTTGGCGGTTTCCGCCTTGAAGCCCTGGCCCTTGCAGTCATTCTGGCCCTTGCAGTCATGATTGCCGGACTTGCAGTCCGAGGTGCCCTTGCAGCTGTTGACGCCGTAGCAGTGCACCTGCTTGGCCGAGCCGGCCACCGCCGGGCTGGAGATGGCGGCGCCCGAAAGGGCGATGAGCGCGGCGGCGGCGGCGAAGCTGACGGACTTGGAAGAGGTCATGACGTACTCCGTGAAAGGCTGTGCCCAGATGGCCCCTTTCCTACGGCGCACGAACGATGCCGGTTACATCACCAGCGCAGCAGTCTCGGCCCGACCAAGGCGCCGGCGAGAGCCGCTAGAACGATCCCCAGGCTATACCAGGTGAGCACGAACAGCGCGGACACTTCCGGGCAGTGGATGCAGTAAATCGTGGCGGCCCAAGCGCCGGCGGCAAGCCCGGCGGCGGCGCCCGCCGCGCGCAGCCGCGTCGGGGCCAGCCGTCTGAATGACCAGAGCAATCCGATGAAGATCGGCGCCGCCAGGACGAGCACGAGCCAGGGGCAGACCTTCCAGCTCACTCCCAGCCACATCGCCAGCCAGCGCTCGGACGGCGTGCTTGCCAGCTCGCCGATACCGATGCCCGCCAACAGCAGGACCGGCACGAGGAGGAACCAGAGACTGCTGAGCGGCGCGCCGGTCGGGCGGCCGAGGCGACGCACCGCGACGACCGCGCCGATCCCCAAGGAGCCCGTGTAGATCCACTTCATCCAAAAGGAGAATCCGTGCATCGCGCGGTGCAGGTCGGGGCGGATCCCCAGCACCGTCACCACCAGGAATAGGGTGACGATGGCACCGCCGGCGAGGCCGACGCCGATCCGACGCCCGACCGCACGGCGCGAGACGGGCCGGACATCGGCACTGAGCGACTGGATCAGCTGATCCGTATTCATAGTCGGTCCCCGATGATGCGCGAGGCCAGCGCCTTCAGGCCACGGTGGACCGACACCTTCACGTCAGAGCCGCCGATCTGATCGCGCGCCGCCGTCTCAGCAACGCTCAAGCCATCGATATGGGTGGCCCTGATCGCCTTGGCCTGTTTCGCGGGAAGCGTGGACAGGAGGCTGTCGACATCGAGGCGCGCGCCGAGCGCCTCGGCGAAACCCTCGGTGACGAGGATCGCCTCGACATCCTCGATAGGCACGCTGACCTTCTGGCGACGGAGATGGTCGATCATCCGGTAGCGCGCGATCGCATAAAGCCAGGCCGTGAACGGTCGATCCCTGTCGTAGCTCTCGCGCCGGGTATGAACGGAGATGAGCGTTTCCTGCACCAGATCCTCGATATCGTCCTCGGCACCCCGCAGACGACGGCGATAAAACGCGCGAAGCAGCGGAACCAAGGCGCGCAGCAGGGCGGCATGGGCGGCGGCATCGCCGTCCAACCCGCCCGTCATCCAGCTTTTCAGTTGAACTTCGCTGATCTGCATTCACGCTCCTGATCCGCTTACGCGGGCGGGCATGGGATGGTTACACCCGGTTCGACGCTGGCGCGAACCCCCATCTGTAACCGGGCGCCACCGAGCCGCGTAGACAGCGTCGTGATCCAGCCAGGCCCCTCGCCCGGATCACCGCGGGGTGCCCGCGCCGAGAGCAGGGGCGACCAACTCAGGACATACGACCATGACCAAGACCCACGCGGCCTTCGCCGCCACGCTCGCGCTCAGCCTTGCCGCCGGTGCCGCCCATGCAGCCGACCAGAAGCCGGCCATGGAAAAATGCTACGGCGTCGCCCTTGCCGGCCACAATGACTGCAAGGCCGGAGCCGGCACGAGCTGCGCCGGCACGTCGAGCGCCAATTATCAGGGCAACGCCTGGAAGCTGGTCAAGGCGGGCACCTGCACCACCATCAAGACGCCCAAGGGCTTCGGCTCGCTCACCCCGAAGGCGTGATCGCGCCTGCGCCGCCGTGCCTCGAGGAGGCGCGGCGGACCCGCCCAACCCAAAGCGACCAGGAAGCCTATGTCCTCGCCCGTCCGACCTTACGATCGTTTCGATGCGCTCGCCGCGCGCCTGCTCCCGCAGTCCCTCCTCCTGCTCGTCGCGCGTCTCGGCATCGCGGCGGTGTTCTTCATGTCCGGCCGCACCAAGGTGGACGGCGTGCTTCATATCACCGACGCGACCTACGAGCTGTTCCGGACCGATTATGCACTGCCCTTCATGGATCCCGTCGTCGCGGCGCATGCAGCGACCTATTCCGAACACCTGTTTCCGATCCTGCTGACGCTGGGCCTGTTCACGCGCCCCGCCGCGCTCGCGCTGCTCGGCATGACCAGCGTCATCGAGATCTTCGTTTATCCCGATGCCTGGCCGACCCATCTCAGCTGGGCGGGGCTGCTCCTGCCGCTGATCGCCTGGGGTGGCGGCAACTGGTCGCTCGATCGGCTGCTCGGTCTCGAGCGCGCGCTGTAAATCTGCATATCGCCAGATGCATTCTCCTGCTCCTTCCGCAGGCGTTCCTATTCTCGGGAGCAATAGGCGTTAGTCCTAGCAGCAGCCTTCCGGATCCGGTCGGGCATGCCATCTTCCGCCCCAGCTTTGCTGCTTGGCAGATAGATCGATGAAGAATGTCTCATCCCGAATGTTCGAGACCGCGCCGACCGTCGCGCGCCCGAAGCCCGGAACGGCTGAATAAGGAGCTAGTCGGATGCCCTCCCTTGTCACCGGCGCCGCGGCGCTGGCCCTTGCCGCCGCGTCACCGCTGCCGTCGACATCGGCCACCTCGATCTTCCACAAGGTGGACGTCGACGGCGTGGGCATGTTCTACCGCGAAGCTGGGCCCAAAGATGCGCCCACTTTGGTCCTGCTCCACGGCTTCCCCTCCTCGTCGCGCGAGTTCAACACGCTAATCCCGCTGCTTGCGACACGATACCACCTGATCGCACCGGACTTCCCCGGCTTCGGCCAGAGCGACGCGCCCGCGCCCAGCGCCTATGCCTATACGTTCGACCATCTCGCGCGGACCACCAATGCGCTGCTCGAGCGGCTCGGGATCGGTCGGTACTCACTCTACCTGCACGATTACGGCGCGCCGGTCGGCTACCGCATCATGCTCGCGCATCCTGAGCGCCTTCAGACGCTGATCGTCCAGAACGGCAACGCCTATCGGGAGGGGCTCGGCGCGAAATGGGCCAAGATCGCCGCGTTCTGGAACGCTCCCTCCGACCACGCCGAGGTGGTCGACGCCTTCCTTTCGTTCGACGCGACCAAGCAGCGCCACATTGCCGGAACCGCCCACCCCGAGCGGTACGACCCGGACAGCTGGACCGACGAGTTTGCGCACCTGTCAAAGCCGGGGCAGCGGGCGATCCAGGCCGCGCTGCTCTACGATTATCGAACCAACGTCGATGCCTATCCAAGCTGGCAGGTCTGGTTGCGCGCACACCGACCGCCGACGCTGATTGCATGGGGCGGCAACGATCCATCCTTTGTCGCCGCGGGCGCGGAAGCCTATCGACGCGACCTTCCCGACGCGGAGATCCACATACTCGACGCCGGGCATTTTGCGCTGGACGAGAAAGTAGATGAGATCGCTTACCTGATAATGAATTTTCTGGCGAGGCATCCAGAATGATCGCGATTGGCCGCGATCGACGATCGCCGCAAGCCGCGGCGACCCGGACATGCCGTGAACGGGTCGCCTGTTCAGGAGCCTGACCTGTAACCGAGCCCTGCCTCAAGCCGTATCGATTATATGCGTAGCGTTCCAAGTCTCTTTAAACACGCTTCTCAGCGGGCGCGCTCATCCTCGGTGGGAGCGGCCAATTGGACGTGTCTGGGCCTGCTCTTGTCAGCCGGCGCTCTGGCATCGTGCGATCGGGCCTCCCCGTCCCAGCCACCCATGGATCATCGCGCGGCGCACCCTGCCCAATCCGTCCGGGTCGAAACCGGTGACGGCCGCTTCTGGATCAAGGGCGCTGCCGCCCTGCTCGCCCGCAAAGATGTGGTGCGGATCGAGGTGGTGGACGATGTGAGCTACCACGATCGAGCCACCTACCACGCCATTCCATTGGCTCACCTGATCGATGGAGCGAGCGCCCGTGCGGGAATGCTCGAGGCCGCGGCCGCTGATGGGTTTGTAGCCCATCTTCCGCTCTCCATGGTACGCAACCGCGATCCCTCCTTGCCGATCGCCTATCTGGCGGTCGAAGATCCGGGCTCACAGTGGCGGGCCTTGCCGGGCAAGTCTGTGAGTGCCGGCCCATTCTACATCGTGTGGATCGGACCGCACGCACAGCGGGTGCCCGCAGAATATTGGCCCTACCAGATCGTGGCGCTGCGGGTGACGACGGCACCGGACGATCGCTGGTCGGTCCTCAATCCCGCCAGTGTCGCCGGGGCGAGCGCGAACGTGCGCGACGGGCGGGCGCTTTTCGTGGCCAATTGCTTGAGCTGCCACAAAATCGATGGACAGGGCGAGGGGACGATCGGCCCGGATTTGAACCGACCCATGAACCCGACTGCGTATTTTCAACGGGCGGCGCTTCACCGCTATATCCGAAATCCGGCGTCGCTCCGACACTGGCCTGCGCAGCAAATGCCGGCCTTCGACGCCGCACGACTACCCGATCATGAGATCGACGAGATCATCGATTACTTGGCGGCATACCGCAGTCATTCTCGATCATAAGCCGGTTCGGCCGCGAAGCACCTCATCATTGTCGCACCTCGCCGAGGTGCCGTTCTGGAAAGCGATCAACATGGGTGACGAACTTAGGGGCAAGGTGGCTCTGGTGACCGGAGCGGGCCGCGGCATTGGTCGCGCAATCGCACTTCGCCTGGCCGCCGCCGGAGCGCATGTTAGCGTGACCTATCACGTCTCCGGGGCGGAGGCCGCTGCTCTCGTGGAGAAGATTCAGGGTCATGGCGTAAGGGCCATGGCGATCAAGGCGGATATGGGCAAGGTGTCAGAAGTCGTGGCGGCGACAGAACAGACATACGATATGTTCGGCCGGCTCGACATATTGGTGAACAATGCCGGTATTCTTGCCGCCGGGCTGATGGAAGACGTGTCGATCGAGCGGTTCGACGAAGCGTATGCGGTCAACGTGCGTGGGCCTTTTGCCGCGATCCAAGCGGCCGCGCCGCGCATGGAGCGCGGCGGACGGATCATCAATATCGGCAGCATCGGAAGTGACTTTATGCCGTACAAGGGCCGCGCCGCCTACACCATGTCCAAAGGAGCGCTGGCGAGCCTGACGCGCGGGTTGGCGCGCGAGCTTGGCGAGCGCGGGATCACGATCAACAATGTTCAGCCCGGGCGCGTGCTGACCAGGCTGCTCAAGGAGGCGAGCGACGACAAGTTGAGCGAGTTTGCCTCGTCCACCGCGGTCGGCCGATTGGGTGAGCCGGACGAGGTGGCTGATTTGGTCGCCTATCTCGCGCGTTCGCAGGCGGGATATATCACGGGAGCCAATCTGCGCATCGACGGCGGCACCTCCGCTTGACGGATGCCGGCCTGCTGTTTCGCCCGAGGCGAGACAGCGCGGCGGGACACGACCGCCTTCGACGAGGAGCATCGATGAGAAACAAGAGCGTGTGCGCACTCCTGTTCGCCACCCTGGCCCTGATCGGACAACCGGGATCCAGCGGCCATCCGCGCCTCGGAACCACGCGACTTGCGCCCGGCAACCATGTGGCGAGGCTGGGAACGCTGACGCTTCACTATGCCATCGCGGGCAAGGGGCCGCTCCTGATCGTCCAGGCACCTGGCTGGGGCATCGGCACCGAATATCTAGAAAAGGGCCTGGCGCCGCTGACCGAGCACTTCACCGTCCTCACCTATGATCCCAGGGGCACCGGGCTGTCGACACCCGTCTCCAAGGGCGATCGCCTCACCAATGCCGATCTCGCCGAGGACCTGGAGCGGCTGCGCGCGTATCTCGGACTCAAAACGCTTGATCTGATCGGCCATTCCAATGGCGGCGCGATCGCCATCCTCTATGCCGAGGAGCATCCGGCCCGGGTGAAGCGATTGGTGCTGATCGGGTCGCAGCTCCTCGGGTACGGCGAGCCGGCCGGCCCAGTGGAGAAAAGCGAGGACGCCCGGCGTCGAACGCACCCGGAATTCGCGGCCTATGCGGCGCGGATGCGGGCATCCTCACCGCGAAATGATGCGGAGTTCACGCGCGATTTCAAAAGCTATGCGGGTGTCTTCTTCTACGATCCCCATAGGGATCTGCCGGCTCTGCTGAAGGCGATGACGAAGCCGATGAGCGCGTCGATGAACAAGGCCTACAAGGAATCGCCACCTCCTTCCGAAGCGCCGCCACTCGATGATCTCGCGAAGATCAGCGCCCCGACCCTGATCGTCGAAGGACGCCAGGATCCTGCCTGCGCCCTTGCAGAATCCGAGCGGATCAAGAGGGGCATCGCGAACTCAAGGCTCGTGTCCATCGATCGGTCGGGTCACTTCCCCTGGATCGAACAGCCCTCGCAATTTTTCGCTCCCGTGATCCGCTTCCTCGCCTCGCCGCGCATCGAGAACACCACGCAGGCACCGCGCACCGGTCCGACGCGGCGGCGATAGCTGATCTTCATCCGGCCCAAATCCACTCCGCAGGCGCTGCGGGGGGCTCTCCTGCCGGCGCGCACGCGAACAGCGCCGCGAACGCTACCGATCCTGCCCATTCCTCATCGGCATAGGCGTTAGTCCGAGAAGCCGTCTTCGTCGAAGATGAGGATGGGGGCACATCAAAGCGGGTCGGAACCACACGCCTTGAAGGAAACAGAGATGACCCAGTTCACATCGCACACCATCGACAGCGCACCGGAAGCGGCGCGCCCGATCTTTGAAGGCGTAAGGAGCGCCTTCGGCTTCGTCCCCAACCTTCAATCGTACATGGCCGAGGCACCCGAACTCCTCGCCGGCTACACGGCCCTATGGGATCTTTTCTCCAAGTCGACGCTGACGGCGCACGAGCAGCAGGTGGTCTATCTTACCGCCAATTTCGAGAACGAGTGCCACTATTGCATGGCCGGCCACACCACCTTGGCCAAGATGCAGAAGATGGAGGCGGGCGTGATCGAGGCGCTGCGCGCCGGCACGCCGCTTCCCGACGCGCGCCTCGAGGCGCTGCACCGCTTCACGACCCTTGTCGTCCGCAACCGTGGCTGGGTCGATGCGGCCGATGTCGATGCCTTCATCGCCGCCGGCTTCACCAAGCGCAACGTGCTCGAGGTCGTGCTGGGCGTCGCGACCAAGGTGATGAGCAACTACACCAACCATCTGGTTCACACGCCGCTCGACGCCTTCATGAAGGGGAACGAATGGTCGAAGCCGGTCGCGGCCGCCCTCTAAGCCTCCAGACTCTGGAAACAGCCGGCAGCCCGGCCTGCGCCTTTCGGGCGCGGGCCGGGCATCGTCGTTGATTGCGCGCCGTTCGCGTGGGCCGATGTAACCGCAGGGCCTGCCCGGACGAAAGCAGGATGCGCTGCGCTGGCTCATACAGCCGAGCGCCTTTTCAAGGATTCCACATGCCCACCCCCGTCACGCCCGGCAGCCAGTCCATCACTGTCGGTGGGATCACTCAGCATTTCCACGTCGCCGGCCATGGTCCCTATTGCATCGTACATTCGGGCGGCCCCGGCATCGATGCAGGCTATCTACGGCTCCCGCTGCTCGAAGATCGGCTGACCATGATCTACCTCGATCCGATCGGGACGGGTCGATCGGGGGTGCTGCCCACACACCCCACAGGGTACACGGTCGCCCGCTTTGCCGAGCAGATGCTAGGGCTGGTCGACGCGCTCGATCTCGGTCGGCCCTTTCTGCTGGGTCATTCGCATGGTGCATTCGTCGCTCTTGAGGCGGCGCTGCAGCGGCCCGAGGCTTTTGCCGGCCTGGTGCTTTATGCGGGTGCTGCCTGGACCGGGGGAGACTTTATGGCGGCGGCCGCCGCGAAGGTCGCGGCCTTCCTGGAACGGCACGCCGGAACGCCCGAGGCTGACTCCGTGCAGAAAGGCTGGACCGCCTTGTCCTCGGTCGCGAGCGACGCCGCTTACACGACGGCGCTCCGCAACCTCCTCCCGGTCTATTTCGCGGATCACCGGCGTTCGGCGCCGGTCGTCGGCCGGCTCGCGGCCAACCTTGGCGCGACCATGCTCGTGAGTGGCGCCGAGCCGTTCGATGTCCGGCACCGTCTTGCCGCGATGCCGCTGCCCACGCTCGTGATGGTCGGCGCCGAGGATTTCATCCTTGGACCCCGCTACGCTGCGACGCTCCTTGAAGGGCTGCCCGACGCGGGGCTGACCTTGCTCAAACGGAGCGGCCATTTTGCGCATCTCGAAGAGCCCGACGCCTTCGCCAACGCGGTGATCGCGTTCGCCACCCCTGAGCGGTAGCGGAGGCAGGGACGCGGCGATCATCGCTCATCGCGGTGCTGGGCCCGCAACTGCGCCACCGTGGTTGAAGCCCTTCTTGTATCCCGTGCCGGGAAGGCGGCTTGAGAGGCTGCGGAAGCTGTCGGCGGGTTGGTCAGCGCATTGGTGCGGGCGGGCTCCGGGGCCATGATGCTGCTCCTGTTCGGGCCGTTAGACGGCGCGATGTCCGGTCTCATTCGGTCGAGGCAGGCGCCCGGTTACCAGGGCAGCGGCTGGTTGAATCGGTCGAGATATCGAAGACCGGGCTTGCCGCGATTGGCCTCGACCATGTCGACGACCAGCGGGATGCTTTCCTCGATCGAGAGCAGCGCATCCCCGCCTCCCATCTCGGTGCGCACCCAGCCCGGCGCGACCAGCAGCAGCGCGTGCCGATCCTCGGCATGCTTACCCGCATAGCCCTTCATCAGCGCGTTGAGCGCGGCCTTGCTCGAGGAATAGAGCTGCCAAAAGCCCTGTGCGTTGGCGATGCTACCAAGCTCGGAGGTCATGATCGCGATCGTGCCGTCGTCGACGACCCGGTCGCGCAGCAGCTCGACCGCGCGCACGGGCGAGAAGGCATTGGTAAGCATCATGTCGAGAAAGTCGGCCTCGGCCGCGCTCGCCGGGCTTTCTTCGATCGCGCGGGCGATGCCGGCATTGACGAACAGCACGTCCAGCGGGCGTCCCGAGAGACGCGCGCGCAGCGCGCGCACCGTCTCGACATTGTTGATGTCGACGGTCTCGATCAGAAGGCTTGCGGGGTAGCGGCTGGCGAGCGCCTCGAGTTCGGCCGATCGGCCGCGCGCGGTGGCGATGACGCGCCAGCCCCGGCCGAGCCATTCCTCCACCAGCGCGAAGCCGAGCCCGCGCGACGCGCCGAGAACCAGCGCAGTATTTTCCTTGGCCATAGCGGCTCTCCATTCCAGTGACCGGCCTCAGGTGGCAAAGCCGCTGTCGCGATGGTAGCGCCGATCTGTCCGATCATTCCGGACCAGGAGTCCTGGAACCATGCCCCTCGACGGTCGCCTTCTGTCCGGCGTCACGGTGCTCATGGCAGTGGTGGAAGCCGGATCGATGACCCGCGCGGCCGAAGCGCTCGGTATGACCCAGTCGGGCGTCGGTCGCGCCATCCAGCGGCTTGAGACGCGCGTCGGTGTGCGGCTTCTCGATCGCACGACGCGGACGCTGAGGCTTACCGACGAGGGCCGCCGCTTCTGGGAGCGTGCCGGACCGCATCTTGAAGCCATCGAGGAAGCGGCGATCGAGGCGGCGGGAAGCGCGCACCGCGTGCGGGGCCGGCTGCGCGTCAACGTCGATCCCTTTTTCTCGCGGCTGGTCCTGTCGCGCGCGCTTGCCCGCTTTCTGAGCCTTCATCGCGAACTCCGGCTGGAACTCATCATGCGCGACCAGATCGGCGATCTGGTCGCCGACGGGTTCGACATGGCGCTCCGTTTCGGGAACCCGCCGACGGCTGGCTTCACCGCGCGCAAGCTTCTGGAGACGCGCATCCTGACGGTCGCCTCCCCCGGATATCTGGAGACGCATGGCAAGCCGGCCCACCCCCGCGATCTCCTCCAGCACGACTGTATCGACTATCAGGATCCGCTGACCGGGCGTCCATTCGAGTGGGAGTTCCGGCGGGGCGACGAGATCGTCGCCGTTCCGCCGCCCGCGCGGCTGATGGTTTCGGACGTGGCGACGATGATCGGCGCCTGCTGCGAGGGCGCAGGCATCGCCCAGATCCTGCAGCTCGGCAGCCGCGATGTGATCGCGCAGGGCAAGCTGGTCGAGCTGTTTCCAGACTGGCCCGACGAGACCTTTCCGCTCTACGCCATCTACCCCACCCGGCAGCACCGGGCGGCCAAGGTGCGCGTCTTCACCGACTGGTGCGCTACGTTGCTCGGCGCCGACCCCGAAGGCGCGGCCGCGCTGCGTTGAGGCCGGCACGGCGCTAGAAGCCAGCCTTTCCGATCGAAGCGCCGCCATCGACGTGCAGTGTCTGCCCCGTGATGAAGCCCGCATCGTTGGAAAGCAGGAAGGCGATCGCGGCAGCGATCTCGTCGGGCTGGCCGAAGCGCGCCATCGGCACGCCCGCGAGATAGCGCCGCTCGCCTTCGCTCCCAGGCTGATTGTTGGCGCGGAACAGCTCAGTCTCGGTCGGACCTGGAGAGACGGCGTTGACCGTGATGCCGGTGTTGGCGAGCTCGAGCGCCCAGCTCCGCGTGAAGCTGACGAGCGCGGCCTTGGCGGCAGCATAGGCCGTGCGCTCGACCGAGCCGAGCACGGTCAGGCTGGTGATGTTGACCACCCGGCCCCAGCGGCGCTCCGCCATTCCGGGCAACAAGGCTTGCACCGCCTGCAGCGCGGGATGCAGGTTGAGCCGCATGACCTCATCCAGCGCGGGCAAATCGATCGCGCCTAGGCGTTGCGGGCGGACCAGCCCGACATTGTTGACGACGCCATCGAAGGTGAAGCGGGCGGTCAGGTCGGCGAGCGTGCGATCGGTGGCGCCGATATCGGACAGATCGACCGGAACGAGTGTGCCGGGGAAATCGGTGGAAGCAGCGCGGGCAAGGCCAATGACTTGATGCCCGCCGCGGGCGAGCCGACGCGCGAGCGCCAGGCCGATGCCCTTGCTGGCACCGGTGATGAGGAAGGTGCGAGACATGGCGTCCTCCGGCACGTGTTCCCCGGCAGCGACTGCGGCCGCCGGGGCACAGGGGATCAGGCCGCGACGCTTGCGGCGCGGCGCAGTGCCGGCAGCATGTCCTCGGGTTCGGGACGCCGGGTATAGTCCGGGTTCACCTCGGCGTAGAGGATCGTGCTGTCCTGGGCGATGACGTACCGGGCCGGCATCGGCAGCGTCCAGCTGGCGTCGCCGTTGAAGGCGGGCAGATCGTTCTTCAGTCCCTTGTAGAGATCGACCAGATAGTCCGGTAGCTCGAAGCGCAGTCCGAACGCTGCCGCCACATCATTGTGCGCATCCGACAGGATCGGGAAATCGAGTTCGTTCTGCCGGACCGACTTGCGGCTGTTCACCGCCGTTTGCGGCGAGATCGCGACCAGGCTCGCGCCGAGCTTCTCGAACTCGGGCAGTGCCGCCTGGAGCGCCTGGAGTTCCATATTGCAATAGGGGCACCAGACGCCGCGATAGAAGCTCAGCACCAGCGGCCCCTTGGCCAGAAGGTCGGTCGAGGAGATGGGCTGACCGTCCGCATCCTTCAGCGTAAAGGAGGGGGCTTCGTCCCCAGCCTTGAGCGCCCTCATCGCGGCACCGCCTTCGATCAGCTCCGCGGTCGCGCGGTGCATCGTCTGGATGACCGATGGGGGCACGTTATAGGGCGGCTTGCCGGCTTCGAAATCGGTCTTGAACGCGTCGAGTTTGGCTTGGAGGGTCATGGCTTGGATCCTTCGTGCGATGTGGCAGGACAAGGAATGGGCCCTCTGCCGCCCACTGTGCAGCCGCGCGGTTCGACTATGCGTCATTCCCGGCGGGAATACGCCGTTCCCGGCTCCGGGCCGGCCGAGGAGACGATGCTGCATCGTCGAACATCGGCCGCCCATGGGCCGTGTCATGTCCTCGGCCGCCGCAAATCGACAGGCTTTGCGGCAACCGAGGAGGATGGGCTGGTTTTCGTTCGACGTCAGCCTTGGCTGGCCATCGATCGGGCGACTTCGGCGGCGCTGATACCCTCGAGCGCCAGGCCGTAGGCCGTGCCCTCGTTGATCAGGCGCCGCAGCGGCTGGGTCATCGCCATGCGTGTGTAGCGGCCGGTGAGCGGCGGCAGCGCCGCGATGCCGTCCGCAATTTCGTGCGCGCGCGCGAGCAGGCGATCGGCGGGCACGATTTCGTTGACGACGCCCCACTCCTTCGCGGTCTCGGCATCGAGCAGCTGGCGGGTGAGGAGGAAGTAGCGACCGCGGACCGAGCCGATCACATGCGGCCAGAGCAGGTGCATGCCGTCGCCGGGCACGATGCCGAACTCGAAATGCGGCTTGTCCTGGAACACCGTCTCGGGCGTCGCGAGGATGATGTCGGTCAGCAGCGCATATTCGCTGTGGAGCAGCACCGGCCCGTTGAGCGCGGTGATCATCGGCACCTCGATATCGAGGATGTTCGAGAGCACCTTCACGCCTTCGCGAAAGATTTTGTCGTAGCCAAGCGGCGTGAAGAAGTCGAAGCCGTCCGGGCTGATCGAGTCCATGAAAGCGTCGCCGGTGCCGGTCAGGATCACGGCGCGGTTGTCGCGATCCTCGCCGATCCGGTGAAACAGGTCGACGAATTGCTCGTGCGTATGTCCGTTGAAGGCGAGCTTGCCGCCGTCGGTATGCAGAGCGACCTCGAGCACGCCATTATCCTTGCGGGTCAGGCGGGCGTTGGGGAAAGCGTCGCGATAGGTGTTGAAGTGTGACATGTCTTCTTCTCCGGGTTGAACAGCGAGGTTGGCAGCGCCGCGGCGGTGCCGGCGGCAATCAGAGCGGGATCTGCAGGCGCACGGTGGTGCCCACCCCCTTCTCGCTTTCGATGTCGAAGCGGCCACCGGCCGAGCGGGCGAATGCCCCGATGGAGGCGAGTCCGAGACCGCTGCCGCGACCCGGACGTGTCGTGAAACAGGGTTGACCCGCCAGCGTCAGCGCCTGGGCGTCCATTCCCGCCCCGGTGTCGCGCACCGCGATGCAGAGAGCGGGCCGGTCACCGAGCCTTGCCCCGTCCACGATGCGGCTCGACACCTCGAGCCGTCCGCCCCCCGGCATCGCCTCGCGCGCGTTCAGCGCCAGGTTCAGAACGGCATTCTTGAACTGCCGGGCCGTCATGGTGTCGAGCGCGTAAGGCGCCGCGCACTCGAGGCCGACCTGAACGTCCTGGCCCATCACCATGCGGATCAGGGGCAGCATGCCGGCCAGGAGCTGATCGACATCGCCGGAACCAGCATCGTCGCCGCCGACCGTGCGATCCGTCAGCGTGACGATCACCGCGCACGCCTCTTCAAGCGTGGCATGCGCGATGGCCATGGCTTGATCACCAGCATCCGCCATTCCGGGCTGGATCCCTCGCGCGACGATGTTCAGGGCACTGCGGACGACCTGAAGGTGGTTCTTCAAGTCATGAAGGAGAAATGCCTCCTCCAGATCACCATCTTTCGTTGCGAGGAGAATGTCAGGCTTTGTCGTTCCCCACCCGACTGCCGGGGGGACTGCCAAGGCTTCGGTAAATGTGACCGTCACGTCAGGCCCTCCTGAATCTGAGTATCTGGACTTCGCCGGAGGAGCTTTTCCTTCCGCGCAGTGCAGGAGTACGACTTGCTCGGATGCGCGATAATGTCGAAAAGCCGCACGTCATTGTTGCAGGACTCTGGTCGGACGGCTGCAAAGGCGCCGCGGCGAGCATCCCGGGCCGCGCCCATGACGGCGCGTCGCAGCCTGGCTGCTCGGCCTCACCGCCGCCGGCGTGCGGACGGGTCCGATCGTCCAAGCCAAGCCGAGGTTCTCGACCTCAGGGCGGGAGCTGATAGGGGATCGCCTTGTAATTTCACCATTGCCGAAGGGCGTGATAATGCGGCGCGGTTCCCCACCATTCTGCGAGCACGAGTGTGGATAGGCTAGACATGTTGCGGACGTTCATCGCGGTTGCCGACAAGGGCAGCTTCGCGGAGGCGGCGCGCAGCCTGAACATGACCCCGTCCACAGCCACCCGCGCCGTCAAGGACCTTGAAGACTCGCTCGGCCTTGCGCTCCTCATGCGGACGACGCGATCGGTGCGGCTGACCGAAATCGGCGAAAGCTATATTGCGCGCTGTCGAGCCGCGATCGGCGAGCTAGATGCGGCGGACAACGACGTCCGCGGCGTAGGCGAGGTGCCGCGAGGTACGCTGGTCATCACGGCGCCCGTCGTGTTCGGCCGCCTGCACGTCGTTCCAATCGTCGACGGCCTTGTCGCTGCCTACCCGGATCTCAACGTGCGCCTGCTGCTCCTCGATCGCATCGTCCGCGTGGTGGAGGAAGGCATAGATGTCGCGGTGCGGATCGCCGATCTGTCGGACAGCGCCCTGCACGCGGCGCGGGTAGGCGCGGTCAGCAAGGTCCTGACCGCCAGCCCGCGTTACCTCGAAGAACATGGCGAGCCCTGCTCGGTCGCCGACCTGCACAAGCACCGGCTGATCAATTTCGATGGGTTCAGCGGTCCGCCCGGCGAATGGCGCTTTGGCATGGCCGGTCGGCCGTCGATCAGGCTCGACGCGCGCGTGACCATCAACAACGCGGATGCGGCTATCCTGGCCGCCTGTCGCGGCATGGGGATTACGAGGGTCAATTCCTATCAGGTCGCGGCGGAGATCGCTGATGGCAGGCTGAAGCGACTGCTGGTCGAGCATGAGCCACCGCCCGCGCCGGTGCACCTCCTGTTCCAGGGGCAGCGTTCCTCGTCTCCCAACATCCGCGCCTTTATCGACGCGGCCAAAACCTATTTCAAATCGGCCAATCTCGGGTGAGGTCCTCGGGGCGACTGCACCCTTCGCCGCCCGACAGGGCGCGGCAGGCGTGCGGGGTTACTGGTCATGCTTATGCCGGACGACGGGGACATACTGCGTGAAGCTCTATTATCATCCACTTTCGGGGCACGCGCATCGCGCGCACCTTTTCCTCTCGCTCGCGGGCGTCCCGCATGAACTGATCCACGTCGACCTTGCGGCGGGCGCGCACAAGCGGGACGAGTTTCTGGCGCTGAACGCCTTTGGGGAGATCCCGGTTCTCGACGACGACGGGGTTGTGATCGCCGACTCCCTGGCCATCCTCGTCTATGTCGCGCGCAAGCTGGGTCCGTCGCATTGGCTCCCGACCGATCCGAGAGAGGAGGCCGAGGTCCAGCGCTGGCTGTCGGTCGCGGCGGGCAAGATCGCCTATGGCGCCTGCGCGGCCCGCCTCGTCACGGTGTTCGACGTGCCCTTTGATCCGGACGAGGTGATCGCCCGCGCGCATGCGACGTTCGCCGTCATCGACCAAACGCTCGCGCAGAAAAGGTGGATTGCGGGCACCCGGGAGGTGAGCATCGCGGACATCGCGCTCTACAGCTATGTGGATCGCGCGCCGGAAGGCAATGTCGACCGCTCGGCCTATCCCGCCATCACGGACTGGCTGCATCGGATTGAGGCGCTGCCAAACTTCGTGGCATTCACCAGGACGCGCGCTGGCCTCGAAGCCTGAGGCCGCCTCTGCGCGCGTAGCGGCCTCAGAGCCAGCATCGGGCTTCCGAGCGCGGCCAGGCCCGTCCATCGGGAGGCGCGGGTGAGAGCATCACCCGCCTATCCGCTGTGACACGCGGATCGGGAGCGCGTGCCGCCGATCCGCCGAAAGCGGCTATGCGAAGATAGGGTCGTGAAAGGCGTAGTCCGTATAGCCCCGCGCATCGCCGCCATAGAAGGTCGTGCGGTCATAGGGGGTCAGCGGCAATCTCAGCCGGAGCCGTGCGGGCAAGTCGGGATTGGCGATGAAGGCCCGCCCGAACGCGACGGCATCGGCGTCGCCGGCTTGAAGCAGCGCCTCGGCGCTTGCGCCGTCGAATCCGCCGGCGGCGATGATGGTGCCACGAAACAGCGGCCGAAGATGTCGCACCGCGACCGGCTCGGCCTGCGCGATCAACTCGGTGCCCTTGATGCGGGGCTCGACCACGTGGAGATAGGCGAGATCGAGCGCACCGAGCTGTTCGGCGACATAGCCGAAGGTCGCCTGAGGATCGCTGTCCGACATCGATCCATAGGTGCCGCTGGGGCTGAGGCGCACGCCGACGCGGTCGCTCCCGAAGGCGGCGATCGCCGCCTCGGTCGCTTCCAGCAGGAAGCGCGCCCGGTTCTGGATCGAGCCGCCATACTCGTCCGTGCGCTTGTTGGTGCCGTCCTGGAGAAACTGGTCGGGCAGATAGCCATTCGCGCCATGGATCTCGACGCCATCGAAGCCCGCCGCCCTGGCTCGGGCCGCGCCGGTGCCGAACGCGGCGATGATCGCGGGAATCTCGTCGCGCCCCAGCGCTCGCGGCATGGAGAACGGCACCGGGCCGTGGCTGGCATAGCCATAGCCCTCCGCGGCGATCGCGGAGGGCGCCACCGGCGCTTCGCCGTTCGGCTGGAGATCGGGGTGCGATTGCCGGCCGACATGCCACAGCTGCATCACGATGCGGCCGCCCTTGGCATGCACCGCATCCGTGATCGCCTGCCAGCCTTCGATCTGCGCATCGTCATAGATGCCGGGCGCGCCGGCATAGCCATAGCCCTGCCGCGCGATCGGCGTGGCCTCGGAGATGATGAGGCCGCCTCGCGAGGCGCGCTGGGAATAATATTCCTTCATGAGCGCATTGGGTCGGTCGCCCGGATCCGAGCGCATGCGTGTCAGCGGGGCCATGACGACGCGGTGATCGAGCGAAAGCGCCCCTGCGGCGAAGGGCGTGAACAGCTTGGACATGGGTTTAAGCCCTCGATGAGAATTAGGCGGCGGGCACGAGCGCGTTGACACGAGCGATGCCCCGCTGAACCGCCGGCCGGTTTTCGACCTCGGCATACCAGCGTGCCACATTGGGCGCGTCGGCAAGATCCACGCCGGCGAACGCGCGGCGCCAGAGCCATCCGAAATGGGCGATATCGGCGATCGTGAAGTCTTCGCCGGCAACGAAACGGCGCGTTGCCAGCAGGCCGTCCAGCACCGACACCGTCCGCTTCGCCTCCCCTGAGAAACGCTCGATCGCGATCGGCTGGGGTTCAGCCGCGAAACGCTGAAAGAAGCCGGACTGGCCGAAGGCCGGGCTCAATCCCGAAGCATGGAAGAAAAGCTGCTCGAACACGCGCGCCCGCGCCTCGCCCGTGGACGGTAGCAGCTTGCCCGCCTTTTCGGCCAGATAAACGAGGATCGCGGCGGACTCGGTCAGCACCAGGCGTTCCGGCCCATCGCTGTCGACCAGCACCGGCACCTTGGCATTGGGATTGAGCGCGAGGAAGTCAGGCGCCTTCTGGTCGCCCTTGCGGACGTTGATGGCATGCAGCGCATAGTCGAGCCCAAGCTCTTCCAGCACGATCGGCACCTTGACGCTGTTGGGCGTGGCGAAGGCATAGACATCAAGCATCATGATATCCTTTGATGGTCAGCCGATCCCGGACGAGGGGGGCGGCGAGCGCGACAAGGGCGGGCAGCGGGCTGCCGGTGATCTGAAGAAGCAGAAGCCCGTCGACGATCGGCTGCCCTGCGGGGGTTCGCATCAGCCAGCGGATCATGCTGTCGGCTCCTCTTTCCTCCGGCGGATCCGAAGGCGTGACGGCTAAGTGGACCTTCCTGGCTCGACAGGGCAGAGGCTCCTGCGCGATAACGCTCATTCCGAGGAGGAATGGCCGTGGACCGATATCAAGCGATGACGACCTTTGTGCGGGTCGTCGAGACAGGCTCGTTCTCGGCGGCGGCCCGTCGGCTCAACGTCGGACAACCCGCCGTGTCCAAGACGATCGCGCAGCTGGAAGCCCGGCTACAGGTCAGCCTGCTGATCCGCTCCACCCACGGGCTGACGCCGACCGAGGCGGGTCAGCGCTATTTCGAGCGAGCCAAGGCCGCGATCCAGGAGGCCGACGAGGCGGAACTCGCCGCGCGCGGTGCGGGGGCGGGCCTGTCGGGATGCCTGCGCGTCTCCGCCGCGACCACTTTCGCGCGGCTCCACGTCATTCCCCTGCTCCCGCGCTTCCTGGATCAAAATGCCGATCTCGAGATCGACGTGATCCTCGACGATCGGGTGATCGATCTTGTTGCGGAGGGCGTCGATGTCTCGCTGCGCATGGGCACACTGCCCGATTCCACTGCGGTTGCCCGCAAGCTCGCCGTCGGCGCGCGTTCGGTTCTCGCCTCTCCGGCCTATCTCGAGAAGGCGGGTGAGCCGCATGGGCCGGCCGATCTCGCCGACCATCAAGCCGTCATATACAGCCAAACACCCAATATTTGGTCGTTCAGGCGTGACGGGGCCGAGGCATCGGTGTCGGTGCAGGGCCGCGTTCGCGTGAGTGCGGCGGAAGGACTTCGGGCGGCGGTGCTCGCCGGCATGGGGCTCACGATCGCATCGGACTGGATGTTCGGCCCGGAACTCGCGCGCGGAGAGGTGCGGCGCGTCCTACAAGGATGGGAACTGCCGCCGATCGACCTCTGGGCCGTCTTCCCCGCCGGGCGCATGGCGAGCGCAAAGGCGCGCGCGTTTGCCGACTTCGTAGAGCGAAGCATGGCGGACAGCTGAATCGCGGCTCCGTCGGCGGCAAACGCAGGCGGCGCGCTTTCGGCCGAGCGATGAGGACGGCCTTGCCCTTGGGGCCGCGGAGGCGGACGTGGTGCTGGCCGACCTGATCGACGGTGTAGCCGGTGCCGGGCATGATCCCGAGCCGCTTCGATTGCTGTCGGAAGCTGCAACCGCCGCCCCATTCAGCTCCCCGGCGACCTGTACCGGATGCTGGCGTTCGCGGAGGGCGCCTGTACGCCAGACGCAAAAAAGCCCCAGGCCGTGGGGTCTGGGGCTTTAGTGGATTTGGTTGCGGGGGCCTGCACTGGACGGCGTGACACTGTTTTCGCCATAGATATATGAGGGGCCTGCTCTGGTGCGGCCGCGTCACGTCCAGCGTCTCCTACGCTCCAGGCCGGGCGGACAGGATGGCAAACTGGCGCTTAACCAAAACTCCGCCTTTTCCATGCTGAATGCATGATTGCGCACGAGAATGAGGAGGGAAAATGAGAGAAGTGCAAGGGACGCGCAGCATGCGCGAAGCAGGCTCAGCTGTGGCCCGAAAAGCTCAGGGTTGATGGAATTTGAGAAATTCTGCGCGGCTTAACGGATTGGTAAGCCTTGTCCGGTACTCGCTTTAGCGAAGCTCTTCTTTTTTTCCTCCCTCCTGCCCTGCTCAAATCCTGTTTCTTGCAGGTAGAGCTCGCACCGGCGTAACGCCGGTGCGAGCGAGGGACGCCTGCGGCCCGTTCAGGGTCGCAAGACAACGACATCGCGCGTGGCCGGCTCGGTAGCCGCGCTCCGAGCCAGCTCCTGCAGGCGGGCTCGAGCGCGCCTGAGGCCAGGCCGCGGGTCCTTCGCGATCTTGCCCGCGCTATGGGCAAGTTCGTCACGATCGAACCGGATGAAGCCTCGACCGCCCTGCCGGTCGACGATGGCGCCAACGCCGTCATCCTCGGGCGCCCAGAGGGCGCCGTTGAGGCGGACGTGAACCATGGGTCCGCGAGGAAAGACGCATTGGACGCCGGTCGGCCCTGCAGCGAGATCGCTGCCGAAAGCCAGATAGACGATGTCGAGGTCAGCAGCACGGGCGGCGCGCCCAAGATCGGCGAACTGCTCCAGGCGCAGGCTGGGTCCTGCGAGGATGGCGAGCTCAGGCGCGGTCTCGCCGCCGGTCAGCAGCTGACGGGCGGCGGCGATGAAGAGCGGCATCGTGGTCATCTTTGTTCCTTTCTTGTTTTCCCTTCACTCCGAAGGGCACTTCCTCTCCTTTCTGATCCTCTGGCTCGGCCGGCGGAGGGTCCGCTGGGCGGGGCGCCTGGAGCGGTTTGTCGGCTGTGATCCGAACAAGGCGGCGAGTGCGCTGCAGTCGGGATGAGCAGGCGCGAAACTGCCGACCCGGTATGGGCTGGTCGCGGCCGCCTGCATGTCGGCTGGAAGGCGGGACAGCCACTGGCTGTGCAGCTGCTCCGTCATGGCCGGCCCACACCAGTTGGCGACCGTCCGGCCATGGCTGGCGGTATGCCGCCACTGGCGCGTGGTCAGCAGCAGATGCGCGTGCGGCGGAGGTGCCGCAGCCTCGCCCTCTGGCGAGGCGTGGATGGCCCATGCGACTGCTTGTCCGTGGCGTGCCACGGCGGCAGCATAGCCTCGCACCATGGTGGTCCACTCGGCGGTGGAGCTTTCCGCGGGCAGCGTGACGACGACATGCCATGCCCGGATCTGATCGTCGCCAAGCTGCTGCGTCGCCTCATCGAGCTCGCGCCACACCCTTCCCTCCTCCTCCGCCCAGGCGGGATGGTTGGAGGGCAGCGCCAGGCCATGGGCGACAAGGTCGGTGCGGTGGCGGTAGTCGACGGGCCCCCATGCGTCGGTGCCGGCGCTGCGGGTGATGTAGAGATAATTGGCGGTCGCACTGCGGTGCGTGCCGCGGCGATCTCCTGACATGGCGCGCCAGCCCCGCACCGAGATGGGGCGAATGGACACGGGGCGGCGGAAATGGAGAGGCAGAGTGTCGATCATGTTGATGCTTTCGAGGCGCGGCAGGCCGAAGAAGGCGGCGCACGGGATCAAGGCCGATGCACGTGCGCGCATCGGCAAGTTGCGATCTGGAGAGAGTGGGGCGTTAGCCGGGAGAGGTTCCGGTTCGGACCTGCTGCCCGGCGAGCGCCTTCAGCGCGCGTGAAGCGGGCTGGGCATCGTCATCAAACGCACCAAAGCCGCGAGCCCAGGCCGTCCAGCCTCGTGCCGCTTCGTCGATCAGCTGCCGTTCGGTAAGCTCCGGCTGCGGCATCACGCATGCGAGGAGGCTCGGCACACAGTCCTGCATCTTCCCCTGAGGGCAGAGGCAGGGCATCGCCTGTGCCACGGCTTGGCGGAGGTGCCAGGTCTGCCATCTTGGAAGATCGCGCCAGCGCCCGTTCGTGTCGGCAGCGGCACAAGCGACGTGGGGATAGAGATCAGGCCGGGCGATGGCGGAGAGGCGCTTCGGCACGCTGCCCCAATTGTCGTAGCTGACGATCGCGCCACGGTCGGCCAAACGCGTCTCAAGCCAGTCGAGCAGGCACTCGGGCAACTCGCCTTCTCGCAGGGCTCGTGCTTCGCCATCGAAGCGGAAGCCGGCTCCATCGGGCGTCACGTGGAAGAGGCCGATGCCGATGAGGGGGCGCGTGTCCGGGCGAAACCGCATCGCGTAACATGCGCCCATGGTACGGACGGCAATAGCCGTGGCGCGCGGTTCGAAGCCGCGCGGGTCAGTGGTGTCGATGAACATTGGGGTTCCTGTCAGGATAGAAGCCGGCCGCCACCGGGCGATCAGCTTCGGTTCGTGCGATGTTGGGCTTATGGCAGCGCGCCTCAGGCGCGGGACTGTTCGATGCTGGCGAGGTGGAGGCGGGCTGCGGGGAAGCACGCGTCGCGAAGCCAGGTGGCGAGATGGCCTTCGATGATCGTGTTGACCTCGCCGCCGAGCGACGAGCGGCATGCGACGCCAAGCATAGCCAGCCGCCACGTGCTGATGACGTCGGTCTCGAGCGTCTGGAGGATCGCGCCGGGGCGACCGGTGCACCAGGCGGTGAAGTGCTCGGTCTCGCCGGATTGCGAGACCGGCATGCCCGCGCCGGCGCACGCAGCGCCGAAGCCAAGTCCACCCCCGCCCCGCTTCCGGGCCGCTATGTCGATGCGCATGCGACCATCGCCACCCTTCAGCGCCCGCACGCCTGCCGACCACGGCGCCATCTCCATGGTCTCGAGGAGGTGACACGTGTCGCCCAGACGATATCCGGCGATGGTGGTGCGGTCGCCGGCAAAGCGGTCGTCGAGCCAGCGCAACAGCCTGTCGTTCGGATCGCTGGCTTGAAGGACCGAGGCGTCGAGCGTGAAGGCGACATGGTCGCCATCGACATGGCCGGTAAAGGTCGCGGCACCGACGATCCTGCGCCGGCTCTCGCCGATGCGGCGACCTATGTCGATGGTGCAGAAGGTGATGGCAGTGATGATCTGGTAGGGCTGCATGGGCAATTCTCATGGAAAGCGCCCGCCCCGCGCCCGGCCCGCGAGACGCGAGACGAGGCAGGTGGTGGACGGGCTTGGGCTGGGATGCACTCCGGACTGCGGAGTGGCGGCACCCGGTGCGTTTCGGCACCGGTGATGAACCCTTGGGCGAGGCTGGCTCTCGCCAACCTCTTTTTCCCATCCTTCGGGTTCATCACTTCTGCACCCTTGGTCCTGTTTGCCGGACGGATGGCCGGCACCTGCTTTTCCCGCACTCCTTCAAGGAAGGCGCGAACGCGGGTGCGACTGACGAGAGCGTCGCTCATCGTAGCTTTCCTTTCTCCAGAAGATTGCGGCAGTCTGGCCCGCGTGGGCCCGTCGTTGCATGCCCGAGACCATTGCCACGCGAGCGACTAAGCCTGTCGCTCGCCAGGCGTCGGCGCCAACCGCTACTGCGGACCTACAACCCAGCGGCTCGTTGCCACGCTGTAGGACGTGATACGTTTAGGCCTTGAGAGGCTCAGCGGAAAGCTCGGCTTTCGAGATTGCTGCGCTCCTCGGGCCTTGCGGCTCAGAAAACAACGGGGCGATGTGGCGGGATGACGGATCAGCAGTTCACAAGGATTGCCAACATCGTGCAGCGGGCGCCTGAATGGATCCGGCACGACCTGCTGAGCAAGGATCCCGGAGTGAGACGGCGTGCTGAAGAGGCGTTGGCGGCGATGATCGCGGCAGGCCTCCGAACCGACATCGAGCGCACCCAATGAACGGCTTTAGGTAAGCCTCGGATCCAAGGCGACGCAATGGCCTTGGGCCCGGCCGTTCACGCGTCTTCTAGCTCATGAGAATTGCTTTCAGCCTGCGGCGGGATTGACCCACTTTCGGACATTCGGCTTCGCACTTGCAAAGCTCTAAACCGGACATCTGTTCATAATAGTTCCGACCAGCACCGAGAGGACCGGCATGCAGGACAAGCAGCAGTCCACTTAGCTGCAGGACAACCAATCGCTTACCGATCCTTCGCGGAGGCGCTAAGGGTTCTGGGCCATGACAGCGCTCCAGCACCTTGATGCCGCAGATCTGCCCGCGCCGCTCCGGTTCCTCGCAGGCGGGGGCGAGGCAACGCGACTTATCCTGGCACGGGACTGGTCGGATCACCCGCTCGGCGCGCCCGAGGGCTGGTCCGACGCGCTCAAGAGCAGCCTGAGCCTGGTGCTGAACTCGCCCGAGTCCATGATCCTGGCCTGGGGGCAAGGCGAGCTGACCTTCTTCTTCAACGAGGCGTACTTTCCCCTTCTTGGCCCGCGGCTTCCCCGGGCGATGGGCTTCCCCTTTCGCGAGGTCTGGGCAGATGCATGGGCACAGGCGAAGCCCATTATCGACGACGCGTTCGCCGGTCGAAGCCAGCGCTTCATCAACTTACCTTGGAAGCTCGACACGGACCGTGGCCGCGCCGATACCTGGTTCTCCTTCTCCTATTCACGCGTCCTAGACGCTCAGGGCGACGTCGCCGGCCTGTTCATCCTGACCAACGAGACCACGGAGCAGGTGCTGGCTGCACAGGAGCGCGAGGCAGCGGTGCAGCGCCTTCGCGAAAGCGAGCAGCACTTCCGCCTGATGGCCGACGCCGTGCCGCAAATTGTCTGGTTGACCGATGCGGACGGGAATGTCGAATTCTTCAACAAGCAATGGGCGAACTATACCGGCATCGACTTTGACATCGCGACAGCGGCCGAGGTCGCCGCCACGGCCGTGCATCCCGACGACGGCCCGGCGACAATGACGGCCTTCGACACGGCGCGAAGCACAGGCACCACATTCAGCGTCGAGCATCGGATCCGAGCCGCCGATGGCAGTTATCGCTGGTTCCTGGTACGCGCTGATCCGTACCGTGATCCGAACTCCAGCAGAGTCATTCGCTGGTTTGGCGCATCCATCGACATTCATGACCGCCGCTTGGCGGAAGCGGCACAACAGGAGAGTGAAGCCCGCCTTCGCGTCCTCGCGGAGTCACTCGAGCAGCAGGTGGTGGAGCGTACCGCTGACCGGAACCGGCTGTGGCAGCTCTCCACCGACATCATGCTTGTTGCCGACCTAGACGGCAGGATCGAGGCCGTGAACCCGGCCTGGACAAGAATGCTCGGCTGGACGGAAGCCGAGCTGCTGGGCGAATTGATCTTCGCCTTTATCCACCCCGAGGACGTGGATCATACACTTGCAGGCGCGGCGGGGATCGCCGTTGGCGAGTCCTACGCCAAATTCGAGAACCGCTACCGTCACAAGGACGGGAGCTATCGCGACATCGCCTGGGCTGCCGGGCCGGGCGACGGCAAAATCATCGCCGTCGGCCGCGACGCCACCGAGGAGAAGGCGCGCGCCGTCGCCCTTTCCCAGGCCGAGGAGCAGTTACGGCAGGCGCAAAAAATGGAGGCAGTTGGCCAGCTGACGGGAGGCCTCGCGCACGACTTCAACAATCTCCTGACTGGCATGATGGGCAACCTGGAACTGCTCCAGTTGCGTGTAGCTCGCGGCCGACTCGACGACCTCGACCGGCTCATCAACGCGGCCCAGGGTGCCGGCCGGCGCGCAGCTTCGCTGACGCAGCGCCTGCTGGCCTTCTCGCGTCGGCAGACGCTCGATCCCAAGCCGGCCGACGTCGACCGGCTGATTGCGGGATTGGACGACATGCTTCGCCGCACGGTAGGCGCGGGCGTTGAGATCGACGTTGTCCCATCGGCCGGGCTCTGGACGGCGAATATCGACGCCGGCCAGCTTGAGAACGCCGTGTTGAACCTGTGCATCAACGCGCGCGACGCCATGCCTGACGGCGGAAAGATCAAGATCGCGACAGACAACGCGGTCGTTGACGAGAGGCTCGGCCGCGAGCTGGACCTTGAACCCGGCCAGTATGTGCGCGTCGGCGTTGCTGATACTGGCACCGGAATGTCAGTGGACACAATCCGCCGGGCATATGAGCCGTTCTTCACGACCAAGCCTATCGGACAGGGCACTGGGCTTGGACTGTCGATGATCTACGGCTTCGCCAGACAGTCGGGTGGACAGGTGCGCATTCAGTCCGAGCTTGGCCGGGGCACCACGGTGTGCATCTACCTTCCCCGCCATCACGGGGTTGCCGAAACGCCCGCAGAGGAGGCTGACAGGTCGCCGGCGGAAAGCGGTGCCGGACAGACCGTTCTTATCATCGACGATGAGGCCACCATACGCCACCTCGTTGATGAGGTGCTCGACGAGCTAGGCTATACCGTCATAGGTGCCGCCGATGGCGCTGCGGGGATCAAGGTTCTGCAATCGGGCGCCCGCATCGAGCTGCTCATAACCGACGTAGGCCTGCCGGGTGGCATGAACGGACGTCAGGTGGCCGACGCGGCCCGCGCGATCCGGCCAGGGTTGAAGGTCTTGTTCATCACCGGCTTTGCGGAGAACGCCGCCGTCGGCAACGGCCACCTTGAACCCGGCATGGAGCTACTCACCAAGCCGTTCTCGCTCGAAGCACTGACGAACAAGGTCGCAGAGATGCTGAGAGTGAAAGAGTTCGGCGCGATTGGTTGAGAGCGGATCGATGAAATGACCCACAATCGGCCATTCACCGCGCTCCTTCGCCTCCTCAACTTCCGACATTGGTTCAGGTTGAAGAACCGAGCCTTCGAGCGTGCAAGTCCGGTTATCTGAATGGCTACCTTACGTTGCTCGACAGGAAGGTGGAGACCCAGTGCCGGCAGGTTTGGCAGGATTTGAAGGGAGAACGTCATTTGAGCCGAGGGGAAGTCGGCCCAGGAGGAGACACCACTCACAGCCGGACCAGATTATGCCTCGTCACGCCAACGCTCGCTTGATCCTGCTCAGCGCCGCCAGCATTCTAGTCGGCTGTGGCTCCCTGGGCGCTGCTCCTCCGTCCGCCACATCACCGGTCCAGCAAGAGAACGCGGTCGCTGGTCCGCCTACCGAGAAGATCGACGCTTACCATGCACGTTTTGGACGCGAGCACCCCGTCATCGCCGTTATCGGCGTGAACAGCGGCACGGAGCTCACAGACTACGTTATTCCCTATGGCGTTCTGCGGCAGGCAGGTGTGGGCGAGGTGCTGGCAGTCGCGACGCGCCCAGGTCCGATGACTATGCGCCCGGCGCTGCGCATCCAGCCACAAGCCACCATCGCCGAATTCGACGATCGCTTTCCCGATGGCGCGGATTACGTCGTTGTTCCCGCGGTGGTCGACCGCACCGATCCCGCCTTGCTGCAATGGATCAAGGCGCAGGCAGCCAAGGGAAGCACACTGGTCAGCATCTGCGACGGCGCTCTGGTGCTCGCCGGTGGCGGCCTACTGAATGGCCATCGTGCAACCGCGCACTGGGCGACCGAAGGCTATCGCCGCAAGACTTACCCGCAGGTTCGGTGGGTAAGCGATCGCCGCTACGTTGCCGATGGCAAGCTCGTCTCCAGCGCCGGGATCAGCGCGGCTATCCCGACCTCGCTGGCACTGGTCGAGGCGATCGCCGGACGTGAGCGGGCGGCGGCAGTGGCGGCCGAGATGGGCGCGGGCGAGTGGAGCCCGATCCATGACAGCCAGCGTTTTCATCCCAAGCTCGGGCGCAACCTGTCCGCTTTTGCAACGACCCAGTATCTCAACGGCTGGTTTCACCATCCTCAATCCGTCGGCATCCCGGTCGCGAACCGCGTAGACGAGGTCTCACTGGCGCTGACGGCAGACGCTTACACGCGCAGCGGCCGCGCGCGCGCCTATGCCGTCAGCACGAGCCAGGCGCCTGTCCAGAGCCTCCACGGCCTGACCCTGCTCCCTGAACGCTTCAGCGTCGGTGCACTGGATCGGACCGTCACTGTCCCTGGCGGCAAGCCCGCCATGGCGCTCGACGGTGCCCTCAGCGGTATCGTGCGCCTGTACGGCCGCCAGACTGCATTTGGCGTCGCCCTCGACTTCGAGTATCCCGGCTACAATGGCTGACGAACCGATGGACCCGAAAGGAACACTTGTCCGCCGGCCCCTGCGCGTGGTGCTGCTTGCCTATGACGGCATGAACCTGCTGGATCTCGCCGGGCCGTTGCAGGCGTTGAACACCGCCAACCGTAGTGCCCCTTCCGGCGAACCGGCACGCTACGAGATGATTGTGGCTTCCGGGAAGGGCGGCGCCGTCGTGACCAGCGCGGGCCTGCCGGTCGTCACGGTGGCGGTCTCATCGCTGGCTGACACCCCTATCGACACGTTGGTCGCGCCGGGCGGCTGCGTCGGCGAGGAGTATGAGGTCGCACCGGCGCTCAGCGAATTCATTGCAGAGCGCGCGGGGACGGTGCGTAGGCTGTGTTCCGTCTGCACGGGCGCTTTTCTGCTCGCGGCCGCGGGGCAACTCGACGGCCGGCGGGTGGCGACACACTGGGCCTGGCTCGCCAAGCTGAAGCAGCGCCATCCCATGCTGGATGTTGATCCGGACAGCATCTTCATCAGGGACGGGCACCTTTGGACCTCGGCCGGCGTGAGCTCGGGGATCGACCTTACCCTGGCGCTGATCGAGCAGGACTATGGCCCTCGCGTCGCCATTGATGCCGCCCGGCAGATGGTGGTGTTCATGAAGCGAGCGGGCGGCCAGTCGCAGTTCAGTGTGCCGCTTGCCGCCCAAACGTGCGATCACGCCTTCGTCGAACTCCACGCCTGGATGGCGGCCAACCTGCCAACGGATCTCTCTGTCGACCGACTGGCCGAGCGGGCCGGCATGGCACCTCGAACCTTCGCGCGCGTCTACGCTGCCAAGGTGGGGCGCACGCCAGCCAAGACGGTCGAGCTCATGCGGCTCGAGGCGGCCTGCCGCTCCCTGGAAGAGACAGACCTCCCACTGAAGAGCATCGCGGTCCAGTCGGGATATGGCGACGAGCAGAAGCTGCGCCGCGCGTTCCAGCGCCAGCTAGGGACCAACCCCACCACGCACCGTTCACGGTTTTCCAGCCACCTATAGCGGTCGGCTTCAGGCGGTCCGTGCAACTGCCGTCTATCGCTAGCTGCTTGTTCGCTTTTTGGCGGATGGGACCCAATGTCGGTCACTCAGGGCTGCTCACAAGCCCACCACCTGCGGACGTTCGTACCGCTCTGCGCCACTGGATGAACGAGCGACCGATTACCGCAGTAGACCGCCTGAAAGCGGCCGGTCCGCTTTCCCCCCAGTTCTGGCCATTCAGGCGGCACAACCAATCACGATTGCTGATACGAAGAGGGCGGCAGCGTTCCGCTTACCACCAATCGCGGACTTCGAAGTCGACGCGTGGCATCGTCTACTGTCCCTCGCTCCATGCCAGCAGCGCGCGTTTTGCCTGCTCTAACTCTGGTCGCGCGTTTGCCAACTCGAGCAGCGTAGGCGCGGCGTTTGAGCTGCCAGCCAGCGCTGACACCATTCGGTCGGCTGCTACCAGCCCCCTCCACTGGCGGCTCCACCGGCCCGTCTCGCCGGCAAACGGCATAGCAATCGGATCGCTCCGCTTCGACCTGCAGGCGCACCGCAGCTCAGCCGGCGGCGTCGACCACGTGACCGGGCGGCAGCGCCGCCGAGGTCCAAGATCAGCTGCTCGAGATCGAGCAGCTTCATGCCCCTTGCGCGGGCTGCCTTCTTTGCGGCCACGTGCAAGCTCTCGCTGACCCTGAACCTTATGACGGACGTTTGCAGCGGCTATGACATCCTCGGTCTTCCTCATGTAGTACTTTGATACCACATGAGGGGAGAGGCATCTACTAAATCTCGCACCTAAGTTGCTCAAGAGCGAGAACACATGCCGGCTTGCCTGAAGGTGAGGACGCGTTCAGTGCGTCTAGTTGCGGATGGGTACAGAGCTGGCGCTGAGGCCGATCTCTAGCGGCTCTCTTCCGAGCGGCTTACACCGTCTCAAAGGGCTGTAGAAAATGAGCGATAGGGAGGATCGGCCTATGCAATACCGCGGAAGCTTCAGCACGCAAGGCAGCAACGTTTCGGATCTGTACGACGCGGCGTCGGCGCGAAACTAGGCCATCCTCCTCTAGCCCTCGCAGGCAACGGTTCACGTGAACGCCAGTCAAGCCGAGCGCGTCGCCGATGATCTTCTGAGTTAGAGGGATAGTAAAGGTATCATCCTTCACCTCTCCAACGGCAGTCAGCCGATCATGGAGATCAATCAAGAATGTCGCTAGCCGTTGACGCGCCGATCCGCTAGCGATCGTAGCAAGCTTGTCAATCATCGATAAATGCTCGACCTGCTGAGAATATGCGATGCGCATCGCCGCTTCCGGGAGGCGGGTTAGCAGCTGTTGAAGCCTCTGGAACGGGACGAAGCTCGTACTTGCATCTGTAACAGCCGTTAAGCTGCCTGCCGCACGTTGCACGGCCACGTTGAGCAACCCGATTACATCACCTGGTAGGTGCACGTTCTGAACCATGCGATTTCCGTCGCTCAGAAGCACCGACGAGATGATCCAGCCTCTGAGATGCAGATAGAAACCCTTTGACGCATCGCCCTCGCGCTGAAACGTCTCACCAGCGCGGTGTCGACACTCCGGGTCTCCTAACTGCGCGAGCGCGTCAACTCCAGCAGCATCAAGACCGGCGCACGTCTCGTAGCCGAAGAATGCATTCATGCGGGAGGATCACCTTCTGGCTCTCATCAGAGCCCTCATGTTCGAGAGCAACGCGAAACGCAAGCCACGGCTGGTGCAGCCGCCGTCAACGGGGCCGCAAACCCCTGCTTGATGTAGGTATATAAAGAAATGTGACCAATATAGAGCGGGCATATATCGCGAGTAAGACAAAGGTCTATCTTACCTAACAGGTGTCGTCACCGCCCCCAGCTTCAACATACCGTTAATTTCATGCGTATAGTCGTCAGGCAAGGTGCTCTTGGAGATAGCTGTGGAACGGTTCGAAAAACAGCATGACGACTTGGTCCGGCGAGCGGAGCATATCTTGGCGTTCGCGTTGTCGAGCGCGTTAGGCGACGCGAAAGAGCTAAGCGAGATGCGGCGTGCGTTTTCAAAGGCGATCGTCTCGCACCGCGAGGAAGAGAAAACGCACGTTCTCAACGCGATCAGAATGGGGCGGCTGGCGGAACGCACCGCCGCTGACATGGGCAATAAGGTCATCCGTTGGCAGGCGGACTTCATGACCTGCAACAGCGTGTGGCCAACTGCTCGGATCATGGCGGAACCATGCGTCTTCGCCGACTGCTTCAAGCCCATCGTAGAAGAAATGCGCCGACTTACCCGCATGGAGGAAGAGCAAGTGCTTGCTCCTATCGCGATGGCGGAGGCTAGACCGCCTAAGGCCTCAACGCACAAGTTTTGATCGCTCACCCATCTGGCCCCTCGCAAAGAGGCTACGGAGCCCCCCCTTTGAAACGCTGGTAAGGACCAGGTGAGGAGATCCTTCGGTAACGTCGTTCAGCTAGAGGTAAGGCAAGAACGATAGCGATTAGCAGGTGTTTGAGGAGAGGACTGTGCCCAAGCTTAGGCGATGCAAGGAGCAGCTTTTGGAGGCGCTGATCAGCCTCGACGAGCTCGAGCCCTCGGTTCGCGGCAGCGCGCCCGCAATCGCCGCCGCAAAGGTGCAGGAGGCGCTAGATATTCTTTGCGTCTCGGGCCACGAGCCGGCTCAGCCCTAGCCGCTTGTCGCTCTCTGCCGCTGCGTCCAGAGCCCCGTGGATCTTCCAGATTGCCGCCGGTGTCAGTTGGAGCAGGTAGCGTCGCGCATCGTTCCGGTCGCCCTGCCTTTCCAAGAAGCCTTCCGTCTCCAGCGCCTTGATCCACCGCAACGCGGTAGTCATGGGTACACCAGACGCCCGGCAGGCGTCGGTGACGCTGAGGCTACGCTGGCCGCGATAGCCTTCGAGATAAAGGGTCAAGAGGATTGACCAAGCCGGGTCACCGACGATGTTGCGGCCGAAGATGTTCAGTAGGGCCGTACTAGCGCGGAGCCACGCCGCCGCCATTGTGAAGCGCCGCTGAGCCGCTTCGCCGTCGCCATCAAAGCTAAGCGGTTCCAAGGTAGACGCCCCGTCTATTCGCCGCACCCTTCGCCACACAATCAGCAATGAAAACTTACAAAGCCAGTTAAATTGCCACCAGTCCGGATGGACTCATCTACTGACCTCCAGCCGCGTGAGGGGCTGCTGCCGACCATGAAATATACCGCGCCGCTTGCATCCCGGAGATATTTGCCGACGTCCTCGCGCATGGGCGGCTGATTCCACGCATCCCCGGTTCGCTGCCCGCATGCCTGCACGGACCGGAACCGCCACTAGGCAACGCCTAAATTACTATCTCCACGCTGAGGCCGCGCCGGCGGCACTCCTCCAGCAGATGGGCGAGCAGATCAGTGGCAAAGCGATCTAGTGCGTCATCGATCAGTCGTTGGAGATCGGCGAAAGAAAGCGCGGCGAGCTCAAGAGCGGTCATCACCTGTACTCCTTGCCGCTCCCCGGCGCGACAAGTCGAAGATCGCTCGATTCAAGCTAAGAAAATATTAACGAGCGCACCTTGGTGCCTCATGCGACGGATCGGCGCGCGTTCAGCGCCGGGCGCTAAGGATTTGCTGTCCGGAGACGCTCGAAAGAAGACCCCGCCGGCGGTGAGTTGCGTGGACGCCGGCGGGGTGCCGATCGAGCGGGAGTAAGGGCTGATCGGCGGCACCTTTCTAGCGCCGCAGAGTTAATTTTCTGCTTTGAAGAGAGCCCCGCCGATCCCTTTCATGCGAGTGAGAGGAAAAATCGGCGGGGCAGACGGCCAGTCGGGGGAGACGGCCACCTGAGCACCGAGAATACGGCTTCGCCGCTCCAAGGCACTAGCACCGGATGACTATCGGTGCCGCAGCTCTCGCCGCGCCCTCGGAATACAGAGATTGGCTACCAGGGTCACTACGGGGACTTTACCATATTGGCTTATAATAAAACCGCGCCGGCAGGGGATGCAGCCGGCGGGCAGAAGCTTGCGGCGGCGGGCGTACGGGGGGCAAAGGTGCCGCGCCTCAAGGTCCATAACGACCAACATCACTGGAGGCTGCATGCAGGACCAGGATGCCGCCGCGCCGGTGCGCGTAGCGAAAGGCGTAGGGTTGCTCGCGATCGTCGGCGCTGTCACGGCCGCAATAGTCGCGCCTTCGTCTCGAGCTGGGAGAGCTGCGGCAGACCGCGTCTCTCGTCCTATCGTGACATTGTCGGCGTGTGGACCATCTGCGACGGAAACACCAAGGGCGTCCTTCCGGGCATGACCGAGGCGGCTGCTGGCTGCGCGGCGCCGCTCGACCAGCGCCTCGCTGACCACGCTGCGCCGGTGCTCGCCTGCGCGCCAGGGCTCGCTGGCCAACCTTACCAGCTCTCGGCCGCGATCAGCCTCGCCTAAAATATCGGGAGCGGCGCCTTCTGCCGATCGACGATCGCCCGCCGCTTCAACGCGCACCAGTAGAGCGCTGCCTGCGCTGGCTTCATCGCCATGTCCCTCTGCCAGGCGCCGCTGCTGCCCGTCGCTGCGGCGGCCGCGCTGCTCGCGCTCGGCTATGCGTTCATCCGCCACGGCGGTGAGCAGGCGGGCGCCGCAAAGGTCGAAGCGCAACGCGCGGCAGCACACCACCGCCGTTGCCGACGCGCGCCACGACGAGCGTCTTGGCCAGGCGCCGACCAATTGGATCAGCGCCGAGACGGCCCAGCGCCACGCCGCCACTACCGCCGCCACCCGCACCAGCATCGAGGATCTGCACCATGCGTTCGACGCTGCCCCGCCGGCTGCTGCCGGCAGCCTTCCTCCCGCTCCTGCTGATGAGCTGCGCGCCCGTCTTAACACCGCCACCGCTCGCGCGAACGGAGCGGCCGATGCTTCCGCCGCTGCCGGCGGGAACGACGCAGACTGAGCAGCTGGCGTCGCTGACGGCGAAACCGACCGGGCAGCTGGTGACGATCGATAGTGCAGTGCTGGCCGAGCTCACGGATCGTCTCGCTGAGACGGTCGGCGCCATGGAACGTTTGAAGGGCCACGTTCTCGCGATCACTTGCGCCTATGCGGGCACCGCCTACCACCTCAACGGGACCAAACCTACCAAGCATTAGCAAACAAAAATTAACGACCCTGTTTTTCTAACGGATTGGTAATCTTCACCATCCATATAGGATGTAATTCATAGCGAGGGGTCCTATGTCCAACCTTCCGATCAGCCGTAAGCTCATCCTGTGCTTCGGTATAATCCTGTTGGTGTTCGTAGGGCTCGGCGCCCTGTCGATGCTGAAGCTTCATGACCTGGCGGACACCGCCCAGGAGCTCGGGGTAGATCGGCGCGCCAAACTAGAGGCTGCAGCGACCATAAACACCGCGGCCTCTGACGTGCGCGTTGCAGAAGCCTACGATGTGATGGCGCGCGATCCGGCTTCTATTTCATCTGCCGAGCGCGCGATTATGGATCAGCGCGAGTTGATCAAGAAGACGCTGGATTGGCTTGAGCCCAGGGTCAGCATCCCGGCGATGCGCGCCGCTATGGAGAGCTTCAAATCCGAGAAGGCATCATATGAGCGAGACTCCGACCGCGTCGTTGCGCTTGTTCGACAAGGTCGTAGTGACGAAGCGCTCGCAGCCTTTCGTGCAAACAAAGCCTCCTACAACGTCATGAACAACGCGGCTGTTGCTCTTCAGGCGGCGCAATCGAAGGTCATGGACGAGCGAGCAAAAGCCGCGGAGGATGTGTATCGCGGCGCCAGGCTCATCATCGCGATCGCGGTGATCGGCGTCATTGCCTTCTGCGTCGGAATGCTGGTGATGCTGGTCAAAGGGATCGCGCATCCGGTGAAAGCAGCCACCCAGGCGATCAGCGCTCTCGCGAAGGGTGACATGAGCGTCAAGATGAACGTGAGCGATCGTGCCGACGAGGTCGGTGAGCTAGGCCGCGCCATGGAAGGGCTGCGCGGGCAGCTGGCGGCTGCGGAGCAGGCCAAGGCGGAACAGGCGCAGCTGATCGTGACGAGCATCGGCAGCGGGCTCGAGGCGCTGTCGCGCGGCGACCTCACCTATCGCGTCACCGCCGAGCTGGAGGGCGTCTTCGCTCAGCTTAAGAGCGACTATAATGGCGCGCTCGAGGCGCTCGCCACCACCATGGCGGCCTTCACCGAGGCGGCGAGCGGGATCAACAGCGGCTCGGTCGAGATCCGCCAGGCCTCCGAGGATCTCTCCAACCGCACCGAGCAGCAGGCCGCGAGCCTCGAGGAAACGGCGGCGGCGCTTTCGCAGGTGACGACGACCGTCCGTTCGGCGGCCGAGGATGCGCAGCGCGCGAGCCGGGTCGTCGAGGCGGCGCGCGGCGATGCCGAGCAATCGGGCCATGTGGTGAAGCGCGCGGTCGAGGCGATGGAGGGGATCGAGCGCACCGCGCGTGAGATCAACGACATCATCAGCGTGATCGACGGCATCGCCTTCCAGACCAATTTGCTCGCGCTCAACGCGGGTGTCGAGGCGGCGCGGGCCGGAGACGCAGGCAAGGGCTTCGCCGTGGTCGCCTCCGAGGTGCGCGCGCTCGCCGAACGCTCCGCCGAGGCCGCCAAGGACATCAAGGCCAAGATCACCGCCTCGGGCGAGCAGGTGGCGAGCGGCGTCGATCTCGTCACCGAAACCGGCAAGGCGCTCGGCCGGATCGTCGCTTCGGTCGGCGAGATCAGCGGGCTGATGGGCCAGATCGCGACCTCGGCCGAGGTTCAATCGGCCGGTCTGACCCAGGTCAACACCGCCGTTTCCGAGATGGACTCGATGACCCAGCAGAACGCCGCCATGGCCGAGCAGGCGACCGCCGCGGCGCGCAGCCTGGCCGGTCAGGCGGATCAGCTCGCGGCGGAGGTGTCGCGCTTCCGCATCGGTAACGCCCACGGAACGACGGAAGCGCGTCCTCCGGTGGTCGTTCCGCTGCGCCGCTCAGCGCCAGCGCAGCCAGCCACTGCTCGTGCCCGTATCACCGCCGCAGGCGGCCGCGCCTCCCTCTCGGCAGCCGCAGACGACGATTGGACAGAATTCTGAGCCGGAGGCTCAGCCCAGCGCCATCAGCTGCGCTGGGAAGGGTGCGGCGAGCGTCAGCGCCTCCTCGAGCGGAGCGCTGAGCCAGCGCGCCTCGTCATCATCGTGGAGCAGCACCGGCATCGCCTTGGGATGGATGGTAAGCGTGGCCTGACGGCCGCAGATTATGCGGCTTGCGCGGTCGGTTGATCCACCGGGGCTTCCCAGTTCCACGGCATGAGTTCGTCCCAGCGGCCGGCTGGCCAGTCGTCGGCAATCTTGGCGATGACATCGGCGATATAGACCTGCGGATCGACGTTGTTGGCCTTGCAGGTCTGGATGAGGGTGTAGATGGCGGCGGCCCGCTCGCCACCTGCGCGTGAACCGGCGAACAGCCAGTTGCGGCGGCCGACGGCGACGCCGCGCAACGCGCGCTCGGCGATGTTGTTGTCGATCTCCAGGCGTCCGTCATCGAGGAAACAGGACAAGGCCGCCCACCGCTTCGTCGCGTAGGCGATGGCCTTGGCCATGTCCGACTTGGGCGACAGGCGACGCAGCGCGCCCTCGAGCACGTCGCGCAAGGCATCGACCAGCGGGCGGCTTCGTTTCTGTCGGGCACGATGGCGGCTATCCGGCGGCTGCCCGCGCACCTCGGCCTCCACGGCATAGAGCGCACCGATCCGCTCGAGGATATCCGTGGTCAGCGGCGTAGGCGAGCGCTCATGCAGGTCGAAGATCTTGCGCCGGGCATGTGCCCAGCACGCCACCTCGGTCACGCCCTTCCGATACAGCCCGTCATAACCGGCATAGGCATCGGCCTGGAGGAAGCCACGGAAGCCGGCGAGATGCGCCTGCGGATGTGCGCCGGTGCGATCAGGGGTGAAGCGATACCATGCCGCGCGCGGGGCGGTGCTGCCCGAGGCCTGGTCGTCGGTTGCGTAAACCCACAGCCTGCCCGTCGCGGTCTTGCCCCGGCCTGGTTCGAGGACGGGCACCGGCGTATCGTCGGCATGGATCTTGTCGGCCTTGAGCACCGCATCACGGATGCGGCTGACGATGGGGTCGAGGAGCGCGGCGGCCTGCCCCGTCCAGCCGGCGAGCGTCGAGCGGTCGATGTCGAGCCCTTGCGAAGCCATCATCTCGGCCTGACGATAGAGCGGCAGGTGGTGGTCGAATTTTGAGACCACGACATGCGCCAGGGTCGCGAAGGTCGCCTTGCCGCGAGCAACCGCATGGACGGGTGCGCGCGCCTGCACGATCTTCTCGCACACCCGGCAGCTATATTTCGGACGGACGGCACGCACGACCCGCCAGCGCACCGGCACGATGTCGAGCATCTCATGGGCATCCACGCCCAGCCGCCGCAGCGCACCGCCGCAGTCCGGACAGGTGCAGGCACCAGAGGGCGGCTCGTGGACGACCTCCTCGCGCGGCAGATGGCCGGGCAGGCTGCGCACCGGCGCCGGTCGCGCCGTATCCCCCGGTGCGGCCGTTTCGGTGGCTGGCGTATCGCGCTCCGTCTCCAGCTCCTCCAGCGCCAGTTCGAGCTGCTCGATCTCGCGGCTCAGCTTCTCGGACGAGGCGCCGAACTGCATCCGCCGCAGCCGGGCGATCTGGCCACGCAGCGTGTCGATGAGCAGGTCGCGAGCGGCGAGCGCGGCGTGGGCCCGGGCGAGCGAAGCCTCCAGCGCGGCGATCCGCGCGGTCGCATCGTCTGGGGAAACGGGCGCTTCCGACATGACCCTTTTCATAGCAGATCGGCCCTGCGTGCACGAGCAAAAGCGGCGAGGATCCGGCGTTTTCAGCCCGCCAGCGTCGGCGTGAACGTCCGCTCGGGGCGCCGCCAGTCGATCCCTTCCAGCAGCATCGACAATTGCGCCGGCGTCAATGTCACCGTGCCCGTCGCGGTCACCGGCCAGACGAAACGCCCCCGGTCCAGCCGCTTCGAAAACAGGCACAGGCCCTGACCATCGAACCACAGCAGCTTGACCAGGTGACCGCGCTTGCCCCGGAACGCGAACAACGCGCCGGAATGCGGATTCTGAGCCAGCGCCTGCTGAACCAGAACCGCCAGACCGTCGAAGCCTTTGCGCATGTCGGTCACGCCACAGGCCAGAAACACCCGTGTCGGCAGCGGGGCCGGATTCACCGTAGCACCGACAACACGCGCGCCAGCGCGCCCCTGTCCACGTCGGCGTCGACACTCACCCGCACGCCACCCGGCAGGTCGATATGGATGAGGCCCGAAACGCAGGAGGCCGGCGCGACCGGCTCTGCGACCTGCACCTCTGCGAACGCTGGCAATGCGGCCACGGCACCGCCCAGCTTGCCCGCCCGCATCTGCTTTCGCCATGTGTAGATGAGGCTGCTCGATACCTCGCGTCGCGCGATGACATCTCGGACCCGCACGCTCGGCTGAAATGCCTCGGCGAGGATCTCCAGTTTCTCCGCGTCCGACCACCGGCGCCGGCCCGACACCCGGCCGACCACCTCCATGCGACCAGTCATACGAGTGCTCGTATGACCCATCTCAGACCCGAAAACTTCCCGCACCACCGCCGCCCTCGTCAAAGACGACAAGCATCCCGCCTATGGTCGGCACGGCAAGGCGGCCTGCTCGCCACGCTTACGATGGATGGGCGCGAGGAGACTGTTCGGCTCGGTGGTGAGGAAGGCGAAGACCGCCCGAAAGCAGGCATAGAGGATCGCGATGGCGTACGGGAGCTGTTATGCAAGCGGCACCATCTTAGTTGATCTGCGTTAGCCCGAACTCGCCCTGCTTTGTGCGGGCGGCGCACAGGGGATCACGCATGGATCAAACGGCCTTCATGATCGGTTTTTACGGTCATGTCACTCGCCTCGCTGGCGATCTACGCGACCGGCAAAAAAGCTCCGCCTTCGCTCCACCACACGCTGCTCCATGCAGCCGTGCCGTTCATTGCTGCTACTGCCTACCTTGCGATGGCATTCGGCATCGGCACGCTGATCAAGATCGACGGTTCGGCGACCTATTTCGCTCGATACGCTGACTGGACCTTTACGACGCCGATTCTGCTGTCGAGCCTTGTACTGCTTGCCTTTCACGAACGCGGAAAGACCGGCGAAATCGGTGGCTACCTCACCTCGATCATCGTCCTCGACGTGCTCATGATCGAGACCGGCCTGATCTCGTCGCTTGCAGAGGTGCCGGTGGTGAAGTGGATCTGGTTCCTGTGGTCCTGCGTCGCTTTTCTGGGTGTCATTTACCTGTTGTGGGTGCCGCTGCGGAAGATGGCGGTTGAGCGTGGCCATGCGCTGGGCTCCGCCTACACGAAGAACGTCACCTTCTTGACGGTAATCTGGTTCCTGTATCCGCTCGTCTTTCTAGTTGGTCCTGAGGGTCTCAAGATCATCACTGATTCGACGTCGGTATGGGCGATCCTGATTATGGATATAGTCGCCAAAGTCGCTTACGCGTTCTACGCGGCAAGCAATCTAGAGAAGGCTCTTCACGAGCACGAACGCCGAGCGTGAAACGCGGCATCGCATTGTTGGTGATGGGAGCTGTTGCGGTCTTCTTCGCACCACTGCCAATGCAATTGGCCTTTGCGATTTTAGGCATCGGCGTCGTGGGCATGATCCACGGTGCCGGTGACCTAGCTGTCATTCGACGCGAACAGAAGATGCCATTCCTAGGACTGTACGGGCTGGTTTCGCTGGTAACTTTGGCGTGGTGGATTCTTCAGCCGTCTGTCGCTCTGCCAGCCTTCCTTGTCGCATCTGCCTTTCATTTCGGGTTCGAGGATGCGCCGAAGAGTTCGTCAGTTGAACGAGTCTCGCGCGGGACGGCCCTGATTGCGATGCCCGCAACGCTACACGTGGGCAGCTACGCAGATCTGCTACGCCTGGCGGGCGGCGAAGCCTCGGCCCTGCCTACCTTAACGCCCGTGATCGCGATCGCCGGCGGCATTTCTGGTTGTTTTCTGCTGCTGGTCGCGTGTCGGCACTACGACACCCGTCTTGCCACTGGTGCAGGTGCGCTTCTGCTACTACCGCCTCTTATCGGCTTCACAGTCGGCTTCCTCGTTCTACACGCATTGCCGCAGACAGCGGAGCGCCGTGATCGGCTGGGATGCCACAGCACTCGAGTCTACTTGAGAACAGTCATGCCCATATTTCTTGCGGCAGTGCTGCTCGCAGGCGCCGTAGCAGGACTGTTGTTGCATTTCGACCCAAGCGGGGTCCGATGCCTGTTTGCAGGCATTGCGGCGCTCGCTGTCCCGCATCTCCTCGTTACGCCTTGGTTCGAAGACCGGAGTGCATCCACAAGTGGAAGACCAGCCGATCTCGGATCCCCCAACTTGGCCTGACCCACTTCACAGCTTGGAAGCATCTCTCCCGTGCATCTGAAAGGCGTTAGGCGCGTGGCCCCAGAAACTAGCTGCTCCACTTTCGCTGCCCGGATAAACGGCTGCTTCCGCCGTCGCCCGTCGGAAGCGAACGGACGAGGCTTGCACGCCCAGCCCGGCCCCCCACGCTCACCGCAGCATCGACTGCGACGCGCTCGCACGTTTGAGCAACTGGTTCCTGGCGGTCGCCTGCTGGCGAAGTTCGATGACCCATCGATACCCCTCGGCTTCAAGCTCGCTCAGATAGGTGCGGGCAGTCCGGTCCTGCATGACACGCAGCGCCAGCGTGCGCGCCTCGTTCAGCGCCTCCGGTGCACGCCGCCGCTGATCGATCCACGCGTCAATGAGCGGGTTCTCGCCATAGGCACCGGCGTACATGTCGCGTTCGACCGATGTGACTGGAGCTCGTGGTGAAGGCGCCTCAATGTCCGGCAGTGTCGAAACCGTAATCGGCCGCTGCTCGATCCGTGCGGCTGCTGTGGAAGCTATGGTCTCATCGCCTAATCCTCCCGCATGCCGCTGCGCTGCCGGCGCGCCGGAAAGTCTCTGGCGCTCCAGCGTGCGTTTCGCGTCCACCTCGCGGCGCGCGCGCTCCGCAGCGATCGCCGCTCGAGCTGCCTTTCCGTCGATGTCGGTCCAGCCCTCGTCGACAATGATCGCGGCTGCGGCTGCAAGGAAGGCGTCACTACCCGTGAGTGTCACCCTGCCCCACCGCTCGCGTCCGAGCGCGATCGCGGCGCGGACGACCTGTCGCTCGTCGTGGTCGACCGATATGAGATCGCCATGGTCCGTGAAAACGGTTCGGCCATGGCCATCCAGGTACGCGATGCTGCGGCCCTGGGAGCGAGCCGAGAAGCCTGGCACGCGCTGCCCACGCGGTGCATCGGGCGCGATCGCGAGGAGCACGCCACCTGATGGCGTTGGTATCGGGGGTGGCTGCACACCATCATTCCAGGCTGCAAACGAGGGAAAGCTGCTGGCGAGGCGCAATGCCGCAACATCAGCCCCGAGGCTGGCGTCCACCGCCGCGATCTGGCGCGCGATCTCGCCGGCGATCAGGCTTCGTGCGAAGTTCAGCCCCTCGCGGTTGCCACGCCAGTCAAGCGCATTCACTCTGATGAGGCTTGCCTGACGCCACGACGTGATCCTCGTCAGCGCGTCGCGCCTGGCGGCAAGAAGCGTGTTCGTGTGGCGGGCGATGGCCGCCCGGTGTTGAGTACGGGCGTCGTGATAGGCGGCGCGCCTCTCTCCATCTGGCAGGACACGTGGCTGTCGTGAGCGGATGACGATCTCGGGGTCTCTCGGCTCGAAAGGGCCGAACCGCGCCTCGAGCGCCTGGCGCGATGCACCCCGCCCTGCCCGGCTTGCCGGGATGCCGCGCTTGCCTTCGGTGATGTGTGCGCCCGAGCGATGAAGTTCGATCCCCAGACCGTGCTCGGCGAGCCTTCGGTGGAGAGCATCCCAGCCGTTCGCCTCCCTGATCGCCTCGGGCACGATCTCGCGCACCTCCCGCTCGAACGAGGCGCGCCCAGTGCGGCGCTCGAACATCTGCGCACCCCGCGACAAGGGCCGCTCACGAGGCCCATCCTCGCGTCGCCCCCGTCTCTCCCGCTTCAGCGCCCGCCCTTCGGCATCACGCACACGCCTGCCGGTCGCACGCTCCCGCACGCCGTCCGGCCCACCCACGAACTGCGCCTTTTCCTCGCTCGCCCATCCCTGGCGATGCTCGATCAGCGCAACTGCCTGATGGATCGCGTCGACTTCCCAGTCATCACCTGCGGCAATGCGGCGGAAGGTCCCTGGATGAACGCGGTTCACAGCGACATGAACATGATAATGCTCGGTGTTGGAGTGCGCGGCGTAGATCGTCTGGTTCTCCTCGAGCCCGAGCACGTGGACCAGCGTGTCGACCGCGTCTGTCACCTGCGCGTGGCTCGGCTGTTCTCCTGTTCTCCAGCTCAGCACATAATGCTCGAGCGGATCGATGCCCGGCGACCGCGTCATAGTGGCCAGGATCTGGCGCTGTGCGTCTTCGAAGTCCGTGCCATGGATGTTGCGGAAGCCGATAAGGTCAACCTTCTCACCGACTTCGATCCCGCTCCGGTTTTGCTGATCTTGCGCGTCGGCGACATAGCGGAGGAGCTCGTGGCCAGGCGCATCGACGAGGCCAAGCGGCTTCAGCGCCGCTGCGTGCGCATCGCGCAGATAGTTGGTGAGCAGTGTCGCGTGATGGCGGATGCGTTCCGGCGTGGCGGCCCGTCTTGCGTCTACCCCATGTTGCCGGCGGTTGGCTGCTACCCGACGTCGGTTCAGCCGGCTGATCGACTTGCCGATCATTTTACGTCCGTGCCGGCAAGGCGCGACAAGCGGCTCACCAGCCGCTCGACGTCACCGATCATCCGCTTCAGCTCGCCCGCCTCTTCCGCACGCATCCCGCGGCAGTGCGCGAGAAGCGCTATCGCTTCTGCAAGGAGAGGCTCGAACGGGCGGAATGCGATGGTGCGGCCGAGCAGCGCACGACGGCAATAGTCGGACCGGCTCAAGCCTGATGCAGTGAGCGCAAGATCGAGCCTCTCCCACTCAAGGTCAGTGAGGCGGGCCGAGACCATGTGGGTCGCGGCCCGTCCCTTCTTTCTGGACGGCCCCGCCGTCATGGCCGGCACCCCTGCCGGCCGCCCCGCCGTGACAAGCGAAGCGCGGAATGGCGAACATCGGCCCGGTATACCGGGCCCATCCTGCCTCCAATCCCACCCACTTCTTTGGACGCCTGACCCTGCGTGAAATTGCAGGAGGGCTGACGGGCAAGTGCAACGGCATTGCCATCGCACCCGAGAGGCGAGCGACGATCAGCGACCATAATGCTGCCCGCGTGAGTGACACGCCGCGATCCGCCGCGCCATACTGCGTGCATCACGGCTGCGGCTCCGCGGACCCCTGGTCATCGGCCTTGGTGGCGTGGTCCGAGACCTGCGGGAGCGCCGGTCTGGCGTCGATAGCCGACGGTGTCGCGGCACGCGCGGCCTTCCGCAACACCGGGATCGCGGCTCCGCATTCCATCGCTCTGGCGAAGTCGCCCGAGAGCGCGAAGTCGAGCAGCGTGCGCGCGAGCAAGGCCGCATCCAGCGGGGCGCCCGGACGCGGGTCCAGGATGACGTCGCTCATCAACCCGCGCGATTGCTCGAGCAGGCGCAGCTGCCCGGGCTCGATATGGGCCAGCCGGTGGAGGAGAAAGCCGCGCGGCGTCACCCCGGGCGCTTCGGGCCTGGCGGCGATCTCGATGAGATGGACATCGGCGTAGCGGGAGAAGCCGACCGCGGCGCGCAGCGTCTCCTCCGGAACCTCTACCGCGCCGGGCTTCAGCACCATCTTCATGACGGTCTTCCAGCCTCGGCTGCGCGCCGTCTCAAAGGTGCGGAGCAGATTGTCGAACGTGCCGCCACCAAAGAGCCTGTCACCGCCGACGTCGAGGGCGATGAGGCCAATGCCATTGCCCTCAGCCTCGTCGAGGATCGTTCGGGCGAAGCTCGCGTCGCGACGCGCCGGCATCGGCCGCATGGCGTACCGCTCATGATCGAGCCTTTCGCTGAACGCGTCGAGAGCAGGGCCCGCGCCAACCAGCATGACCTGGTTGCCAGCAAGCCGGTGGAGCGAGGCTTCCGCCATGGTCACCTCGGTCATGCCAGGGACACGACCATGAGAAAAGATGGCGGAGCAGATGCGGGGTGTGTTGCTCCTGAAGGGCAGGATGTTGGACATGAGGACGGCTCCCGCCGAGACGAGAACCTTCTGGTCCCGGCGTCATGATGAGAATGGAAGAAGGCCTGAAGGTCCGGCGCGCTTCGGCGCCGGAGCTTCCGTCAGCTGGCGCGCGGCTCCAGCAGGTCACCGAAGCCAGTGTCAGCAGCGGTCGTGGCGGCAGGTGCTTCGACGGGGGCCGTGGCGGCCTCGGCCGCATCAGCCGTCCCGACCGCATCGGGCTGCCGCCTGCGCCCGAGATTGGCCTGGGCGAGCAGGCGCGAGATCTCGCGCGCGAAGGCGGGCGGCTTCACGCGGTCGTCGAGGCGCTGCACGGCGAGCACCACCGCTTTGACCGTGAGGCGCGGGTCGGACCTGAATTCGACCAGCACATCGTCGCGCCACTCGGCAGCGATGTCGGCCTGGGTCGGCTGGCGCTGTTCGGCGCGGATCGCGCCAAGGGCCTCGCTGAGCCGCGACACCACCCTGGGAGCGCCGCGCTTGTCGGCCTTGTTTGACGAGGACATCAGATCTGCCCTCCACGACCAGCGGAGGCGAAGTGGCTCCGGATGGAAGCCGGATGGACGGTACAGGATATGAGCATTGCACGGACTCCAGACGCCAGCTGCCGCGCCAACATGATGACGGGCGAAGGTTGGTGAATGTGGAGCCGGGGCGAGCTCCTCGTCTGTGCTATGCGGCCTGACTGTGCCTTGCGGGCGCCCGAGATCCGTCAGTTCCGAATGCCTGTTGAGCATCCGTATCGGTACTGCTCCACACGTGGAGGAGAGCGCCGACGCACATCGCACCTCTACCGATGCAATAGCGCCTTCTAGGAAGAAGAGTTACAGGATGTCAAGCCCGAAGTAGGAAGAGCGCTGCGCCGCCGGATGCGTGCCGGTGGCGCAGCGCGTTTGGCGCGACACGATCTGGACCGTGGCCAGATCGTGTCCGCCGGGTCGGCGCCGCAGGTGCTCAGGCCGCTTGCAGATCCTCCCACATACGATCCTCGACGACGTCGACGAAGAACAGGCGCTGCTGCAGCGCATAGAGACAGCTTCCGCCCCACGGACGGACAGCCGTGATGCGCATGCCGGCATAGAGATCATCGGGGCAGACCTGCCAGACCGGACCGCCGCGCTCCGGCAGCGGCAGGCTGTTCGCCCCCTCCCCTTCCGCCTGGAGCTGGTCATAATTCCAGACAAAGGCCGGATCGTCGATGATGGAGGACAGAATCGTGCCGGCATCGTTCCTGAGGCTGAGCTGCACGACACCTCCACGGGCGCCGCGAACCTCGTAGGTCAGCCGCGAGGTTCGGTGCGTCTTGCGCGTCCTGCATAACACGCACTTGCAGAGGCGGCACAACCGCGAAGCTGGCAGCGCTCCACAGGACCAGCAGTAGCACGGTGGGCGCTTTGAACGGCATCAGCGCCGCGAACGCGACGAGGATCGGGACCAGCGCTGCCAGCGCGATCATCCGGGTGCGATCGACCGATCGGTCGGCGAAGCGTCCGCCGAGCCAATTACCGACGCTAAGACCAATACCGATGAGCAGGAGCATCGCGGTGACGAAACCGATAGAGCCACCCGTTTGCCCGCGCAGGATCGGAGTGATGTAGGTGAACACGGTGAACATGGAGGTTGCGCAGATTGTCGTCAGGCCGAGCGCGCCAAGAACGCGGGACCGTGCCAGCACACGCAGTTCCGCCACCGCGCTACCGCTCTCGGGCGCCGGCAGCACGGGCAGCGTTGACCGCAGCGCCACCACCGTCACCACGCCCACCGCCGAAATGCCCCAGAACGCAGCGCGCCAGCCGACATGCTCGGCCGCCCAGGTCGCGAGCGGTACGCCGCCGATATTGGCGATCGTCAGCCCCATGAACATTGCCGCAACGGCACTCGCACGCCGCTCCGCGGGGACAAGGCTCGCCGCCACGACTGAGCCGACGCCGAAGAACGCGCCATGGCTCAAGGACGTCAACAGCCGCGCGGCCAACAACATCGCGTAGCTGCTAGATATCGCCGCCAGAAGGTTGCCGGCGGTGAAGATGCCGGCGAGCAGGATCAGCAGCGTGCGCCGCGCCATTCGCCCCGTCGAGAGTGTCGTCAGCGGCGCGCCGATCATGACGCCAGTCGCATAAGCGCTGATCAGCAGTCCCGCGGTCGGAATGGATACGTGCAGGTCGTTTGCGATGGCGGGCAGCAAGCCCATGGGAGCGAACTCGGTCACGCCGATGCCAAGTGCCCCTACGGACAGCGCCAGCAGGCCAGGGTTTAACTTCATTGTTGATCCTTTGCCGGTGATCGTCGGGCGGAGGTCGGACCCATGCTAAGCGCGGAGGCAGATCCCAACAGACGGGCTTACGGCAGCCCGGTTTCGGAGGATGGTCCGCGGTGCACGACCGGCGTGAACTGCCGCTGCTGCAGCGCCCAACGTGCGATCTCCTCCTTGCGCGCGAACCAGACGCCGTCGTGGCTCTTCGCATAGGCCGACAGGCCACTTCGCGAGCCGACGTATAAGACCCATACCCGGCCGTGCAGCCTGCCATTTTCGATCCCCAAAAGCGGTCATCCATTCAGGAATGTACTGAGCCACGGGAATGACCGTTCTCGGCCATCTCCGACGTTGCTCTGGCTTGAGAATGTCGCCACGATCCCAGCATGAAGGGCGTCTTCGAGATAAGCGGTGCGTCACGCTACGATGACGTGATCGCTGAGCGTTACCACTTCCCGCGCACCTACCTGCGCGCGGCCGAGGCGTGCGTCGGCGATTGGATCGTCTATCGGGAAACCGGCTCGGCCGGCGGCCGCAAGGCCTATGTGGCGGCCGGCCTGGTGCACGGCATCGACCCTGATCCCGCCGACCACACGCTCTTCTACGCCCGCATCAGCGACTTTATAGAGTTCGATCGTCCCGTGCCGTATCGCGATCCGGACGGCCGCTTTCTTGAGCGTATGCTGCGCGAGCTCGACAACCCAGCCATCGCTGGTCGGGCGCTGCGCGGGCGATCGGTTCGCGCCATCGACGATGCCGACTTTGGCGCCATCGTGAACCGCGGTCTCGTTGACACGCTGGCGCCCGAACACGCGATCCGGCTCGAACTCGATCTACGGCACATCGATGGTTCCACCGCCGCATTGCTGGCCTCGCCGCCTGACGAGCGGCGCGTCGCGCAGCTACTGGTCAACCGCAAGGTGCGCAGCGCCGCCTTCCGCGGCCATGTGCTTGACGCCTACGACAACAGGTGCGCGGTGACAGGGCTGCGTATGGTCAATGGTGGCGGCAAGGCCGAGGCTCAGGCCGCGCACATTTGGAGCGTCGCAGATGGCGGGCCGGATGTTGTGCAGAACGGCATCGCCCTGTCCGCGACCGCGCATTGGTTGTTCGACCGCCATCTCATCAGCCTCGACGACGAGTGCCGGCTCCTGGTGTCGCACAACAAGGTGCCGTCCGAACTCATCCGCCTGTTCCCCGGCCCCGGCGAGCGCGTCCACCTACCCGCCGATGCGAGACTCCACCCGCGCCCCGACTATGTCGCCCGGCATCGTGCCCGCTTCGCTGGCCTCGACGCTTGAGCAGCTATCTGGACGTCGTTGCTGCCTATGACGGCCAGGCCAACATGCTGGCCGAGCGGTATGAGGCGGTATCGTCCGAGCGGATGCTGGCGGGAGTGTTGTCGTTCATCCCGGGCGGCAGCGACAGCAAGCTGGCGCTCGACGTCGGCGCCGGCACAGGACGTGACGCAGCCTGGCTGACCTCACTCGGCTACGGGGTCGTAGCGGCTGAGCCTGCTGCCGGTATGCGCCGGATCGCAGCCGAGAAGCATGGAGGCGATGGCATCAGGTGGGTGAGCGATGCCTTGCCCTCGCTCGATCATGTTCATGGGCTCGGGCTCGCCTACGATCTCGTGCTGCTCTCGGCGGTCTGGCAGCATGTCGCGCCTGCCGATCGGCCCCGCGCCTTCCGCAAGCTCGCCACGCTGATGAAGCCGAGCGGCGTGCTGGTGATTACGTTGCGCCACGGTCCTACCCCGTCTGGTATGCAGATGCACCCGACCTCGACCGCCGAAATCGAGGGTCTGGCCCGAGCGCATGGGCTGGAGGTGCTACGGATCGCGGCTTCCAGTGATCAGGGCGGACGCGCCGGAGTGACCTGGGACGTCATGGCGCTGCGCATGCCCGATGATGGCACTGGCGCGCTACCATTAGTGCGCGGGATCGTCCTGTCCGATGAGAAGTCGTCCACATACAAACTGGCGCTGCTCAGGGCCGTGGCACGCATCGCTGAATATGCGCCTGCAGCCGCAACGCCGGCGCCTAACGGCCGGGATGCGGTTGAGTTGCCGCTAGGTTTGGTCGCACTGAACTGGCTAAGAATGTACCTCCCCCTGGTACGGGCCGGGCTCCCGCAAATTCCTGGGAACATCGGAACCGAGCGGCTGGGGTTCGCCAAGGATGGTTTCGAGGCGCTGCTGGCTCTAGGCACGGCTTCCATTGAGCTGCGAGTCGGTGCGGCGTTCACAGGCGAGCAGGCCCAAGCCGTCGCATCGGCACTCTCCCGGGCTGCCCACACGATCGCCAAGATGCCGGCGACCTTCACTCGCTACCCCAACAGTGACACGCAGGTGTTCGGCGTCAGCCGCAAACGGTGGGGCGGTGCAACTGCGACCGTCCTCGACCTTGAGACGCTGCGCGCCTGGGGCCTGATCGAGGTGCCGGGCCATCTGTGGCGGGCCATGTCGCGCTTCGGGTCCTGGATCGAACCTATGCTAGTGGCTGAATGGTCCCGCCTGACCCGCGCCTATGCCGATCGCATGGGCGTGGCAGTCGCGCCCGGTGCTGCAGAAGCCGCACTGGCCTGGGCAGAACCAGTCCGCACCACCGCGCTTGGTCGTGGCATCGCCCAGCGGCTTCTCGCTCGCGGGCAGTTGATGGAATGCGTCTGGACGGGACGGCCGCTCAAGCCGAACAGCTTCGACATCGACCACTGCTTGCCATGGTCAGTCTGGCCCTGCGGCGACTTGTGGAACCTGATGCCGGCGCACACCCGCGTCAATCAGCATGAGAAACGTGACCGGCTGCCATCTGCCGCGGCGATGGCCAACGCGCGGGAACGTATTATCGGTTGGTGGGAGGACGCCTACCTGGATGATGAGGCCCTGCGGCCCCGCTTCCTGCGCGAGGCGGCCGCCGCGCTGCCCCTGAGCAGCGCTCAGAGCAGCACCGCAGTGTACGACGCGTTGGATTGGCGACGCCTGCGGCTATGGCAGGACCAACAGGTGCCGCAGTGGACACCGTCAGGCACCCTTACTTCGGGGTGACCCAGAAGTCGACGTTCAATGCTGCTCCGTCGCTTCCCGAAAGCGGACGCTCGTTAAGCCTCGTGCTGATTGAGCGTGACGAACCGCAGGGTGCCGATCTGGCGTGACGCTCCGCCGGTGTCGCTTGGGTGATGCACGCCGTCGACCACTGGCACCTCGGCGAAGTCAAACGGGCTTACTCCCTCAAGGCAGGCGACGTTGACGCCATATTCGTTCGGGTTCGATCGGCGCTGATGGTGCGTGTAGATGCCACAGCGCGAGCAGAAGAAGTGCTCTGCCACTCGCGTGTTGAACCGGTAGCTGGCGAGCGCGTCCTCACCTGACAGGACGGTCACGCCGCCCATCTTAGCTGATACGACGACGGCGCCGCGCATGCGGCAGTAGGAGCAGGTGCAGCGGCGCGCCGTCGCTAACCCGTCGGTCAGGGCTGCCTTGAACCGCACGGTGCCGCAATGACACTGACCGGCAACGACCTGTCCTTCCTCTGACATCGTCTACGAACCTCCAGCCTTCCTTCCTGTCGAACGCCTCAGCCATGGTGGCCGATCAGAACCGCGCCAGCGGCGACAACGGCGCAAGCGGCGATCCTATAGCCGGTCAGCCGCTCACCCAAAAAGAAGCGGCCGATCAGCGCGGCAAAGACGACGCTCGTCTCCCGCAGCGCAGAAACGGAGCCCATCGGTCCGAGCGCCATGGCCGCGATGACGATGCCATACGCGATCAGCGAGACAAGGCCGCCGGCTGCTGCCATCGCCGTCTCGCGGGTGCCTCGGACGAGATCGCGCGGGCCACGCGCGATCAGATACATTGCCGGCGCGAGGACGCCCCACCCCAGGCACATCCAGATGGTATAGCCCACCGCCGTCCCGGCGAGGCGCACGCCGATGCCGTCGGTGACGCTGTAGGCGCCGATGAAGCAGCCGGTGCCGATCGCGTATGGCAGGCTCTCCAGCCCGAACCGTCGTCCCTGAAACGCCAGCGAGATGATGCCGAGCGACACCAGCATCACGCCTGAGATGCTGACCGCATCTGGCAGCTCGCCCGCGAACACGGCGGCGCCGAGCGTCACCAGCAACGGCGAGGAGCCGCGCGCGATCGGGTAGGTCTGGCCGAGGTCGCCGCTGCGGTAGGTCCGCACCAGAAATAGGTTGTAGCCGACGTGCAGCAGCGCCGAGAGCAGCGCGCATCCCCAGCTCGCCCGTGCCGGCGCAGGCACGAACGGCGCGGCGCAGGCGCAGACGATCGCGATGGCGATGCACATGACAGTCATCGACCAGAACCGGTCGCTGCCGGCGCGCAGCAAGGCGTTCCAGCTCGCGTGGAGCACGGCCGCGAGCAGGACGACTAGGCTGATCCCCAACGACATGCGGATCTCGCTAGCTCATGGACGAGCTAGGCTGAAGGCTCGTCAGCGGCCGCCGGGGTCCGAGGCGGCGGTGATCGGCTTTGCCAATCTCGTCGAGCACGGCACCCCGCTGATCCGCTTCGCGCAGTGGCATCTCGAGGCGGATGACGCGCCTGTGCCCAAGATCGCGCTCACAGCCATCGCCACGGCCGTGTGGACGCCCGCGCGATGATGCAAGCACGCGCCTGGTGGCCGGTCGCTGTAGTCATGCTGGTGCTGCTGGCGTCGCTCCTGTTCGCGGCGCACACGCCGCGGCCGCGCGTCGCGTTGTCGCCGCTTCCGGCCGCCGTCCATGTCGATGGTCCGATGCTGGTGCAGCTGCGCAGCGAACCCGGCCATCCGATCTTTTCACCGAGCCGCTCGAACGCGCCGATCGGCGACGCAGGTGCCGCACCGGCCGCGCCGCTTCCCGTCCTGACCGGTATCGCCATGGGCGGCGCGCGGCCGCTGGCGCTGGTCAAGGATCAGAAGGGGACGACCGCGATCCTGCATGTGGGCGATGTTGTCGACGGCTGGACGGTACGGGCGATCACAAACCGTTCGGCGACCTTCGAGCGGACCGGCGAGAGCCATGAAGTGGAACTGACCTACGCCGCACCGGCTGCCGGGAGTGCTCATCCGCCTGCGTCGCCTGACGGGTCGTCGCAGTGATGACGGTCCGCTGGGCGCCCGTGACGTCGGAGACGGTGCGCAGGACGGAGCACGGCTACGCCATCGACCTTCCGGGTGACAGCGACCTCTCCTCCGCCGGCCCAGAGCTGGCGGCGCTGGCGGACCCGTCCGCAAAGGCCCCCGCGCGATCACTGACGAAGAGGCCATCGCGCAGGCGTCGTTCCTGCGCGATTTCGCCGGACTGGGTCCTCTGCTGCTCAAAGGGCGGCGGTGAGACTTCCCCGTGTTCCTGAGAGGCGAGATGGAGAAGCTCGAACTCAGAAAGGCGCAGATCGCCGAGCATGTCGCCGATCGGGCGCTCTCCTGACGGACTCTCCGTCCGGCTCTTTCTGAGCGCCGTTCACCGTGCCGGAAGATGACCCACTTTCGGCCGTTCAGCCTGCCCCGCCCATCTCCCAACATCGGTCATTCATTAAGCCGACAGGGAGGCAGCTCAATCGCGATGTTGGGCCGGCCTATCAGGGCCTTCGGCTCTTGCGTCACTGGCATCGCAGGCAGGTGGCGGCTCACCTTGATCTCCAATAGCCGGATCAGTTCGGGCTGCATGAAGTCGTAGTCGTCCGGTATGTCTAGGCAGATCACGCGCCTGCCCCCGAGACCCGCCCGGAAGCGCCGCTGCAGCTTGCTGCGGTGCGCCTTTTCCATGACGAAGATCACGTCGGCCCACGCGACCAGCTCGGCCGTGAGGGGGTTGTCGGCGTCGTGGTTGGTGCCGGCAGAGTCCACCTCTAGCCCCTCGCGACGCGAGAACACCTGCTCGGCGGTGGGGCTGCGCAGCCTGTTCTGGCTGCACACGAACAGCACCGTCTGAGTGCGGGGGCGGCTCAACCTTGGCCTCTAAACGCCGCGCCAGGCGAGTGGACCTGGCGCCGCGTCGGCCGAGAAGTCGATCTGGAGGACGCGGCGCCGTCGCGGCGGATCGGCGGCCAGCGAGGCGTGGACGATAGACGTCGCGTACAGCCAGACGTCACCCCGTCCTGCGAGGCATAGCCGCTCGCCGAACGTCGCCACCACGCGCTCGATCTCGGCTTCGGGCAGGCGGCCCAGCCTGTGCGAGCCGGGCACGATGCGGAGTGGCGCGTTGCGCTCGTCAACTGCATCCAAGTGCACGCGCAGCGTCATCATGCGTTCAAGGATCTCGAACGGCGGTTCCACCTGGATCAGCCCCGATTTGACAGTCCAAGGCCCGTACCCGTCCGTGTCCATACGCGCCTTGACCACGATCGTACGGTCCTGGTGCCACCCAAGCGCCCAGTTCCGCTCCGCGGTCTTATCGAACAGGATTGCACGTACCGGGCGAGCCTGTTCTCCGAGCACGGACGCTGCGATTGCGCCGACCGGTCCGGCGTTATCGAGAAAGGGCTGCAACTGCCGCCCTTCCCCAATCCGCACACCCGGCCTGTTCGTCGGCAGCGCAGCCAAGGCAGTCTCGAGGCGACCGCACGCAGCTTCGTCCAGAGCTTGCGCGAACAGCTGGGCTCCATCATCGTTGAGGGTGAGGTCAGCGGAGCGGCAGACGGTTGCGAGCATCAGGCTGAGGCTAGCCCGACCTACTCTCGGCGTCGACCCAGACCCATAACACGACACTCAGGGCCCTACCGCGTGCTCTCTTAAGCGGCCACTCGTTCATGTTGCATCCAAGGCGGCCCTATTCCAGAACCTCTGACTCAGCTCGACCAGCTTGCCGTAGTGAGCCACCGTTCCCTTTTCGGAGAAACGGAAACAATTGCGTCGGAAGCTGAGGCATGTCCGCAACCGCCGCCAAGAGGCTGCGGAAAAAACGAGGCTGACCGGGTCATCGCGCGGTAAGCAGCGACGTCAACTCATCCGCACGACCTGCTATGCGCTGCAAGCGAGGGTATCGCAGTCCACCGTGATAGCCGATTGTCCGTGTCTTCGACCGGCCGTCCTGCTCCCAGGTGAGCACCACCGGCGTCATGGTCGTCTTGCGCGCGGCATCGTGAAGCGCCGCGCGCGTATAGGGCGCGCCGGCAACTGCCGTGATCCGAACCCCCGGAGCCATCCCGGCCTGGAACGCCGGCCCTCCCCAGGAGACGGCGCGAACCCTACCGTCATCGGCAATCGTCAGCCCGATTGAGTAGGAGAAGTCGGCCCCGCCGGCCTCCTGTTCGTTCTGCTCGAACGTCGGCGTCGGCTTGTCGGTATAGACCAGCTGCCAGCCTAACCGCCTCAGTCCTTCGACGGCGTCGAGTTCCTCGTGCGCGTCAAGCCAGCGACGGAGAAATCGCGTCCAGTCGAATGGCGCGACCCGGTTCAAGGCAGCGCATACATCATCGAAGGTGTAGGTACGGGCAGGACGTCGAGCGTCGGCACCAGCGAAGAAATCGCGCGCGAAGTCGTCGAGACCGCGTCGCCCCCTGAGATTGCTCGCGCAGCTTGGCTTCCACGTCGAGCCACAGCATCACGCCTTCAAGGTGCTAATCCTTGCGGCGCTGCCAATCGCGCCACGGCACCGATTGGTGGAGCATGAACGAGGGATAGTTCACGTCATCCGACAGCGGCCGCCAGGCACGCCCCGGACGATTGGCGACTTCGGCCGCGTCGAGCGCGAGCGTGTCGAGCGTTTCCTCGCGACTGCGCAATCCGGCGCGTGCGGCAAGCACCCGTGCCCAGAACTCGGTCTGCCCCTCGTACATCCAGAGCAGGCTGGTGCCTTCGGGAACGCTGGGCGTCGGCGCCCACAGGTCGGCCGGGACGCGGTAGAGCCCGTTCCAAGCGTGGACGAACTCATGCGCGACGATGTCGCGATTGTTCAGCTGTGCAGCCCAGTCGCGAAAATAGGACGATGCGATGTCGATCTCGGCCGACGCGCGATGCTCGATTCCGCCGGATGCGCCCTCGTCGCTCATGCGCGCCAGCACCTCGTAGCGGCCGAATGGCGGCGTGCCGAATACCACCAATGCCTGTTCCACCATCCGCCTCAGGTCGCCGGCGCGCTCCGCCGGGAGAGCGAGATCGTCGGCTCGCGTCGCGATCAGGTCGAAGGTGATAGCGTCCGCGCCGTTCTCAGCGAGCGGAACGCGTGTGGCGTACCGTCCGGCGAGGACCGGTGCGTCGAGAAGCCGCTCGAGCGTGACCCGGCCGAATTGGAGCCAGTTGTCGTCGGTCCCAGAAACATCGAGCGACGTGAAGGCCTTAAGTCCTTGCGGCAGCAGGACTGATGGCACCACCGCGACGTTACGCGCGTACCATCCTGCCGGGTACAGCAGCAGGTGCTGCCATGCGATCGCTACAACATCGGCTGACAGGCGGTTCGCGTCCGCCACGACTTGGAAGCGCACGTCCATCGTTTGCGTGCCTGCTGGAATCTCGAGGTGGAAGGCATGGGGCTCGATCGCGTCGCGCCGCCAGGGCAGCGAACGGCCGTTCGCGGACACATCAAGGCCGGCAAGCTCGGCAACGGTGATGCTCGGCCCGTGGCTCGCCGCCTCCCAGCGGGGATAGAGCAAGGTCGTTGCACCGGCTCGTTGCACCGGCAGTTTCTCGTGCACCACGAAGATCCTGTGCGCGACGTCGCGCGCGTCCACGTCCAGCGCGATCGTGCCCCTGAACGGGTGATCGGCCGGAAGTGCGACGGGGGTCCGAGACAGCGCTTGGATCGGCTCCCTTTCCGCTGCGGGAAGCGAAGCGGCGGCGCCGAGCACCGTCGCGCAAAGCACAAGCCCTGCGCTCGCCGAGCTCCAACCAGGGGTGATCGCCTTGAGCTTCAATCCCAGTGTCCTTCGTTCATGCGGCTATCGTCCGCAAATGTGGAAGAGTTCGTCGGTATCGATCAGACCTCACCGGCAAGCACCCGCAGGGCTGCTTTTCGGGCTTCGTCCAATACTGCCGCGACCCTGCTGATACGGCTCGCGCCGATACGGTAGGCCAGCAAGACATCGACCTCCGGCGACGCCCATTCGGGGAAAAGATGCACGAGCCGCCCGCTCGCGAGCTCCTGGCGCACCATGAACGCCGGCACCATCGTGACCCCCTGGCCCGCCCGAACCAGACGCAGCAGCAGGTCAAAGTCGCGGACCGCGACCTTGGCCGAGCAGTCCAGCACGATCTCGCCTCCGGAGCCGTCTGTCTTCCGCAACTGCCAACTCACCCGCGTCGATGAACCCGAGAAGGCAAGGAGCGGCACCGTATCGAGCATCGCGATATCGGAAGGCAGCATGGCCGCTTCTGCTGACCCGACAAGGATACGCGCGAACGATCCGACCCTGTCCGCGATCAGCCCATCGTCTCCGACCTGCCCAACCCGGACCGCGAAGTCGAAAGCCGGGTCCTGAACGTCGTCGAGATCGTAGCTGGGTTCGACCGCCAGCTCGATGTCTGGATAACGCTCGGCGATTGCCGGAACGAGGTGCCCAAGCAGCGCTCCGCCGAAGGCAGGCGGCACCGCGATCCGCACCAGGCCACGCGGCGACGTTCGGGCCCGATCCATATCCTCGAGCAGGTAGTCGGCCTCGGCAAGAATCGACTGTATGCGCGGCAACAGCTGCTCGCCCTCACGCGTCAGCGCAACACGGCGTGATGTCCGCTCAACCAGACGGACGCCCAGTCGTGCCTCGAGGCGTGTGATCTGCATCGAGATCGTCGACTTGGACACGTCCAGCGCCCGTGCGGCGGCCGTGATGCCGCCCTGGCGAACGACACTCGCGAAGACGCGCAGTTCGTGCAGATCGATCGTTCGGCTTTGTTGAACCACATGTTCGTCCGTCGGCCAATGTTCTCTCGATTGCAACACGGCTAGCGAGCAGACCAACATTTTCGAAGGGATATGTCGATGGCCAAGGTTTTGATGACGGGCGGCAACGGGGCGTTTGGCGGGCTCGCTGCCCGGGCCGTGCTTGGGGCGGGCCACCAGCTGGCCGCTGCCATGCGCGATCCCGGCGGGCGTAACGCACAGCCTGCTGCCGCCCTGCGCGCGCTCGGCGCGACGGTGGTCGAGATAGACGTTACCGACGACGGCAGTGTGGCCAAAGGCTCGGCCGACGCCATCGAGGCGCTCGGTGGCCTCGACATCCTCGTCAACATCGCCGGCGTCGGCACGCACGGCTTGAGCGAGGGCTACGGCTCGGCTCAGCTTTCGCGCTTGTTCGACCTCAACGTGATCGGTGTCCACCGCATGATGCGGGCCGTGTTGCCGACGCTGCGCCGGCAGCAGGCCGGACTCGTCATCAACATATCAAGCCTGCTCGGGCGGCTGTCGCTGCCCTTCTATGGCCCGTACAGTGCGACCAAGTTCGCGCTGGAGAGCCTGAGCGATACCTACCGGGCCGAAGTGTCGCAATTCGGCGTCGATGTGGTCCTGCTCGAACCCGGTGGGTTCAAGACCACCTGGATCGAGGCGCTTGTCCATCCCGAGGACACGGCACGCCTTGCTGAGTATGGCGCCTTTGCAGAAGCACCCGCGCAGACGCTGGCCCAGGTCGAAGCTATGCTCGATGCCAAGCCCGAGCAGGATCCGGCCAAGGTGGCCGAGGCGATCCTGGCGCTGGTTGACGCACCGGCTGGCGCGCGGCCGCAGCGGACCACGGTCGACTTCATCGGCATGGCGCAATCGGTCGAGATGATCAACGGAGCCGCGATGCAGGCGACGACCGGTGTCTACCAGGCGTTCGGCTGTGACGACCTGCTCACACTTAAGGTGCGATAGCGAGCTTACGCCGCCGCGCTGACCGCGATGTCGTACGGCATGACTCCCGCCCGTGACTGGCTTTCGCGCGCCATGACCGAAGCGCAACTGAACACGACGTTGCGCCGCCGCCTTCTGCTGCTGGGCGGAGCGCAAGCACTGGTCGCCCTCAGCCTCGCCGCGCGCATGGGCTGGCTCGCGATCGCGGAGAATGACCGATCCACCAGGCTTGCGGAATTGAACCGCATCAGCACTGCCTTTGGTGCCGCCGGAACGCGGCGCGATCGTCGACCGCCATGGCGCGCCGTTGGCCAACAACCGCGCGTCCTTGCGCGTCGACCTGGTACCAGACCTGTCCGAAGACCACGAGCGAGTGCTGGCCTCGTTGCGTCGGCTCCTAAGTCTCGACGAGCAGGAGATGGCGCGGATTGTCACCCGTCTGAACGCCGGGGTCGGCTTTAAACCCTATTGATCAGAGACGGGCTGAGCTGGGAGCAGTTCGCGGCCGTCAGCGTTCGCCTGCCGGAGCTGCCCGGCGTCGTGCCGACACGCGGCTTTCAGCGCACCTACCCGATCAGCACCGCGGCCGCTCACCTGACCGGCTATGTCGGCGCGGCCAGCGCGTATCAATATCGACAGACCCATGATAAGCTGCTCGTCATCCCAGGGTTCAAGCTCGGCAAGGACGGACTGGAGAAGATGCTTGAGCCGCAACTGCGCGGCATCCCGGGCGTGCGTCAGGTTGAGGCGACCGCGCATGGCCGGCTGCTCCGCACGCTTTCCGCGCGCGCCGGCATGTCGGGTAAGACGCAGCGCCTGACGATCGATGCGGGACTGCAGGAATACGCGGCACGCCGCCTTGGCACTAGCTCCGGCTCGGCGGTCGTGATGAACTGCCGGACAGGCGAGATACTCGCCATGGCATCTATGCCGGCCTATGATCCCAACCGTTTTTCGGCGGGGATCGAGACGCGCGAATGGGCGATGCTGCGCGACGACGAGCACCTTCCCCTCATGAACAAGGCGACACAGGGCCTCTATCCGTTGGGTTCGACAGTCAAGCCAATGAACGGCCTGGCGCTTCTTGGCGCAGGTGTCGACCCGAACGAACGGGTCGTGTACACCGGTGCGTTACGGGTCGGAACAGGGCTGTTCCATTGCTATAGAAAAGCGGGTCACGGCCCGGTCGACCTGAAGAATGCCATCATGCAAAGCTGTGACGTTTATTTCTACGAGATGGCTCGGCGGGTCGGAAATGACCGGATCAGCCCTGTTGCTCGCATGCTGGGGCTGGGCGGTAGGTTTGATCTTCCGCTGCCGTCACAACGCTACGGCACCGTGCCGGATGCAGCCTGGAAGCTACGGAAGTACAAGGCCGATTGGACAATCGCGGACACGCTCAATGCCTCGATAGGTCAGGGCTACATGCTGGCGAACCCATTGCAGCTTGCAGTCATGGCTGCGAGTATCGCATCGGGGCGAGGTATCGAGCCTAGCCTACTCGCAAATAAGGTCACCGCGACCCACCGGCTCTGCCGATTGCACCGGCGCATCTCGAACTCGTGCGCGATGCGATGGCAGCGGTCGTGAATGAAGGTGGGACGGGCAGCGCGGCGCGAATGCAGGTGCCGGGAGTCAGGTTGGCGGCAAAGACCGGAACCGCGCAGGTTCGGCACATCAGCATGGCGGAGCGCGCAAGAGGCGTCATGAGAAATGCCTCGCTGCCCTTAAAGCTGCGCGACCATGCCCTATTCGTGTGTTTCGCGCCGACGTTCGAGCAGGACTACGCTGCCGGGAAAGTGCTGGAGCATGGTGGCCATACCGACCGTAATCTTGATACTCCGGCGATTGGGCGCGACATCATGACCTATCTCTTTGATCGCAAGCAGGCGTTGACCAGATTGGCGGCGCTCGAGCTACCTCGGAGCTAGGCCCTGCTCGCGTTACCTTGCGACAAGACCCAATCTCAGCCGTTCATGCGCCCCTTCCTGCTCTCTGGTACTGGTCATCCGTTCATCGCATCGTAGCGGCCGCTGTGGGACCTTCGACGCCACACCCCGTGCGACCTAGATTGCGACTTCTGCCAACCGGCTACGACGAGCGCCGCAGCGGGCGGCTGCCGCTCGCTCCGCCGACAATTGTCCCGCAAAGGATGGTGTTTCGGGAGGGTCGTACCCAGCCTTGCCGGCCAGTCCACATTTACCCTTCGGCGGCCAACATCTTCAGCCGTTCACGCAGCCAGCGTTGTGCCGGGTGGTTTGTGGTTCGGTCGTGCCAGATACCCGCGATGGTAAAGCCAGGGATGGTGAGTGGCGGTTCCACCACCTGTACCCGATCCGACCAGCCATCGGCGATCCGCCGTGGGATCAGAGCGATCATGTCGGAGCGCGATACAACCTCCGGCACGATCAAGAAGCCCGACGTAGACAAGGCGACGGTGCGGCGGCGGCCGACAGCCTCCAGTGCCGCATCGGCAGGCCCGGAGAACCCGCCCCCTTGGGGAGACACGACGACGTGCTCCAAAGCGCAGAACACGTCCAGGCTGAGGTGGCCCTGCACAGCTGGATGTCCCCGGCGCGCGATCACCGCGTACCCCTCTTGAAAGAGCTGGCGTTGACGCATGGCCGCCGGTGCATGGTCCGGAGAGGCTAAGGCCAGGTCGATCTCGCCGCGCTCCAACTGTGTGGCGAGCGCCAGCACGTCGAGAGCACGCCAAGCGACGCGGACCCTGGGTGCCTCGGTCCTGAGCGCGACCGAGAAGCGGGTGAGCAGCGCATATTGCACGTAGTCGCTCGCAGCGATCACCAGGGTGGCCTGCATGGTCGCCGGATCGGACGGCATTCCATCTGCCACAACCCTGCGGACACGCTCCAACGCCTCATGCAACGGCTGCTGAAGCTCGACGGCGCGCTGGGTCAGGACCATCCCGCGCTGTGCCGGAATGAGGAGGGGATCGCCGAGGGCGTCGCGAAGCCGCGCCAGTCGGGCCGACAACGCGGGCTGGCTCAGGTTCAGGCGCCGGGCGGCACGCGTGACGTTCCCTTCCGCCAGCAGGGCTTCGAGCGTGACAAGCAGGCCGAGATCAAGGTTCCTGGTATCCATCCGTTCGATGACAACAGGCAGAAGCTTCGATTTCAACACTGCGCCGTGACGTCCCACATGCCGGATGTCGAAAGCACGGGGCCTTTTGCCGTCGCGAGAACTGCGCGGCGGCGCAGGAGCCGTCCGCCAACCAAACAGATCCCCCCTTCTGACCAGGAGAGAAATCATGCGCGCGCCGCTCTTCCCCCCCGACCAGATGTCGCCGAATGTGCGGGCTCTGCATGACGACATGGCAGAGATCGCCGACCGTCTGAAGGATTACATCATCAAGCACGAGGACGGCGCCCTCATCGGCCCCTTCGCGCCCATGCTGCGCTTTCCCAAGTTCGGGGGGCCGGCGTGGGCCTACACCAAGGAGCTGCTCGAGAACTCCACACTGCCCAGGTTGGCGAAAGAAGTGGCCATTTTGGTCACGGGGGCGGCGTTCAACTCGCGCTACGAGCTCTACGCCCACGAGCGCGTGGCCGCGCAAGCCGGCCTGAGCGACGCTAAGATCGCCGCAGTCGCAGCCGGCCAGCGACCCGCCGACCTGACCGAGGAGGAGCAGGCCGCCTACGACGTCGCCGCGGCCCTGACCGCCGGCAAGCAGCTTCCGGAGTCCACGTACCAACGTGCCGTGAAGGTGTTCGGCGAGGAGCGAACGGCCGAGCTGATCTACCTGTTGAGCGGCTACGCCCTAATCTCGATGCTGCTCAACGCCTACGACGTGTCGGTTCCCGGGCGTGAGGATCTTCCGCGTGGATAAACGTGGGGGTTGAATCCTGCCCAGCGAGGGCTTGCAGCCACTTCAGCAAGTTCGTCGTCGAACACTGACGGACCCCAATCACCAGGAATAAGCCATCATGAACGTTCTCATTGTCTACGCGCACCCCGAGCCCACTTCGCTGACACGGCAGTTGGTCGGCGTGACCGCTGAAACGCTATCGGCGGCAGGACACACCCTGATCCACTCGGACCTCTACGGCATGAAGTGGAAGGCGGTGTACGATGCCGATGACTTTCCGGTGCGCGACAATCCCGAGCGGCTGTCATTCATCACGGAATCGGGTCATGCCTACAGAAGCGGGCAGCAGACATCCGATGTGGTCGTGGAGCAGCAGAAGCTGCTCGCGGCCGACGCCGTGATCCTCCAGTTCCCGCTGTGGTGGTACGGCGTGCCCGCGATCCTGAAGGGCTGGATAGAGCGGGTCTACGCCTTCGGCTTTGCCTATGGCTACCAGAACGGCTCCAACCAGTTCCGGTTCGGCGATGGCATTCTCAAGGGCAAGCGGGCGCTGGTCAACGTCCAGGCCGGTGGCCCGGCGGCCGACTATGGTCCGCGGGGTATCAATGGGCCGATCGAGCAACTGCTGTTCCCGCTGACCCATGGCGCGCTGTTCTACCCCGGCATGGACGTGCTCCCGACGCACGCGGTCTATGGCGCAGGTCATGTCTCCACGGCCGAAGAAGTCGAGGCGATCAAGGCCGCATGGCGGAAGCGGCTTGCCGGGCTGTTCACCGACACGCCGATCCCCTTCAGGTCGCAGAATGGCGGCGACTTCCCCGATCGCCACACCATGGCGGACCACATTGCGCCAGGCCAGACCGGCCTCGCAGCGCACTTTGCTGACCTAGCCGATGCATGACGAGCAACACCGATCTTGGTCGATCAAGGCCGCACGCATCGGCGGCCACATCATGCCCGCCGATCGAAGACGCGGTCTTCTAGGCTCGCACAGACCCAGGTGCAGACATAGTCCGTCGATTTACGACCTCCCGGAGATCGCCCGCTACCTCCGCATCTTCGGCGGAGACGTAAGGGTGACGAGCGCCGTTCCCGTCCAAACGACCCAGTTCCGGCAGTTCCGCCTCGATTTAAGGCTTCTGCAAACCCGCCACTTGTTCATCTCCGTCGGATGACAGACGCTTCGGGGAAGCCGCTCAAGGGCAATACCTGGTAGCGAGCTGCCATTCCGCTCACCGGTTTGAGTGGTCGGCGTGGTCAGGCTTCGCTCCCGGAGTTGCTCGGGAGCTCGATAGCTGGTCTAGGGTCCGAACGGAGGATGATCGGGTGCGGCTTACGTTCACGAAGGGCACGGGCAAGTACGACGACCTCCGCATCGAACACGAGTCTGGTCCCGCAGAAACGATTGCGTGCCCCAAGCAGGGGATCATCCCGCACGACATGATCCACTATGCCGTGGAGAGTACGCTAACCCACCGCGGCTTTCTTTCCCTCGTTGCGGACGGCAGCCCTGCCTCCTTCGCCACTGCCGGCGAAGACACCGAGAACGCGATCGAGCGGTTGGTCGAGACGCTCCAGGCCGAGATGTGGGGCGGACTGGTTCCCGTCGCGAACCTGATCGCCACCTATGAGCATGCCTGTGCGGCTAGCGGCCACCGGATTGTGCCGGTCAGCGCCCACGACGTCGAAGCCATACGGGGGCGCATCGACCAACTCAGTGCGGAGTGGGAGAAAATCCCAGTACGGGGTTCGTTGACCCTCAGCTTTTGAGAATGGCCTGAGCAGCTATACGTCCGCTACTGGGCGGGGTCCCGACCGGCAGCTCCGCGGCCGGCAAGACCCAATAGGCGACATTCGAAGCCGCTTCACCGCTCCCTGAAACCGGTCGTTCGTTCAGGCGCTGCTGAACGGCGGAAACTGGGCCGGTTCCTGACTGACAGGTTTTGGCGCTCGGATGTATGATACCGGCCATTGTTGAAGCTACGGTTTCAGGCTTGGCGCCGCGGGTAGCTTGGATAGAAGGATGGATGTTGGTCCGGAGATAGAGATTATGACCGACGATCCGTTTGAATTACCCTTCGGTGACGAATTTGATCCGGACTCACCAGCCGCAGCAATGGCGCGACTTCGCGACCGGTTTCATTCGATCCATCCTCAAGCATCAGTGATCATTACTGGATATGCCGCTCTTGAGCTTGAGGTAGACCAAATCTTGCGGAGTTTTGTTGCGAGACCAGAAAAGCTTCCGCGCCTCAGCATGGACCACCAGCTGGGCCTTTTACGTGCAATGCTAGACGATCCATGGTTGGACTCGGCACTCAACGCAATCAGCGCTTTCGGCGCCATCCGAAACAGTGTGGCGCACGGCGATCCTGCGGAAGTGATAGATAGAAGTATTCTAAATCTTGAGAAGAAAAGCAGAGAGATCGGATTGCCGCTGGAATCTTACCCAAGTCTCGGCGTACTAGCTATGCATCTGGCATCTTCACTGCACGTCGGAACAGAATTCTACGAGTGCATCGTCAGAGACCGGCAATGACTCCGCAGGCCCACTGCCGGGAATGTGTTCTCATCGCCCTTAAGCAAAATGTTGACAATCCGGACGCCATCACCTATCTATGTTCGATATTCTAACACGAGGACGTGTTATGAGTGCGGATGTTGAAGAGCTGCGTGCCGAGTTCAAACGCAAGGCGACGCTGCTTGTTTCGGAACTGCAGGCCTGGTTTGACGAGGAAACGGCGACCATCGACGGCACCGCGCCGCCTGCCGCGCCATCAGGCTCGGGCGGGTCGATCGTCGGCATGAGGCCTGCGATTGACTCCAAGCGGGTCGTCGATGCGAGCCGGGTCACGCGGGTGGTGCTGGAGATGGAGTTGCCGCCCGAGATCATCAAACGCGGCGGCTATGCGAACTGCGACGAGATGATCAGCGACCTGCTCCCCAAGCTGGAACGCGTCTATACCGGCGAGCTCAAGGTTAAGAAGTGCCGGGCAGTTAAGGTTCCTGAGCCGGCATGAGGGTCAGCGATGAACGATGATACAATGAACAATGGCAGCATCGGCGAGCGGCTGCGCAAGGCGCGGGAGTTCCTTGAGCTGAAGCAGGAGGAAGCGGCTGAGGCGGTCGGTGTGTCGCGCTCGGCCCTGTCACTCATCGAAAACGGGCGCCGCAAGGTCGATTCCGAAGAGCTTGCGCGCTTCGCCAAGGTCTATGGCCAGTCGGTCGATGCCCTTGCGGGCACTTCGCCCCTGCCCCCGCTGCCCGAGAGCGTGAAAGCGCTGGCGCGCGCCGCCACCGAGTTGTCGGACAGCGATCGCAACGAGCTTTTACGGTTCGCCGAGTTCCTGCAGGCCCGCGGGCCGAAGGCAGGTGGCCATGGCTAGATCGCCTGCAGCAGCTGCGCGCCTCGACGCCGTATCCGCTGCCAACCGTATTCATGCCGAACTCGATCTCAGGCGCAGGATCACCGCCCGGGCGGGCCTGGTCGACGTATTCGAGGCGATCGGGGATCTCGACATTCCGCTGGTGTTTAAGCCGCTCGATTCCGCGCTCGGGCTGTGCTTGCCGGCGCCGCTCAAAGGAATCATGATCACCACCGAGAGGCCGCTGCACATCCAGCGCTTCACGGCCGCACACGAGCTCGGCCATGCCGTGCTCGAACATGAGGGCAGCATCGACCGAGAGATTCTCGAGCGCGGCCCCAACTCGCCGAGCGACGGGCGAGACCTGCAGGAAGTGGCAGCCGAAGCGTTCGCGGCTGAATTCCTGCTGCCACGTTGGCTCTACCGCCATCATATCCAGGCGCAGGGCTGGACCGTCGCGCACGACCTGCGTCGGCCTGCGACCGTATACCAGCTCTCGCTGCGCATGGCGGTCAGCTATGAAGCAACCTGCTGGGGACTCTTGAGCCACCAAATCCTGCCCTATGATGAAGTCCGCGGCCTGAGCCGTGCGCGTATAGGCGATCTAAAGGCTGAGCTCGGCGCGGGTCACAAGCCGGCCGATTCCTGGGCCGATGTCTGGAAGGTCACGCAGCGTGACAACGGGGCGCGGCTCTTGGGCAATCCCGACGACTTGGTCCGTATCGAACTAGAGGAAGCGGTCAGCAGCGGGCATCGCTGGAATGTCGAAACGCTTGCCGCAGCTGACTGGGATTTGCTGGAAGACCAGTCCTTGTTCAGCACCGATCCGCTCATTTATGGCGCTCCGTCGACACGCGTCGTAGTCGCGCGGCCACGGCATGGCGGCCATGGTGAGATCGCGCTGCGCGAGCGCCAGCCCTGGGCGCAGGAAACGCCGGATGCCGCCGCCTTCCAGCTTGCAGTTGCCCTGCAGGGGCGTGAGCGCGCCGGCCTGTCGCGCGCCGACCGGCTTCGCTTGGGGTTGAGCATTTGATCCAGCCCGCGCGCGATCTTCGACCGAACATGCTTGAGGTCCGCTGTCAGGGCTCCCGGCCGACCTGCCTCGCATTCGCGACCTCGGCTGCAAACGAAAATCTCGCTTGTGTCGGTGAATATTTGTCGGTCGAGTATCTCTATTATCATGCAGTCGCCCGAACTCAGGGGGCCAATCCGCATGCCGGGACGACCATGGAAGCGGCCGCGGCTGCGTTGCTCGACAACGGGCAGCCTGCAGAATCCCACTGGCCTTATCTGGACGTGATCTCGACGCCTTGGGCGCCGCCCATTGGCGTCTCCCCGATCCACCGCGGCACGCTGGCCGTTGGCAAACTGTCGTTCGCAGAGATCGCCGACGAACTCGACGGCGCGCGCCCGGTGGTGCTCGGCATGCTGATCACCGATCGCTTCTACCTTCCCGATTCCGAAGGCCGCGTGCTGCCTGATGCAGGCGATACCGTGCGCGGTGGACATGCTGTCCTAGCGGTTGGACACGGGGCCGACGCGACCGCGCAATATCTGCTGGTCCGCAACAGCTGGGGACCGGCCTGGGGGCTCAACGGCCACGCATGGCTGCGCCAGGATTATGTCGACACCTACCTTCATCAGACCGTCAAGATCGCGAAGGGATAATCATGGAATTGCTGCAGGGAAGAACGATCCCGGAGGTCTGGCTGCAAGCCGCCCGTCATGTCCGCGGGTGCCCGAAGCAGGAGGATTTCGACGTGTTCCTGCATGTTCGCGAGCCGACCATGCTAGATTCCGAGGACGCGGCGGTCTATCAGCTGGTCGATGCGTTCCTGACCGACCATGGCGCCTTCAGCGTCCATACCGTCGCCGAGACAATCTTTCCGCTCGACGAATATCTGCGCGGCGGCGCCAAGGCGGTGTTCGGCACCTATCCCGGCCGGATCAAGGCGATCCATGCCGTGCGCGACGACCGCAACTGGGGCACCTATGCCTATCGGCTGCTGCGCCAGAAGGACCGCGACGGCCAAGTATACAATCCTCTCGAGGAAATGGTCGAAAAGATCCGCAAGCACGGCAAATATACCGCGTCCTTCGAGCTCGGTGTCGGCGATGTGCTAGAGGAAGACGTGCCCATCTATGACGGAGCGACCGATCGCCGGCGACTCTATGGCGGGCCGTGCCTGAGCCATCTAAGCCTCAAGGTCCATAACGGGGCCATTCGCATGAATGCAACTTACCGCTCGCACTGGTATATCCGGCGCCTGTTCGGCAATCTGGTCGGTCTTGGCCGGTTGCAATATTTCCTGGCGTCAGAGACCAAATTGGCGATCGGCGGGCTGACGATCAACTCAACTTATGCCAAGATCGATGTCGGCAAGAGTGGCGAATGCGGCGGCCATTGGACCAAGCGCGAAGTCGATGCGCTGATCGATCGGTGCGGCGATACCTATAGTGCCGCATCGCAACTCAAAGGTGCCCTAGCGTGACCGTCGCGACAGACCTTCTGCCAGCTCTGCAATGGCATCAGCTCATCCATGACGAGGATTATCACAAGGACGTCGCCGCGATGTCGCCGGCGATGCGCATGAAGCATTTCGCACTGCATTTGGCCAAATATAGCGCCTATCTGCTTGATGCGAGCGAGCGTGGCGACGATGCGCTCACCGCGCGCGCGCTGGTCGATTCCTTCGCCATCGTCCTCGCAATCGCCAATACGTTGGGTCAGAACCTCGCGTGCGATCTTCCCGCGCGCAACCAGGAAGACCTCGCCGGCCAGTCGCCTGACGTCTGGCGCTCCTTCGTCAAGGAGGCCGGGATCCTAGCAAAGGCATGCGAGTCGCTCGACCATATCGAGGACCTCGCCTTCAAGGTGATGATGAAACAGGCTAATGCCAGGCTCGCGGTCACCATTCTGCGGGGTGCCGACCAGCAGTCGATCGGTCTGATCGAGGCCTACAAGGTCCGGTTGCGCGAGGTCGAAATCCGCTCGCCGTTCGATGCTTTCATCCAGCAGCGGCGATCCGGGCGGACGCAATAATGTTCTGGGGAAGCGACAAGCTCGCGTGCGAGCTGCCCAAACTGATCCCAAGCTTTGATCTCGCGCGGATTGACGGCGCCTCCTATCGCTTAAGCGTGGGCGAGGAAGTCTATGTCTCGCCAACGGGCCAGCCGAGCGATCCGCGCAACAAGCCCAAGACCAAACTTGATCCCGGTGACGGCTTCATGGTGCCGCCCGGGCAGTTCGGGTTCATCCTGACAGAGGAGGAGATCAGGGTACCGGCGGACGCGCTCGCCTTCATCTCGATCCGGGCGGGCTATAAATTTGCGGGTCTCGTCAACGTATCGGGCTTTCATGTCGACCCCGGTTTCGCGGGCAAGCTGCTATTCTCAGTATTCAATGCCGGGCCGAACCCAGTTCACCTCGCGCGCTTAGAAGAATGCTTTCTCATCTGGTACGCTGACTTGGACGGTGCCGGCGCTGCGCAGCCAAAGAGGGGCTATGCGAACATCCCGTCGAGCCTGATCGGGCCGCTGGCGAGCGGCATCCAATCCTTTGCGAGCCTGGACAGCAAAATCTCGGAGACCGAGAAGAAGCTGACCGATCGCGTCACGACTCTGGAGCGCGAGCAGGCGGTGTTGTAATGGGGTTTTGGCCTCGCTGCCGGCGTGCTGCTCAGTCTCGGCCTCAAGCAATGCGCGATCGACCGCCCCGCGGACAATGCAATCGCGGCGAATGCCCTGGCATCCAACGCCAGCGAGATCAGCGCACCGCCGGCGCCGGCCACGCCGGCTGACAAGAGCTTGACGAACGCCGACTGAGCCAAGATGGCAGGTGCCGCCCGGGTCGGGCCGGACGAATCGTCGCAGGATGGATGTGGCCGGCGGGGTCCCGATCGAAACCAGACCTGCCGAGTATGCATGCGAACGACCGAAGTCTTTGAAACCTACTGGAAGTTCGCTGTCGAGCGACAGGCGATCTATTTCCGCCGCTTCACCGATTCAATCGGCCCTTGGACCGACGATGCCGTGTTGGCCGCGCACCGGTTCACCAACGCGTATCGCGCCGCCGACAGGGTTAGCCAGTATCTCATCCGCGAAATCCAATATCACCCGGACCGGCCAACAACACCCAACGAGCTGTTTTTCCGCACGATGCTGTTCAAGCTGTTCAACCGGATCGACACCTGGCAGGCGCTTGAAGCAAGGCTCGGGCCGATCGAATGGGCCCGGATCGATCTGGACCGGCTGAGCGCGGTGCTCGATGATCTCCTGCGCCAGAACCGGCGCATCTATTCTGCCGCTTATATCATGCCATCGCCCCGCTACGGCCATGCCCGCAAGCATGCCAACCATTTGGCCCTGCTCGCCGCGATGATGGAGCAGCGCATGCCCGACAGGCTAGCGCAGCTGCCCACCCTCTCCTCTGTCTACCACGCGCTGCTCGACTGGCCCGGGATCGGTCCGTTCCTCGCTTTCCAGTATACGATCGACCTGAACTATTCAGACCTGCTCGATCATGACGAAGCCGAATTCGTCGTGGCGGGGCCCGGCGCTCTCGATGGGCTGGCCAAATGCTTCGAGGACCTGGGCGGCCTTAGCCCAGCTGAAGCGATCCACTGGATCTGCGAGCAGCAGGACGCCGCCTTCGCCGCGCGTGGGTTGCGGTTTCAGACGCTGTTTGGTCGAGAGCTACAGCCGGTTGATTGCCAGAACTTGCTCTGCGAGATTTCGAAATATGCAAGAGTGAGGCATCCGAACATGACGGGCATCAGCGGCCGCACGCGGATCAAGCAAAGTTACCGGCCTAACGAGGCGCGGATGCCGCCGCCATTCTTCCCGCCGAAATGGGGTCTCGCCGCGGCGACGGAGTCGGCCGACATGTCGTGCCCAGCTGCGACTGGCAGATTGTTCGCATGAACCAGCCCACGCCACCGTCGCCATTGCCTCCAGTGTCCGCGCCCGCCGCGCCGTCTCATGGTGCGCCCGCGCCGCCGGCGCCATCCTCGCCGGCCGCCCCACCGCGAGAGCCTTTCGGGGCGGCGCGGAGAACAGCGGTCGCCGTCGCGGTCCTAGCGCTCCTGTGCCTCACGATCGCGCTGGTCTGCGCGGCGTGCCGACTGCAGCCCGATCACCTTGCCGCACTCGTTCAGGCCCATGGCCCGGCTGTCATCGGCATGCCGGTGTCCGCCATTCTGGGACTTGCCATCGTGTGCCTGGCGCGCGGGATCGGCGGCCCGGTCTCTATCCAGATCATCGGGCTGCGCGCAGAGGGTGCCACCGCGACTGTCCTGTTGTGGATCGCGACCTTTGCGGCGTCGGCCTTTGCCATTCGGGCGCTCTGGTAGCGTGTGATTATCGGGATCGGCACTGACATCCTCCAAATTGAGCGACTACGCCGCTCGCTCCGGCGATTTGGCGCGGGCTATCTCGAGGAGATGTTCACCCCTCAAGAGATTGCCATGCCGCAAGTGACGCTAGACGCAGCGACCCATTTCTCGCTCGGATTTTGCGCCAAGGAAGCTTGCGCCAAGGCGCTTGGCACCGGGATCGACGCTGACGTCGACTGGTTTGACATCGAGATCGACTATCGCACACCCTCCCCGCGCCTGATGCTCTCCGGTGGGGCCCGCACGCGCCTGGAGTTTCTGACTTCGGCGGGATCGGTGGCAGTCCCGCAGCTCAGCCTCGGCGTCGCAGGCGGTTTGGCACAGGCAATTGTGATCATCGCGACGGCTGACTAAGCTTTCACCCCCGTCGCTCGACGCCCGCGTTCTAGGTGCCGGTGATACAGCGTTAGCCGCCCTTAGCCGACCAAGAGACGGCGGGAAAATCGTTGGCACTTCAGTCGCTAGTCTAACTAGGGTCGCTACACCTCACCGAATAACCGTCGACTGAGGTCCGTCGCACGGTGATGCCTGCCGCCTTCATCCGCCGCGTCACCAGACGCCGGTCCTCGGCAGCCATGCGCATTCCTAGATAAACCGTCACCGCGCCGCGCCCGACATAGCGCGCCTCGCCCCTATGGGCCGCGAACAGCCTCCACTCGCGTTCGTACGACCACTTCACGTTCTTAGTGGAGAGAATCGCGCGGGCACGGTGATCGGCATCGCGCATAGCGCTGAGGTTGAGGTAGTGGGGCCGGTCGCCGTAGGCGACGCGAGCCAGAGCATGCGTCCCGTCAAGGCATTCAAGTAATCGGGCCATCGGGTAGGCGACGCAGATCCCACGGAATCCGTCCGCGTAGTGCGCCCACATTAACTCGTTGTCCCATGTCTCAGACAGTGACGCGATGCCGAGCCCGAGCTTCTCTTGTCGAACAGTCTCGACAAACTCCTCGTAGCCGGGATTCTCCATTGCGCTCCCATTGGACCTGTAAAAACCCTCCATCGGGTCGTTCATCTCGTTGAACTTCCCGCACCAGATGTAACCTTGCTCGATTGCGCTGAGTTCGCGCTCGAGCCGTTCCCGGTCGGCAGCGCCATCGCCGTCAGCTCCACGTGGCCGCAGGGACCGGTGGCGATAGAGCCAAGTCGGTCTCGCATACGTCTCGATCGTCGCCATCCGCCACCATCCCCAACCCGCCAACAGTTCCACCATATTGAGGCCACGTTCGGACCGCCCAAGACGAAATACGGACCGAGCGGCAGCTTTTAAATGAGCAGTAAACGGTGGTGAACAACCCCCATTGCCGCAGCCCTCGCGCGGTCAATCCGCGCGGCCAGAACGAACGGCGGCATTCGGGTTCAGCTACGGGTCGGCTAAATGACCGGAGTTGGGGCGCTTAGCCGCCCGACAGTTCAGGCTAAATAGAACCGATCTGGACGCGATTGATGGACTCAGAACCGACCGGCAGCTCACGACCAGTTCCCGACGTTCAGTTCGATGCAGCGCTCTCCTGAAACCGGCCGTTCGCTCATCCGGCTCCCGGCCGAGACCGGGGTGACTGACATGGGGACATAGCCGTCTGACAGCTTTGAAACAAAAGGTGTCACAAGCCGCCATTCAATCGACCTAGGCGCAAAACACCGCCTGTGACGCTTTGCCGCGGATCACCGGCTCGCTATTCTTCTCCGCTCGTTCGAAGGATCGCCTCCGTAGCCATGAAGCAGTCTGCATCCATTCCCTATCGGATCGACCAGGGAAGGCTGCGCGTGCTTCTCGTAACATCTCGGACGAGACGGCGTTGGATCCTGCCAAAAGGCAAAGTGGGGCCACGGATGCTGCCCGGTCGATCGGCCGAACGTGAAGCCTTCGAAGAAGCGGGAGTCCTCGGGCGGCTGGCGAAGGATCCGATCGGCTCCTACCGACAAGGCGATCATATCCCGGATATGCCGGAAGGCGGTGTGATCGTCGAAGCCTATGCTCTCGAGGTAGTCGATGAGCTGCCGGCGTGGCGAGAGATGCATTTTCGCGAGCGCCGCTGGTTTTCCGTGAATGACGCGATCCGCGTCGTTCGGGATCCAGAGATCCGATCGATCCTGCAAACCTTCAAGCGCTCGATGAAGCGTTGATCGGAAGATCGGCTTCTATCGCCTGAGGCCAAAAGGACCGCAGATCCCGAGGATCGGATCACAACAGGGTCGGTCAATCAGTGCTGTCCCACATCCGGCTCGTCGGGCATCGGCTCCCGTCGCGAATCCCATTCGCCCCCCTCTGGAATTGTACCGACAGCCTCGACGCCACCTGTCCACGCACTAGCCTGTCGATGCAAAAGTCCTGGAGGAACCATCACCGCGTCGCCAGCATCCAGAGCGATCCGTTTCCCCTTGGGGCTGCCGAAAGCGAGGATCGTCGATCCTTTGACGGTCGCGATGACCTCATGGGCGTGCGAATGGGAGCGGCCTGTGTCGGAAATCCGACCGCGCCATTCAAGATGCAGCCTTTTTCCGTGAACAGCGCTTCGAAATGCTCCGCGCAGTCTGCAGCTTCGGGTCGACGGCAATGCGATAGACGATGATGTCCTTCCGCGATCGGGTAAGGAAATCGTCGTTCTCGACAAGCGTCAATCGTCGCCATTCCAACATGGCAAAGAATACAATCACATAGCGTTACGGTCTCATGACAGCGGCTCACCGTCGCCGTCCCGTACCTTTCGCACCTTGCCAATGGTGACCTCATGGACGCCGGGCGCGTCCTTGAGCCGCGCAGCAGCCATACGGATGTCACGCTGAGACACCTTCACGAGATTCAGTGTGACCAGGTCCAGGTCATCGTCACCGGGCACGGCGGTCATGCGCCTGATCTGTCCGCCGCGAAGTCCGAGCTGTTTCTTGATGCCTTCGGGATCGAGAGCCGCGCGCTCCGCGCTCACCTTTACAACCGCACTTTGAACCCGCGCGCGATATGCCTCCTCGAGCGGCTTGATACCGACCAGGATGAGCAGGATGATCGCGGTGGCGAGACCGGCGGCGAAGTAGAGCCCTGCACCCGATGCAAGGCCGATCGCGGCGACACTCCAGATGCTCGCGGCAGTGGTCAGACCTTTCACCGCCTGCCCACGAAGAAGGATCGATCCGGCGCCCAGAAAGCCGATACCGGAAACGACCTGCGCGGCAACGCGCGACGGATCGAGGACGACGTGCGGCATCTGAGTGGCGTTGGTAAAGCCGTAGGCCGAGACGATGATGAGAAGCGCCGAGCCTACACTGACCAGCATGTGGGTGCGGACGCCTGCAGCCCACAGCAATCGCTCACGCTCGAACCCGATCAGACTTCCGAGCAACGCCGAGGCAAGCAGACGGATCGCGATGTCGGTGTTCGAGATCATCGTTGGGCGGCCAGCCGTGGCATGACACGCTGCGCGATCAGCGCATTCTCCGCCTCGCAGCCCTGAGCCGCCTGTGCGCCGCCCGTGCGCAGATGGGCGAGCTCCGTCCGTGCCGCTTCAAGATCCGCCTGATACTCGGGCTTGGTCGCGATCACCGTCATCGTCGCCGAGGCCGACAGCATGCCTGCCTCGACCGCGCTCTCGTTGTGGGCGCCGCAGATGAAGCGGCTGTCGCCATAGGCTCGACCACGCGCGAGGATCTGCTGGGCTCGATCGGGCGCGATGGAAGCGAGGATTATCGCCTAGGTCCATCCGTAGGTGGTGTGGCCCGATGGATAATCATAGCTCATCCGTCCGCGCTTCCTGTCGAACAGTTCGGATGCCGGCTGGCAGATCGCGCCATGATCGATGGTGAAGGGCCGCTCGCGCTGGAATATGTCCTTGGCGTGGCTGGACTCAGCGCTGGTGTCGGCAGCGGCGCGCTTCACTACAGCCGCCAGCTTCGGTGCCGTCTCCGGAGTGAGCTGGATGCCCACCGCGCAGCTATAGTCCCGCATCAAGCCCGGAACACTGTATTCGGCATCCGTGATCGCCATCTGCCATCGGCCCGAGCCCTGAAGCGAGCGGGTGGCTTTGAATATCTTCCGGTCGGTATCGTAGCGAGGATCGCCCGGGCGAGGCGCCGGCTCGAGGATGGTCGTGACGTCGAACTCGCCGGGAGCGAGATAGCCCTTGCGCTGGTCGGCCGGTGATGTCGCGGCGGTCAGCAGGAAGAGAAAACCGATGCCGGCGCTTACGCCCAGATTTGTTTGAACTCGCAACGCTTACACCTCTGCCGCAGCAACCATCGCGAGGCCTTGCCCCGAGGTGAGAATGTAGCAAATTTGTCAAAAAGGCGAGCCGCGACGGACGAGCAATAGTGAACTCAGGTGGCCGGAAAATATCGAAGAACGCCAGCTTGTCGCGCAACGCCGCCGATGTCGCCGGGATGGTTGATCCCATCGGTCACCGGCACCTCCTCGAAATCAAACGGGCTGATCCCGCTGAGGCAGGCGACGTTCACCCCATATTGGTTCGGGTTGGAGCGCCTCTGGTGATGCGTGTAGATGCCGCAGCGCGAGCAGAAGAAGTGCTGCGCGATGCCCGTATTAAACCGATAGCTGGTCAGCGCATCCTCGCCTTCTAGGACTCGAACGCCGCCCATTTCAGCCGAGACGGCGATCGCGCCGCGCATCCGGCAAAAGGAACAGGTACAACGGCGGATCGTGGCGAAGCCGTCGCTGAGCCTGGCTTCAAAGCGAACGGTGCCGCAATGGCATTGGCCCGATCGGACGGTTGCGTCTTCTGGCATGGTTCAGCCTCCTCAACCGGCCGATCGTAGCGCCGGCCGAAGCGCCGCGACCAGCGGGATGATCGCCGCCGCGGTCAATCCGGCCGACACGATGCCGATCGCCTGACTGCTATGGTCGGCGACAGCACCAAAGAGGATCGGGGCGACGCCGCCCGAGCCGATGACGCTGGTGTAGAAGATCGCGAAGGCCCGGCTGGTGTTGCCACCAGGCGCGAGTTCGGGGACGGTGCCGTAGAGCACCGACGACGTTCCGTTGAGCACGATGCCGAGCATCGGCAGAACGATGAGCGTCGGTGCCAGCGGGGTGAAGAGCGTCGCGAAGATGAGCAACGCGGTCGCGGCCTCGGTCGCCATAACGCTCCCGACGACACCGAGGCGCTCGCTCAGCCAGGTGCAGCTTGCCTTGCCGAAGGCGCCGCCGATGAGAAGCAGGGCGAGCGCGATGCCGACTGTCGCGGAACTGCCGCCTCGACCATGGATGAGGAAGGGCAGGAACAGCAGGTAGCCCATACGGGTCGCGGTATCGAGGCCACCGATCAGGGTGAGCAGACCGAACCCCCGGCGGTCAGGACGGGCAGGTGCCGACGGCTTGTCCGTATCCTCGTGAGCAGCGACTGATGGCGCCAGTCCGAACAGGACGCCGGTCACGGCTACGCCCAGCAGCGCCATGAGGCCGAGTACTGGGCGCCAAGTGAGGAGCGGCAGCAGCAGCGCTGCGAGCGCCGGCAGGGTCGCTTTTCCCAGATCGCCGGAGAAATTGTACATGCCGAGCGGGCGGCGCGACGCCGCGCCATAGGTCTCAATGACCAGCATCGAGCCGCGCGGATGCTGGATGCTCGACCCGATTCCGGCCACGAACAGGCCGATGCAGAGGCCCGCAAAACCAAGCGGCAGCGCCATGAGCACGAAGCCGGCGACGGCAATCAGCGTCGCCAAGACCAAGGCGGTGCGCGGGGTGACCCGACGCAGTAGCCGGTCGGCGGGAAGCTGGAGTCCGCCCATCGTGCCGTAATACAGGGCGCGCGCTACGGCGAGGCCGGCATAGGAGAGGCCGAACTGGCTCTGCCAGATCGGCAGAAAGGCATAGAGTCCGTCGGTATAGCCGTCATGCAGCGCATGGACGATGCACGCCGCCAGCAGGTTACGGGACTTGGTCCGAGCAGGCTGGGGCAGCTCGGCCTCAACGGTCATCGAAATACGCGCAGTGTTCACGATCGCCTCCGGCTGCAATGCTAAACCCGCGCGCTTTCGGTAAATAGCGGGTGGTTGCTCACGATACCCGTCAGCTTTACTCACGAATCATGCGCCGATTGCCGCCCCTCAATGCCCTGCGCGTCTTCGAGGTCGCCGCCCGAACCGGCAGTTACGCGGCGGCCGCGGCCGAACTCGGCCTGACCCACGGGGCGGTCAGCCGCCATGTCGCGACGCTCGAAGCCTGGCTCGGGCAGCCGCTGTTCCGTCGCGATGGCCGCCGCATGGTCGCGACGCCAATCGCGGCGATGTTCGCCGACGAGGTCGGCCACGCCTTCGATCGCGTGACCCGCGCCGCCGAGGCCTGCGGCCGACCGACGACGCGGCGTATCCTGCGGGTCAGTGCGCCGACCAGCTTCGCGATGCGCTGGCTCATCCCCCGACTCGATTGCTTCCATGCCGACCATCCCCATGTCGAGGTCGTCGTCGGCACGGTCTCGACGCTGCTCGAAGATCTGCGCGGTGGCTTCGATATCGCGATCCGGCGCGGCATTGCCGGCGAGAGGGCGTGGCCGGGTCACCGCGCCGTTCCGGTACTCGACGACATCGACACGCTGATCGCGAGCCCAGCGCTGCTCGAACGCCGTCCGATCTGGACCCCGGCCGACATCGAAGGCCATGTGCTGCTCGCAAGCGAAACGCGCACAGGCGATTGGATCGACTGGCTCGACGCAGCAGGATTGCCGCATCTGGTCGGCCATCCGCGTCAGACATTCGATCACTTTTTCGTGACGCGTCAGGCGGTCGAGGATGGGCTGGGCATTGGCATCGGCCCATTGCCAATGCTCGAAATTGACATCGCAGCCGGCAAGCTCGTAGCACCGCTACCGAAGATTCAGGTCCGCCGGACCGGCTACGTCGCCATTATCCCGGAACACGCGGAACGCGTGCCGATATTAAGCTCGTTCGTCGACTGGCTTGCCGGGCAGGGACAGCGACCAGACGATCATCATGCTAACCCAATGGCAGGTTTTAGAAGTGTCGACAGCAGCAGCGAATGACGTGGTCTGGTCGGCAGCGGAAGCGGCCCACCGCTCGTTGAGATGGGCCGCCCCAAGGTCAGATTTCGGTCCGTTCAGCCAGGACGAGGGCATCTTCGATGTCCACGCCGAGGTACCTGACAGTGTTCTCGATCTTCGTGTGGCCCAGCAGAATCTGGATAGCTCGAAGGTTCCCGGTGGCCTTGTAGATCATTGATGCTTTCGTGCGGCGCAGCGAGTGCGTCCCGTACTCGGCCCGGCGAAGTCCGACCGCATCGACCCATTCGTCTACGAGCCGGGCATACTGCCTCGTGCTGAGATGCCCGGCATGATCGACGCGGCTCGGGAAAGCGTAGTCGTGGACAGTGCCGCCGCGGCGTTCGAGCCACGCGAGGAGACTTGCTCTGACATCGGCCGTAAGCTCGAACTGAACAGGACGTCCGGTCTTCTGCTGCATGACGATTGCTCGGGTCCTGATTTCAGGCCCGGAGACGAGGTCGCCGATCTTGATCTTCACGAGATCGCAGCCTCGCAACTTGCTGTCGATCGCCAGGTCGAACAGCGCTCTGTCGCGAAGGCGGCGCTCCCGATCCAGGAAGAAGCGAACGGCCCAGATTTGCTTCTGCGTCAGCGGTCGCTTTGTGCCGACCGTCTTGCCCGCATTCCACACAGGGCGGCGATGCGTGGCAGGATCATACTGTGCGTGTCCCATTGTTCGTCTCCACGGCCGTGATTGGCCGTCGAGTGAACGTGGTCATCTGCATGGATTGCGGGCCGCCTTGTCAGCAACCGACCCATTCCCGGCCGTTCGGTAGAGCGGGGCGGCATCCCAAAACCGGCCGATCCGCCAACTCGCAGCAGTCCCGTTTCTCCATGTCCGACGGACCGTTTCGGGAAAACGCATTCGGGAACAGATTTCGGGAAAGCCGGCCCGCCGGACGCTTACGGAAGACGGATGTTGCCTGGGCCATCCCGTTCAACCTTCCCATTCGGGAAAGCTAACGGCGCTCCGTATGGCTCACGATCCAGTCGCCCACAGTCTGCAAGACGCTGGGTGCGATCGTTTCCTCGATGCGGCTATATTCGCCGACTTGCCCGGTATCGGCGGTCTGAAGCAGATGGTTCAGGCCCGGTAGTTTCACGACCGTCGCATCCGGATTGCCACGCAGTGCCAGTTTGATGCCGGCAAGGTTGCTGTCGGCGGCGACCTGAAGGTCTTTCGTGCCGCCCACGGCCAGCACCGGGCAGGCGACCTTGGCCAGAACGGGGCGGGGATCGTAACGCACGAACCAACGCATCCAGGGTGACGCCACGACCCTAAGCTGCGCCGGCATATCGCCGGCCGGCTGGCCCTGCTCGGCCGCGATGGCTTGCCATGCCGTATGCAGCGACATGTCCGCCGAGGCTTGGTCGGGGGCGTCCTTAACCGCATCGTAGAGCCTCTGCATCGTCTGGGCGGATCGGTTCACCGCCGCGGGCGGCAGGCCCATGGCGCTTTCGATCAATCGCTTCTGTTCGAGCATCAGGGCCTCGCCCGGCTCGCCGGACCCGGCGAGCATGACCACGAACGCGATCCCCCGATCCTGCGCTGCAATCATCGGGGCAATGATCGCCCCCTCGCTGTGACCCATAAGGCCGATCCGGTGCGGGTCGATGTCCCGGCGGGTACGGAGGAACGCGACGCCGGCAGCCACGTCGCCGGCGAAGTCGGCCGTGGTGGCGGTGCGAACCTCACCTGTCGATCCACCTACCTGCCGATCGTCGACCCGCAGCACGGCAATGCCGCGCCGCGTCAGCGTGTCGGCCCAGAGCAGGAACGGCTTGTGGCCGAACACCGCTTCGTCCCGGTCCTGCAAGCCCGAGCCGGTGATGAGCAGGACGGCCGGGAACGGCCTCGGTCCGCTCGGCAGTGTCAACGTTCCCGTCAGATGGGCGTGACCGGTCGGGTTGTCATAGGCGACCTCCTCGCTGCGGTACGGAAAAGGCGGCCGGGGCGTCTGTGGCCGAGCGGCGGGTGCCAATGCTGCTATCCCAATCCGCGTCATGGTCAGGGGCAGCGAAGCGCTTCCTTGTGACCACTGCCCGGCAAGGGTTTGCCCGTCCGGTGAAAGGGTTGCCGTAAAGCTGGCTTCGGCCGCAGCGATGGTGAAGCGGATAGCCGCACCGTTCGGCACGGCAACGGCGATGGGCAGACCCATCGCTCCTTGCGATGGACTGTCGAACGTCGCCTTCGGGCGCTCGGGACTGCCCGAGACGTGCAAGACGAGCGGGATTGATCGACCGGACGCAGAAAGCGATCCATGCCAATCTCCGACGATCCCCGGCCGGGCCGAGGTGGCCGACCCCTGCGCGTTGGCGGAGGCTGCCAATGGCACGATCATCAATCCGGCCAGCGCCGAGGCAATGAGACGCATGACTGTTCCTTTTCCGGCGATCAAGCGGCCGCCGCTCTCGCCAGCCGCCACGACCGCAGACACGGCACGAGGATCAGAACGCCGATCATCGTCACCCGCAGCGGCGCGGTGACCGATGGCAGGAGGGGCAGAAGGGCCAGCGGCACCATCAGCATCCCCTCGATCACCATGATTCTGCCACCGAGCCGATTGGTCGCTATCCAATTGTCCTCGTTGGCCAGCGCCCACGGCGTGCGAAAGCCGATGAGGCGCATGGGTCGCGATTTGCCCAAAAGATTGCCGACCGCAACGAAGAGGAAGGCCAACGCCAGATGCAGCGGGACCGGCGCGCGCACCGGCCAGCCAAGAGCAGGGCCGGCCAGCCCGACCTGCTGCGCGCCGAACAGGAGCAGAAGCGCGACCCATAGCGTCTCGTACAAGCCCGCGCTGCGGCGCAGCCCATTGGCAACGCCGGCGATGGCCGGCAGACAGGCGAGCAGGACCGACAGAACGGCGGCACCGGTCGGCGCCACCAAGAGCGCGATCTTCGCTGGCGCGACGTGATCGGGGTTTCCCGCCAAGGTCCAATGGATCGGCAGCCGCGCGTCCGCCGGCAGTCGGGCGAGGGCCGCAACCGCGAGGATTGTCATCCCGGCGACGGTCGCGATCGACAGGAAGATCAAGCCTCGCTTGGGCATGCCGCTTCACCAGCTACGCCGGCGGACTGGCCGACCTTGATGCGCTCCATGAAGCCGAGGACGACTTCCTCTAGAACCGAGAGATTGAGGCTATAGATCAGCGAAGCACCCTGCTGCTCCGCCTGCACTAGGCCTGCGGCTTTCAGCTTGGCGAAGTGCGCCGACATCGTCGGCTTCGCGACGTCGAAATGGGAGGCGAGTTCCCCTGCCGGCAGGCTGCCCTTTTTCAGGATTTCGAGTACCTTGCGCCGCGTGGGGTGCGACAACGCTTCGAAAACGGCATCCATCAATCACTCCTTCTATTATTAGCTATGGAGCTAAGAATGGAAGGTCAAGTGACTTTCCCGTTTCACTATCCCATGCGAGACGGCCCTGACTGCCCCAAACTCTTGGTCAGACTGCCGCGACGCCGCCATCCACGAACAGCTCGTGCCCTGCGACGAAGCTGCTGTCGCTCGATGCCAGGAACAGCACAGCGTTTGCGACATCTTCGAGGTGACCGAGGCGGCCAAGCGGAACGCCCGCGACTACGGCTTCCTCGGCGCCCGGCGCGGCATCGAAATAGTCGCGCATCATCCGAGTTTCGGTCGCGCCGGGGGACACGACGTTCACGCGGATGCCGCGATCCTTGAGGTCGATCGTCCAACTGCGTGCAAAGGAGCGCACCGCCGCCTTGCTCGCATTGTAAAGCGACTGCCCCGGATAGGCTTTGGAACCCGCGATCGAGCCGTTGAGCACGATCACGCCCCCGGCAGCCATCAGCGGCAGCGCCTTCTGCACCGTGAAGACCAGCGCCTTGACGTTGAGGTCGAACGTCTCGTCAAAGTCGGCTTCGTCGAGCGCTTCGAGGGGAATGGGTTGGTGCGTGCCAGCATTGGCGAAGACAATGTCGACCTTGCCGTGCCCACGCGCGACGCGCTCATATAGCGCCGTCAGGTCGGCAAGGTTCGTGACGTCGCCCCGGACGCCGATGGCGCCATGCCCGATCCGGTCGAGCGCCTCGTCGAGCATCTCTTGTCGCCGCGCGGTGATGTATACCTGAGCGCCCTCCATCGCGAAGCGCTCGGCGGATGCCAGCCCGATCCCGTCGCTCCCGCCGGTGATCACCACGATCTTGCCTTCGAACCGTTTCGTCATCACAGACGCTTTCCAATAAGTGGAGGATTTCTCCAATCCAATATGGAGGCACCCTCCACTTGGCAAGTCCCGGAAGGATGAAATGTGACGAACCATGGGTTGCGCGCAGATGCCGAACGGAACCGCGAGCGTATCCTCGTCGCTGCTGAAGAGGCCTTTTTAGAACGGGGTGCGGGTGTCGCGTTGGAGGAAGTGGCGCGGCGGGCGAAGGTCGGGATCGGCACGCTCTACCGGCGGTTCCCGACGCGCGAGGCGCTGCTCGCGGCGACCAGCGACGAGCGGTTCGTGGCGCTCGCCGAGACAAGCCGCGTGCGCGCTGCCGCGCTCGGGCCAGGGGACGCTCTGCGCCAGTTCCTCGAAGAACTCGCGCGAAACACCAGCCTCTACCAGAGTCTGGCCGCGTCGCTGGGAACCGTCATTCAGCACGGGACTCCAGGCTGCACCGCGATCACGGCCGAGGGCCGTCGGCTCCTCCAAGGCGCGCAGGATGCCGGCATCGTCCGCGCCGATGCGGTTTTCGACGACATCATCTGCGTGGTAAGCGCCATCGCAATAGCGGTCGAGAAGGACAGCGCACCGACAACTCACATCACTCATCTGGTTGATCTCCTCCTCAACGGCTTGCACGTCCGCTGACGAGGGCGAGCCGTTCGTTCGGAAGGAGTCGCCGCGATGGGCGTGCTACCGAGCGGCGCGCGACAGGGCGAAGCTGTCCTCAAGCATCTGAAACCGGGTGACAATGCCATTGTCGATGGTCAGCACGATCGCGAATTGCGACGCCATCACCTTGCCCGTCGCCTTGATCCGCGTCTGCAGCGCGCCGACGATCGCGGCGCGCTTGTCGCTGGCGAGGATATCGTCGACATCGAACGCCAGCGGTTCGGTGAGAGTACGCAGGTCGCGCAGGAAGTCGACCATGGCCCGACGCCCCGTCCGCCGGCCGATCCACGGCATGGCATCGGCATCGCCCTGGACCTCGAACACCAAGTCCTCCGCAAAGGGCGTGGCAATCTCCTCCGGGTCCCGGCTCTGCCCGATGCCCTCCAGCAGCGTCCGGGCGATCTCGATATTGCGTTGTTGATGCATGGTCATTTCCTAGGCGACCTTCGCACGCTGCTTTGGCGCGGCGACGAACCGGTCGCGGTGATCGCGCACGAAGGCGGTGAAATCATGGGGCGGGATACCGGTCAGCCGTTCGATCTCGAAGGTTGGGTCGATGTCGTGATGCCCCGCAACGACGTCGGCGAACTGGACAACGAGCCCCTTGGTCATCCAGCGCGAATTGCCGGTTGCGCGCAGCAGTGCGGCAAACAGCGGATTAGGCAGGTCAAGATAGCGAACCTTGCGTCCCGTCACCGCCCCGAGCCGTTCGGCGGCCGCCGTCATATCGAGCGTTTCGGGACCTGTGAGGAAATAGGTCGCGCAGACATGGCCATCCTGGCGCAGGACCGTGGCGGCGACGCGCGCTACGTCGCGCGTGTCGACCCACGACACCGACCCCTTGCCGGCGACCTGCGGCAGGAAGCCCTTCGCGATCGCATCCTTGAACCACAGGAAATTCTGCATGAAGGCAGTGGGCTTCAGGATCGTCCAGTCGATCCCCGACGCGCGCAGATGATGGTCGATCCGGGCGTGGGTCTGGGCCCAAGGCACGGTCGAGCGAACATTGGCGTCCGACGCCGACAGCTTGATGATGCGACGAATGCCGGCGTGGCGGGCAGCGTCGATCGCGGCGGTCTCCTGCGCGAACTGGCGCTGGGTGGGCGGCGTAATGAGGAACATCGTGTCGATGCCCTCCATCGCGGCCGGCAGCGTCTCGGGCCGATCGAAGTCGCCGAGCACCGCGTCTGTCCCTTTCGCTCGAAACGCATCGACCTGCGCTTGCTGGCGTCCCATCGCGCGAAAGGGCGTGCCTGCCTCGTCTAGCAAGCGGCAGATTTCGCCGCCGATACCGCCGGTCGCACCGGAAATGAGGATCATGATGAGGGCCCTTTCCAAAGGGATGGGAAAGTGCTCCGATCGTCGAGGCGCTCGGAAATGATGGCGACCATTGCCTGAAGCGTGACGATGGCCTCGCGGATGCGATCTGGACCGATCCGGTCGACGATTGCCCGGTCGATCGGGGCGACTGCCTGTTCGGCGCCGGCGACCGCGTCGATGCCCGCCTCTGTCAGCAGGACGAGCTTCGCGCGGAGATGCTGCGGATTAGGCTGGAACATCACCAGACCTTGCTGCGCGAGGAGATCGACGATGCGTTGCACCGCTTGCCGGGTCAGCCCCATGGCGCGTGCGATTGACGCGACCGTCAGGGGCACGGGCGAATAACGCAGCGCGGCGAGCACCTGCCACCAGGCGCTGGTCAGGCCGAGATGCTCGACCAGCGTATTACCGGCACTTACCAAGCGCCCGTTGGCGGCAAAGACCGCGAGTGCGAGCTCGCGTGCATCCGTAGGGGTGTCGTTCATGCGATAGCTGGACCACAAGTTGACAATATACTGTCATAACTAGACATGAACGTCATGGTTCCTGCTTGAAGCATCGTCGCCGTGGCGATGGCTTCTGCGCGGAGTCTGCACCGAGCCTGGGATCGTGAAGCGCCCGGGGAATATCAGGGAGTGCAGCGGTACTACCTTTGCTGCCTTGTCAGGTTTCCCGCTTCACCATCGATTCCGGGAAGGTGCCCCTAGAAGGTGGCGGGAATGTTCGTGGCGATATGCAAAAGCAAAGCGGGCCACAGACTACCGCTTCGCTCACGCAGTTGCGCGAATACGAGGCCCATCGGCACGGTGAAGGCGAGTTGAGCCAAGGCGGCCTCGTCGAGCGGAAACCGATGTAGCTGGATATGATGTAAGCTGAACGCGATGGTGGAGAGCCAGATCGCTGGGCCTGCCGTTTCAGCCCACAATCTACGAGCCTGTTCAAAGATCACGCCGCGAAACAGGAGTTCTTCGCCTATTGGGCCAAAGACCAGGAAGGCCAGGATTGCCGGCCAGCCTCTGGCGTAGGTCGTCCAGTGGCCGGTAGCGAAGGCAGCGATCACCGATCCAGTCAGCCAGACAATGAGCCAGAGCGCCGAAATTCCTAAGACAGAACGGCGATCGGTCGGGCCAAGCCGGGGCCAGCGTAACACCGAACGCGAAGCGAGACAGAAGAAGATGCCGCCGATGGCGAGGCAGGAGGGGATGGCCGCCGTTGCGATCCAACCCGCAGCAGGGTGGGTACGAACCAGCACAATGCCCGCCCACCGATTCACCTGCGTCGTCAAAATGAGCGACGCGCCGATAAGGATCGCCAGCAGGATCGCTCTGATGCCTTTGGTCATACGTTGTGGATGCATGGTCGGTCCCCGTTCGGCCCAAAGACCGTAAAGAGTGCTGGTCTGTCCAACCACTCTCGATCTGACGATTGACCCACGGATGGCGCATTCCCAAAACACCATCGATTCCGAGAACACCCGTGCCGTCTCGCTGGCCGTTTCCAATTGGGAAACGACGTTCACGCTCGCCCTCCTCTTGACCCTGACGCAACGTCATCCCGCACAAGCATGGCATAGCGATTCGGAGTGAGGTCATGCGGACGGTCAAACAGGTGGCGAAAGCGTCGGGCGTCAGCGTCCGCGCCTTGCATCATTACGATCATATCGGATTGTTAAAGCCCGGCGTCGGCGAGAACGGATACCGCTATTACGGGCAGGCGGAGATGCTGCGCCTTCAGCACATCCTGTTCTATCGCGAACTTGGGCTGCCGCTTGCGGATCGCCCGGATCCTCGACGATCCCGACTTCGATACGCGCGCCGCGTTGCTCGATCTGCGTCGGCGCATCGAAGAAGAAATCGCTCACGACGCGATTTGGCACAGACGATCGACCGGACACTGGCGGCGCTCGATGCCGGCAATGCTGTGGACGACCATCGCCTCTTCTACGGTGTCTCGGCCGAGAAGCAGGCCCTATGGGAAGCGGAGATCGTGGCCCGCTTCGGCGATGCGGGCGACGTTGCGATCCGTGATGCCAAGTCGAGGATGGAGGGCCTGTCACCGGCCCAACTGCTCGACTTCAAGGCGGAGATCGACGCCATCCACGCTGGAATCGTCACGCTGATCGAGGCGGGCGGCACGCCTTCCTCCAATGCGGCCCAGGGACTGGTGGGCCGGCACTATCGCTGGGTGTGTCGTTCGTGGCTTCCCGATGCGGCAGCCTATGCCTCACTCGGCCGAATGTATGTCGATCATGTGGATTTCCGATCGATGTACGACGCCCTGCATCCAGGCATGGCCGTCTTCATGGAGCAGGCGATGGTCTGGCAGGCCCAAACTGTCCTTAAGGGGTGCGTGCAATGAACCACCGCGCCGTCCTCGCCACCATCATCGTCGGAGCCACCTGCATGACCGCAAGTAATCTGAAGGCCGCCGCTCCACAGGAGCGCGATGCGACCGTTACCGTATCTGGTGTTGAGAACGCGTGCCGCTTCACGATGCCGTCGGGCAATGCACGCGGCGCGGTGCTTCTCGTTCCCGGATCGCTCTACAGCGACGTGGACGGCAATTATCCGTCGATGAACATGCGTCCGCACGCCTATGCCGACCTTGCGCGGCAGCTCGGCGAGCGCGGCTTCACGGTCCTGCGCATGGCGAAGATCGGTCCCGGCACGGGGTCGCGCACGATCGACGCCGACGCCGCCCGCCGGCACATCGACTTCTTGACCCGCGTCGAAGTCGCGCAGGCCGGGCTGGACCTGCTTCGCCACACCGTCGCAACCCGCCCGCTCATTGTGGCCGGACATAGTGAGGGTGCCGTGGTTGCATCATTGCTCGCCGCAGGTCCGTCCGGCGCGGTGATCGATGGTGTAGTGAGCCTGTCCGGCCCAGCGTTGCCGATCCTGTCGATTTTGCGTGCGCAGGTCGCAGCCATGTCCCCTCCTGGCGTCACGCCGGACATGGCGATGTTCGATCGCACGGCGGCCGCCATACGGGCAGGTCAGGCTCCCTCGAATGAGGCAAAGTCAAATCCGCAAACCGCTATGCTCGCGTCCATGCCCAAACCGGGGCTTGCTTACCTGCGCAGTGCCGATCTCGTTGACCCGTTCGCCGCTTTGGGGAAAGTCCAAACTCCGGTGCTGATCGTTCGAGGAGGTCGGGACGATTCCGTTCCGGCAGCGCACGCTGAGGTGCTGCGCGCCGGCCGAACGACGCTGCCAACGGAAGTTGCGACATTCCCGAACCTGACACACTTCTACAAGGTCGCACCTCTGGGTCTGCTACCGATGCAATCGATGGGGTTGGAGACGGACAGCGATCCGGCCGTCGCTGACGCCATTGCTGCATGGGCCAGCCATTTGAGCCGGTAGGTTTTCTCAATGCTATGTCAGTGACGGTTTTTGGGAAGGTTGTCTGCCTTCCCAAAACTCGATCGTTTTCGAGAACGCTCTGCTGTTCAGGTGCGCGGCTTACGATCAACAACGTAGCCGTTCTTCCAGATGGTCACGATGTGCCGCAGAGCGATGATGTCCCTGGTCGGGTCGCCATCGACGAGAATCATGTCGGCCTTGAGCCCAGGCGCGATGCGTCCGCGATCGGTAGTCCCAAAGAAGCGGGCCGGGGCGGAGGTCGCGGCGATGAGCGCCTGTGTCGGGCTCAAACCCGCGTGGACCAGCAAAGCGAGTTCCAGATGCAGGGAAGGCCCAAACGCGGTGGTCGGGTTCGGCGCGTCGGTGCCCGCGATCATCGTGATCCCGGCGCGGGCGAGCCTGCTCACATTGGCAAGAGCCGTCGCATAATCGACGGGTCGCGGGTGCTGCCAGTTGAGTGTCAGCATCCCCTTCTGCATGGGTGAAAGGAAGGGCGCGATCGCCGGGTCTGCCGCCAGCTGACGGGCATCATCGGTGCCTGCAAGGCCCGCATAGGTCGCGAGCGTTGCAGTCTGGACGGTTCCGTGCGCCTTCATCGCCGCAATGAGCGCGTCATCGACAGGCTCATCGCAGACGGCATGCTCAAGCGCGTTCACACCGTTTGCGACCGCGATCCGCGCATCGGCCAGTTTCTGGACGTGAACGACGACGAGCTTGCCGGTCGCCTTGGCGGCGACAATGACCTCCGCGAAGCGCGTCGGGGTGAAGGCGGGCATGTCAGCTGGTTCGCCCCGCCTCGCTCCATCATCCTGAAGCACCTTGATATAGTCCGATCCCCCCTCGACCCGCGCCCGCATGAAGGCGCCCGCGTCGGCATCGGTGGCGAGCGTCGGTAGCTTGGTCGAGCCTCGCATCAGCTCCGTCGGATGGCCACCAGGCGGGGTCGCCCCGATCCCGGCCGTAAACGTATCGGCTTCGCTGACCAGGCCATCGGATCGCCGCTGCGCCCGCCAGCGGTCGATCGTCGCGCGGTCGGCGGTTGAATACATGTCGAACACGGTCGTCACGCCGAACCGCAGCGCATCGGCCTGTGCGCCGGGGAAGACATGGACATGCCCATCCATGAGGCCCGGAAGCAGGGTCTGCCCGCGCGCCTCGACGATCTCGGTGCCTGAGGGCGGCCTCACTTTGCGCGCCACCGCGACGATGCGGCCGCCTTCGACCAGCACCTCCCGGTGCCCAAGCACGCGCGTTCCATCGAACACCCGCGCGTCTCGCACGAGGAAGGCCCCGTCCTGCGCCGCCGCTGGCGCAGCCGCCAGCAGCATCGCCATGCCCACACACAGTTTCTTCAGTCCCACCATCTGCCTCCCTGATCTCGGCGGAAGGCAAGACGGCGATCACGGGCCACTCGCAACCGTTCGGGCGTGAGCAGTGTGCCTGATGGCGCGAGCCGTGCGCGTCAGCCTGCCGCTGCGGCGAGTCGCCGCGCGAACTCGGCACGGAAGGTTCGGCTGAGCGGCACGGTGCTTCCATCCGACAGGCTGATGTCGCCATCGCCGTTGCGCCGGTGGGTGATCGCCGCGATTCGGTCGAGCCGGACGAGCGTCGAGCGATGGACCCGGACGAAGTCGGGACCGAGCCGCTCCACCAGCTCGGCGATCGGCGTACGCAGCAGGTGCACTTGGCCGAGCGCGTGGACGCACAGGTAATGGCCGGCCGCATCTACACGCTCGATCGCGTCGAGCGGCACGAAGATCGTTCGCCCGCCGTCGCGGATCTCGAGATGGCGCGGTTGCGTGGGCTCGGCCGAGCGTACACCCTGAACGCGGCGCACCCGATCGAGCGCGCGGGAGACATCCTCCGCAGTCGCGGGCTTGAGCAGGTAATCGATCGCCTCGACCCCAAAGGCCGGCAGCGCAAAATCGGGAAAGGCAGTCAGGAAGACGAAGGCGGGCCGAGGATGCGCCAGCGCCTCGGCGAGGGCCAGCCCGGTGCCGTCGGGCAGCTCCACGTCCAGGAAGGCGAGCGTCGGCCTCGTCGCGGCCGCCTGTGCCAGCGCATCGGAGACCGTTGCGGCCTCGCCGACCACCTCCACATCGCCATGCTCGGCCAGCAGACGACGAAGGCCGGCCCGCGCAAGGGCCACGTCCTCCACGATGAGCGTGCGGATCATGCCGTGGTGTTGCCCATCGTGACCAGGGGAAGGTCGAGGGTTACCACGAACTGTTCGCCTTCGACGTCAGTCGCCAGCGTCGCGTCTATGCCGTAGAGGGCCGTCAGCCGTTCCCGCGCGTTTGCAACGCCCGAACCGGCCCCGCGCGATGGTGCGATGCTGTCCGGCATCGAGTTCTCGATTTTCAGTGACAGCCGGCCGTCGTGATCCTCGGCAGCGATGCACAGCCGGCCCTGCGCCACCCGCGCGAGCGCATGAACCAACGCGTTCTCCACTAACGGCTGGAGGATAAGCGCCGGCACCTGGGCGTTCCAGGCGGCAGGCGATGCCGACACCCGAAAGTCCAGCGGACCCGGCAGCAGCAGCCGATAAAGCTCGATATGATCCTTGGCGATCGCGATCTCCTCGGCCAACATCAGCTCCGGCCGCTCGACCGCCAAAGTGGCACGCAGGACGTCAGCGAGCCGCGCGATCGCAGCCTGCGCAACATCCACATCGTTGTGGGCCAGCTCGCCGATGGCTGTCAGCGCGTTGAACAGGAAATGCGGATTGACTTGCGCCCGAAGCGCCTCGAGCCGCGCATCGGCCCGCAGCCGCTCCCGCTCGCCTGTCTGGCGGATCCACAGCAGCGCCTGGCCGACGCCGATCACCGCGACATAGATCGGGACCGAGAAGAAGGAGGTGATGGTCGCGCCTTGTGCGAGTTGCGCCAGGGGCAGGAAGCGTCGTCCCTCGATCAGCCACGCTGCAACTTCGTTCAGCAGGAGGCCTAGGGCCGTAACAACCGGAACGAGGATGACGCCCATTCCTCCGATCCCAATCAGAGATCGCAAGGTGCGACCTGCTCCTAGGGGCTGCCGCGCACTCGCGCGCAGCACAGCCGGGGTGACCAGCGCCCAAGGCAGAAAGAACAGGATCATCGCGCCGAGGGTCGCCAGCAGCGTTCGCCACCCGGCGCTGGCGTTCAGCAGCCACACCGCCGGCGTGTAGGCGAGCGCAACCAACGCCCACGCCGCACCGATCGCGCGCCATGGCGGGATCCTGATTCTTACTTTGCCTCGTCCAGACATGCGTGCGCCTCTGGCACATGGGCGCCTCTCGTCCAAAGCTTGTGCAAAGGTGTTGATGGCACGCCTACCCGCGCAACATCTCATTCCGCAAAATACCATCGTTTGCGGGACAGCTGGCGGCGCGAGCGGCAGCTATCCACTGCAGGGCTCTTGATAGCTGCCGGGCAGGAAAGTCCGAATCTCGGCCGTCCACGGCAGTGCGATGAGCGTGATGAAGAACGGCAGGTTCCGGGACTCGGAGTGTGAACTTCAGACGACTGAAATGGGGCGCGTAGCTTCCGCCTCGAACTTCGTCAACGAATGTCCGCTTTGCTCGGTCTATCGCTGCAAAGCGGCCGTTCCGCTTCCCACCATCTGCGGTCATTCGTGGCGCTCTGCGCCACTGGATGAACGACCGGCCGATTATGGCGGTCGACCGCCGAAAAGCGGACATGCCGCTTACCCCCCATTATCAGGCGCTTCTCGGAGGACGGCGCTCAGGTAATCTCGCAGGGTCGCGCCTAAGTGAGAAGCCTGGCGTGCCGTCGCGCATGCCCTGTCGCCAATCTAAAGCGGCCCACGGCAAAGTTGGTCGAGCCAGGGGTTGAGGATCACGAGCTCCGGCGTGGTATGGCTGTCGGCGGCCTGCTCGAAGCGGAACACGCTTGAGGTGGCAAGCTGCCCGCGTTCGAGCCGCGACAGGGTCGCGACCGAAATGGCGGCCTCGCGGGCTACCTGTGCAAGGGTCAGCTTCCGGCGCGTCCTGGCCGCCCGGAGCTGCTCGCCGAATGCCGCGATCTGGTCGCCCTCCCGACCCTCGAGGAACCTCCGGTAGCGCCCCGGTGCCGCCGCTTTGGGTACGGGCCGCAGCCGGCCTCCCCCTGGCATGTCGTCGACAAAGAGGCGGGGGTCGGCCTCGCTTTCGACCGGGTGTGCGACATGCTCCCAGCCGAGGTCCAAAGTGTCGAGGAGCGCATCGAGCGTGGCGGGTCCTGGCCATGCCGCCCCGCGCTCGATGTTGGAGAGCGTCTGCCGCGATATGCCGACGCGCGCCGCCACCTGGGCCTGGGTCCCGAACGCCTCGCCGTCGAGCAGCCCCTGCCGGCGGCGTTTCAGAAAGGCGCCGAGATCCGCACGCAGGCGCCCGGCGCCGCGCGGCAGCAACATCCGGCTGGGACGATCCACGTATCGCATCTGCGACAATCATAGCGGCGGTCTGGACCTTCAGAAAGCCCAATGTCGCGTTTTTGCAAGGCTGGCCGCCGCTGCATCCTAGAAGACCGGCATGTCCGCTCCCGGCATCTTCCGCGAACCGCCGGCTGAGGAACGGCATGCGCCGACGCAGAGGCGGGACCAGCTCGCCTTGCTCGAGGAGGTGTTGCTGTCGCTCATTGCAAAGCGGCTGGTCGCCGCGTTGGGCCGAGAGACAGAGATGTCCGCTTCAAGCGGAGAGATCGCGGCGGCGGTTGAAATCTGACCGCTGCATCCGCATCCTTGCCGATTCACGCACGCGAGACCCACAATGACCGAATTTGCCGTCGCTTACGGACGCAAGAGCTTCGACGACCCGGACGACCGTACCTCATCCGTCGACGACCAGCGGCTCTTTGCGCTGGGCTATGCCGAAAGACATGGCTTCGAGGTGGTCGCCTTCCACGGCGATGACGGCATCACGGGCGCGACCATGGAAAGGCCGGGCCTCCAGAAGGTGCTGGCGCTCATCGCCAATGGTCAGGTCCGCGCCCTCATCATCGAGGATGTCGACCGGCTGAGCCGTGACGCCGAGCATCTCCTCTACATGGTCAAGCTGTTCCGGCTGCACCGGGTCGCGGTGCATACGGTGGCGGCGGGCAAGGTCGATGACCTCGTCCTCGCCTTCAAGGGCATCATCGGCGAGCAGCAGCGTATGCGTATCGCCTATACGACCAGGCGCGGCCTGCGCGGCAAGGCGACGCGGGGTGGGGCCACCGGAGGCCGTGTGCTCGGCTATCGGCGCGAGATCATCGGCGACGACGCACAAGGCCGCGAGACAGACCGCCTCGCCATTGACGGTCCCCAGGCAGCGCTCGTGCTGCGCATCTTCACCCTCTATGCGGACGGCTGGAGCCTGAAGCGCATCTGCACCACGCTCAACGCCGAAGGGATCCCCTCCCCGCGTGCTCGCGAACGCGGACGCTATAATGGCGGCATCTGGAACCCGTCGACCCTGTCGGGTGACGTGGCGCTGGGTGAGGGCATCCTCAACAACCAGCTTTATATCGGGCGCCGCATCTTCAACCGCCGCACCTGGGTGGAGGTGCCGAACGACCGGCGCGGCTTCTCGCGCCGGCCGCGGCTCAACCCGGAAGCGGAATGGATCATCCGCGACGAGCCGCAGCTGCGCATCGTGCCCCAGGCGCTTTGGGACAGCGTCAAGGCTCGCCAGGCTGATGCGCGAAAAGCCCGTGACGCGCACTTCAAGCGCACCGCCAATCCGCTTGCCGGCGCGAAGCGACCGACACACCTGCTGTCCGGGCTGGTGCGGTGCGGCCTTTGCGATGAGCCATATCTTGCATCCGGCGGCGGCCGGTGGCGGTGCAAGGGACAGCGCACCGGCCGGTGCGCGAACGGCTCCATCACCGTGCAGGAACTCGAGGCGCGCGCCTTGTCAGGGATCCGCGAGCGGCTACTGACGCCAGACACCGTCAAACGGTTCGCCGCCACGCTCCAGCAGGCGCTTATGGAAACGGCACAGCTGGGCAACGCGGAACGCACCAGGATCGAGGGCGAACTCGCAGACACACGCATGCGCATGGCCAAGATCGTCACGCGCATCGAAGAGGATGGCGACGCGCCCCGGGCGCTGACAAGCCGCCTTCGTGATCTGGAGCGAGACGCGAATCGCCTCGAGCAGGCACTTTCCGAGCTCCCGGCCGCTCAGGTCGTGCGGCTCCCGGCGAACTATGAGAAGCTCTACCGTCGCGCGATCGCCGAGCTCGAGACGCATCTGGCGTCCAGCGAGGGTACTGCCGCTCGCGAGGTCATCCGCCCGCTCATCGAGAAGATCGTGGTGCAGCCAGGCAGCGCGCGCAGCAGCAAACGCCGCCCCATTCAGCTCCACGGCGACCTGTACCGGATGCTGGCGTTCGCGGAGGGCGCCTGTACGCCAGACGCAAAAAAGCCCCAGACCGTGAGGTCTGGGGCTTTTGTGACACAGTTGGTTGCGGGGGCAGGATTTGAACCTGCGGCCTTCAGGTTATGAGCCTGACGAGCTACCGGGCTGCTCCACCCCGCGCCGGGAGTTTTATTGGGGTGTGAATGGGTTTTTTCCGTCTCGCGCCGGTCGCAAAGCCTGGCGGCGTCCTACTCTTCCATCGCTTAAGCGATAGTACCATTGGCGCAGTCCGGTTTCACGGCCGAGTTCGGGATGGGATCGGGTGGGTCACGGACGCTATGGCCACCAAGCTATGGGGCCGGCGCGGGGACGGAGTGTGTTTTGAGATCGGTGCGTGTGTCATGCTGGGCGTTTGCGCATCACCAGGCTTTAGGGTGATGGCGGGGCTCATCAAGCGCGAATAGAGCAATTAGGACCGGTTAGCTTCACACGTTACCGTGCGTCCACATCCGGCCTATCGAGGTCGTGGTCTTCGACCGCTCTAAGATATCTTATCTCGAGGGAGGCTTCCCGCTTAGATGCTTTCAGCGGTTATCCCGTCCATGCATAGCTACCCTGCTGCACCGTTGGCACGATGACAGGTCCACCAGAGGCATGTTCAACCCGGTCCTCTCGTACTAGGGTCAACTCCTCTCAAATATCGACGCCCACGGCAGATAGGGACCAAACTGTCTCGCGACGTTCTGAACCCAGCTCACGTACCACTTTAATTGGCGAACAGCCAAACCCTTGGGACCTGCTCCAGCCCCAGGATGTGATGAGCCGACATCGAGGTGCCAAACAACCCCGTCGATATGAGCTCTTGGGGGTTATCAGCCTGTTATCCCCGGCGTACCTTTTATCCGTTGAGCGATGGCCCTTCCACGAGGGACCACCGGATCACTATGACCGACTTTCGTCTCTGCTCGACTTGTCAGTCTCGCAGTCAGGCTGGCTTATGCCATTGCACTCTAACAGCCGGTTTCCAACCGGCCTGAGCCAACCATCGCGCGCCTCCGTTACTCTTTGGGAGGCGACCGCCCCAGTCAAACTACCCGCCACAGAGGGTCCCTCACCCGGCTAACGGGTGCAGGTTAGACATCAGAAAACAACAGGGTGGTATTTCACCTATGGCTCCACCAGGGCTGGCGCCCTGGCTTCAAAGCCTCCCACCTATGCTACACAGTTCTTTCCTAATGCCACTCTGAAGCTGCAGTAAAGGTGCACGGGGTCTTTCCGTCTAACCGCGGGTACTCCGCATCTTCACGGAGAATTCAATTTCGCTGAGCATGTGCTGGAGACAGTGGGGAAGTCGTTACGCCATTCGTGCAGGTCGGAACTTACCCGACAAGGAATTTCGCTACCTTAGGACCGTTATAGTTACGGCCGCCGTTTACCTGGGCTTCATTTCGATGCTTGCACATCTCCACTTAACCTTCAGGCACCGGGCAGGCGTCAGACCCTATACGTCGTCTTGAAGCCGACTTAGCAGAGCCCTGTGTTTTTGCTAAACAGTCGCTACCCCCTGGCCTGTGCCCCCTGGCAGTGCTTGCGCATAGCCAGGGCCTCCTTCTTCCGAAGGTACGGAGGCAATTTGCCGAGTTCCTTCAGCACACTTCTCTCAAGCGCCTTGGTATACTCTACCTGACCACCTGTGTCGGTTTCGGGTACGGTCTGTATGGGGAGGCTATTTCCTGGAACCGCTTCGAAGCACGGCCAATCCGATAAGGCCGTACAACTGCCACGATCCGTCACTCATCCCCAGGCCATGGAATATTAACCATGTTCCCATCGACTACGCCCTTCGGCCTCGTCTTAGGGGCCGGCTCACCCTGCGCGGATTAGCCTTGCGCAGGAACCCTTGGTCTTTCGGCGACAGGGCATCTCACCCTGTTTATCGCTACTCATGTCTGCATTCGCACTTCCGATACCTCCACGGCCCATTACCAGGCCGCTTCGCAGGCGTACGGAACGCTCCGCTACCGCGTGGATAAATCCACACCCTAAGCTTCGGTGCACGTCTTGAGCCCCGGTACATCTTCGCCGCAGGAACCCTTGATTAGACCAGTGAGCTGTTACGCTTTCTTTAAAGGATGGCTGCTTCTAAGCCAACCTCCTGGTTGTTTTGGGATTCCCACATGCTTTCCCACTTAGACGTGACTTGGGGACCTTAGCTGTAGGTCAGGGCTGTTTCCCTCTTGACGACGGACCTTAGCACCCGCCGTCTGTCTCCCGGATATCACTCTTGGGTATTCGGAGTTTGGTTAGGTTTGGTAGATCTCGCGACCCCCTAGCCCATCCAGTGCTCTACCCCCCAAGGTGTTCGTCCGAGGCACTACCTCAATAGTTTTCGCGGAGAACCAGCTATTTCCCGGCTTGATTGGCCTTTCACCCCTAAACACAACTCATCCGGTACCTTTTCAACGGTAATCGGTTCGGCCCTCCAGTGGGTGTTACCCCACCTTCAGCCTGGTCATGCCTAGATCGCCGGGTTTCGGGTCTAATGCATCGAACTCAGTCGCCCTATTCAGACTCGCTTTCGCTGCGCCTACACCTAACGGCTTAAGCTTGCTCGATACATTAAGTCACAGACCCATTATGCAAGAGGTACGCGGTCAGGGCTTAAAACCCCTCCCACTGCTTGTAGGCATTCGGTTTCA
>NZ_CP084931.1:300000-552101 GCF_023822065.1 Sphingomonas morindae
CCAGCGCTTCGGCATGGCCAAGGCAGCGCGCGACACTGATTTTCGGCGAGATGCGTAAACACCCGCAAGCGCGCCTCGCCGGGATCTTCTTCGAGAAATGGCGCGCCGACCGTCGGATCTCGAGAGGCGCGGCCATTGCATGGGTCATCGCCGCTGCTCCACCGGGAACGCGGCCTCAGAGGCCCACGCCCTTTGACGGGGCGTCCCTCGTCCGCCGCGTCGAAACGGGGGCGGCCCGCTTCGCCCACCGTCGATTTGCCTAGAAGCGGCCTTTCACCGACAGCCGGATCGTTCGCCCGAGGGGATCTTGATCGTCATGGCCATAGCCGGGGGCGGGCGCGCCGTCTTCCAGCCGGGCGGCGGGGCGCGCATCGAAGAGGTTGGCGATTTCCAGATCGAACAGGAGGTTCCCCGCCCGCCGTGCGCTGCCGCCCTCGCCCTTGCGCCGAAGCGCGCGCTCCAGCCGGTAGTTCAGGCGCAGATCGACCGTGCCGAGCGCGGCGATGCGGAGATCGCCGGGGCTGTTCCGGCCATTTTCGCGCCGCACCCGATAGCCGCCGCGCCAATGCGCCGCCATGTTGAGCCCCCATCGGCCGAGCTGCCCGTCCAGGTTCAGCTCGAGCTGGTGCCGCGCCGCGCCGCCGCCATCCCCCGCCAGCCGATCCATCTGCGGCAGGCCGGGATGCACCGTCATCAGGCTCCGCAGCTGGAGGCTATTGTTCACGGTCAGGCGCAGCGTGCCGCGTGATCCGTCCGGCATCGCCTTGCCGATCGGGACGCCCAGGCTCAGGTTCGTGCCCAGGCTGTCGGCCGACACCAAGGCGAGATTGATCGGCCGCTGATCGAGCGCGACCAGGCGTCCGGCGGCATCGCGCTGGAAGCGATCGGCGAAGGCGCGTTCCAGCTCCGCCGTGACGGCCGGGAGCGGGCCGATGCTGTCGATCTCTTCGGACTGTTGCAGGCTGATCCCGGCAAGCGCCGCGGACCGACCGAACGGCCCGGCCGAAAGCGACAGGGCGCGGCGCTCGAACCGCGGCGCGCGCAAGCCCGGCGTACCGCCCAGGATCGGGACCACCAGCGCCGATTGGCCGGTCGTCAGATCGAGCACGGTGATCGGCGTGCCCCGATAGACCGGGGCGAAACGCTCGGTCACGGGCACGCTGTCCGTCGCGCGGGCCCAATCGGCGGTCCAGCTCAGCCGGTCGAGCGGCGCCCAGCTCAGGCCCGCGTTGAGCCCCTGGCCCCGGCCCGCATCGCTCTGCCGCAGCGTGCCGCCGAGGCTCGCGGTCAGGGTGCCGAACAGGCGGGCGAGGCCGGGGCGTCGCCCGGTGGGGGGGGTGCGCCAGATCGGAAGCGAGACGGTGCCGCTCTGCTCCGCATCGCGCGCCGTGAGCGGCCGCTCGGCCGCGCCGGCATCGATGCGGGTGCGGCTGCGCGAAAGCGACGTCTGGGCGGAAAGGCTGACGCTCGCGGCGCCGGCGGGAAGCGTGAACAGCGTGCGATTGGCCGAGAGCGCGGCGGTGAGCGATTGCCGCGTCGATCGCGTGCTGCCCAAATCCGAAAGACGGCTCCCGCCGGCTTCGCCGCTCAGCGTGCTTTGGATCGACCAACCCGCCCAGTCCCCAGTCAGCCCCGCCGTGACCGACAGGCTCTGCGTGGCCGTGCGGCTCTGCACCCGCCGGTCGCCGCTCAGCAGGGTCGCGCCGCTCCATTGGAGCTGGGTGACGAGATGGAGGCTCGACGACCAGCGGCCGAGCGCCCGGGTCAGCGCCAGATTGCCGCCCAGCGTGCGCGAGGAGGGCCGCAGCGTCACCGCGTCGGTGCCGGGATGCGCGCGGCGATAGACCGGCCGCGCCGCTGCGCGCAGCGCCGAGGCGCGCGACGCCTGCACCCCGAATTGGGTGACATCGATGCCGGCGATGCTGCCTTGCCGGATGTCGAGGCCGAGATCGCTCGCCCCGCCGGCGCTGGGCGCCTTGGCCTCGGCTTCGCCGTCGCGGCTCGCATAGCGGGGTTGCAGCACGATGTTGACGACCCGACGCCTCGGATCGCCGCCATAGCGCGCCCCCGCCGCGCGCGGCAGCACCTCCACCCGCTCGAGCGCATCGGGCGGGAAATTGGAAAAGATCCCGGGATCGGCGACGCGCCGGCCATTGACGATGACCAGCGGATCCTCGCCCAGCGCGCGCAGCTGCGCCGTGCGGCGGAGCACCTCGCCAATATCATAGGCGTGCAGCGTCTCGATGGCCCTGCCGCCGAGTTCGGATTCGGGTGGGAGGGCGGCGGCGCCGCGACGCGCGGTCACCACGATCGCGTCGGGTGCGGCCCCGGCGTCGGGCGCGGTCGGCGCCGCCGGTGCGCGATCGGACGCCGGGGCCAGGGCCTGGGCGGCTTGGCCGGAGTCCGCGACCATCACGAGCGCACAGAGCAGGCCCTGCATGTCGAACGCCATCCCCCTGGCGACCGGCCGGCGACCGATCCCGACCTGATGCACGAAGAAGGGACGGCGCGGCCAAGGCACGCGCGCCGCCCGGATCGGCTCGGCCGCCGATCGCTACCGGATCCGGATCGCCGGCGAGATGGTCAGGCTGCCGCTCAGGTGGCAGGCTTTGCCTTGTGAAAACTTGTCATCGATTTTGAGCGTGGCGGTGCCCGGCCCCAGCGTGGAGGTGGCGTTGTTCCACGGCAGCACGGCATCGCCCGGACCGCACCGGCCGCGATGCGTGTCGATCGTCACATTCTTGAGCGTCGCCTTTTTCGGCGTATCCGCCTGTAGCCGTAGCGGAATAGCCATATCGGCGTCGCATGCCAGCGGACCGCCATTGATGTTGACGCTGTGACGATGCGTGAAGCTGATGCCGTGTCTATGCGTGACGCCGATCATCCAGACCCGACACTTGGTGGTGAACTGGCCGTCCAGATCCTTGGTCAGCGTGCCGGACACTGTCACCGCGACGCTGGCCGGTGTCACCGTCGCGGCGAGTGTGGCTGCGGGAAGGAAAAAGAGGCCGATGCAGCCGGCGTACATCTCTTTGCTGTATTTCATCGCTCTCGTCCTTTCGCGCGGTTCGATGACAGGGCCGAGCGCTTTTCCGGCTTTCGTGAAATGCCGTGCGCCGTTTTGGCCAGAAGAAGGGGCGGCGCGGCCCAAGTGACCGCGCCGCCCAGTTGATGCCGGTCAGGCGATGCTTATTTGATTTGGATCGCGGGCGAGACGGTCAGGCTGCCGCTCGCATGGCAATCCTTGCCCGCAAACTGACCGCCATTGCCTTTGAGCACGGCGGTGCCGGGACCCGCCGTGGAGGTGGCGTTGTTCCAGGGCAGCACGACATTGCTCGGGCCGCAACGGCCGAGACGGGTGTCGACCGTCATGTTGATGATGGTCACTTGGTTCGAAGAATCCGCCTGGAGACGCAGCGGAAGCACGAGTCCGGAATTGCAGTCCAGCGGGCCGCCGCTGACCTTGGTGCCGGTGTAGCGGTCGAAGGTGATGCCGAGTCGATCGGTGGTGCCGTACAGCGTGACCCGGCACACGGTGGTGAACTGCCCAGCGACATCCTGGGTCAGCGTGCCGGTCATTGTGACCGCCCGGCCGGCCGGCGAGATGGTGGCGGCGGTCGCGCCGGTCTGGAGCGCAAGCAGGCCGATCATGGCGGCGCAGGTCTTGGTAAAGTGTCCCATCGTCAATTCCTCTTGCGTAAGTGGATTGAGATCGAAACGCACGCTACCTACAGTCTCCTGGCGCGGAGCTTCTCTTGTGAAAGTTGATCCTCCCCTAGCTGGTGAAGTGGCTCATCTGAACGCGATCCTGGCGCTGAAGCCGATGATGCGCGGATCAAGCGTAAAGATATTGGTGAAGGTGCCGACTTCCTGCGGCCCTGTATAGGCGTCGGTTATCGGCGTGCCGTCGAACAGATTCTTGACATAGACCTGATAGGTCATGCGCGAATCCGATCGAGTGAGCGTCACCGCCACATTGGCATTGTCCCATGCACGAAGATGGTCATAGGCCGTATTGTAGATCCGGGCATAACTGCTCGATTGGCGATAATAGTCGCCGCGCAACGACAGCTGCCACTTGCCCAGGTCGAAATTATATTCGGCCCCGATATTGAAGGTCAGATGCGGCGCGTTGGGCAGCTGGTGCCCGCTTAAGTCTACGGGGAATCCATAGCCATTATTGGGTGCACCGTAATTGTTCGGGTTATCCGCAAAGTAGTCCGCTGGCTTTGAAGGATCATAGGGCCCAAGAGGGTTGTATGTAAATCCGTATTCATCCTTATTGAATACATTGTGATTTGGTCGTGGATGATTTGGGTTTACGCTAATATGCGCCGATTCGCACATGAACTCTAATCCGCCATCGGACGCCTCGTAGCCAGCCACAACTGGATTATGGTCCTTCAGATATTTTCCGATAAGCGTCTTGGGCGCGATGCAGGGATTCGGAGCGCTTGCCCACGGATTGACGGCGATCCAGTCGTCATGACCCTGGGTCCGGTTCAGTATGTCGAAGGAGCGCTGCCCCTTGCCGATCCGGGTTCCCAGATAGCCCAGTGTCGCGCCAATCCTGAAATGGCGCGAAGGCGTCCACGCCGCCTCAACTTCCGCGCCATAGGTGATGGCATGGACGTTCTCGGTATTAATCGCCCGATTGATCAGCTGCGAGATCTGGTAGTTTTTATAATCATTGAAAAAGGCCGAGACGTTCAACGTCGCCCTTCCCTGGGCCAGCGAGTTCTTCATCCCGATCTCGAAGCTATTCACATCTTCCGGCCGGAAGTTTGTAGGAAGCTTGGTATAGGCCGCGCATTCGAGGGCGGGTGGAATGGGGTAGCCGTCCGGGCCGCAGGTGCCCTCGCGCCCGCGCGGATTGTCGCCGCCCGCCTTATAGCCGCGCGCATAGGAGGCGTAGATCGCCGTCTCGTCGGTGAAGCCAAGGCGCGGCTTCCAATCCAGCGCCAACCGGCCGGTGACGCGCCCCCAGCGCATGATCTCGTCCGGATCGGCGGGATGACCGCGATCCACGGTGCTGGGCGACGACATGAAGGGGTTGGTCGACGCCAGCAGCTGATTCGCATAGGGCGTGATCCTCTTATGATCATTGCTGTAGCGCAGCCCGGCGGTGATCTTGAGATTGGTGATGGGCTTCCAGTAAAGCTCGCCAAATCCCGCCCAGGATGTCGTCGTGAGCGGCTGGATTCCGCGATAATAATTATGCCCCTCGCCACTGATCTTGTCGAGCGGAAGTGGATCTATATAGGGGCAGCCGACTCCCTTCTTGTCGCAGAAACTGGCGGAGGTTACTGCCGCGGCGGTGAAAGGGTTGCTGAAAACATAATATTCCTCTGTGGTTTTGTAGGATAGGAAATTGGCGCCGACGTGGAAGTTGATCGGGCCACCGAAGGAGGAGTGCAGCCTTACTTCCTGCGACCATTGCTGGCTGCGCGCTTCCGACCGGTCGACCGCGACCGGCCTGGTCAGTTCGCCAAGCTGCGGATCCTTGAACGTGCCCAGCCCGTCGCGTGAGCCGAGCCAGGGGCGCCACCCTTCGTGAACGGTCTCAGCGTCGGGCGGGTCACCTTCCTTGGGACGATAGGCCTCCGGTGGCGTAAAATAAGGGGAAGCTTGATACCGGAAATAGTCTTGGGAGGCGTTGTAATAATCCTTCGTGAAGAGGGTTTGCGAGGTCAGATGCAGCCGGTCGGTGAGATCGACCTCTGCATTGATCTGGAACAGATCGTTACGCGCGCGATATCGGGGATCATAGACGGTGGCGATTTCGCGCAAGTTGCGCGATTGCTGGCCATTGGCTGTGGCGAACGGATCGAGCGAGAAGTCCGTCCAATAATCGCCGAAGGGCCCGCCTTCGCCGCTCCCGGGAAGTGCCAGGATGAGCGGGATGACGATGGGGAAGCCGAGCCCGTTGGGAACGCCATAGCTGGCGTCGGAATAGAGCGTCTTCTCCTGGCAGCCCGGCGTCAGCGACGCCATGCCCCCGGGGCCGGCGACCGGTGACGTCGCGGCGGCGCCATTTTCGTCGATATAGTCGATCGTCCTCGGCGTCTCGCCGCGGGTGCAGAGCTGCTTGCCCGTCCGCGCGCGATCGTCATTCTCGTCGAAATGCTCCCAATAGGCGCTGAAGCGCAGCCGCGCATCGGGTTCCCAGCGGGCCGAGAGCCGCGTCGAGTAGAGATCGCGGCCATTCACCCGCCGCTGGGTGACGGTGTTGAAGTCATAGCCGTTGCGCTTGGTCCAGGCGCCGGCGAGGCGAAGCGCGAAATTGTCGCCGCTCGGAATGTTGATGTGGCCGCTCACGCGCTTGCTGGCGTAATTGCCGGTCTCGCCCTGCAGGGTGGTGGTCCATCGTCCCAGTTCGGGCGCGTGCGGGATCATGTTGACCACGCCCGCCGTCGCGTTCCGGCCATAGAGCGTGCCCTGCGGCCCGCGCAGCACCTCGACCCGCGTCACGTCAAAATATTCCTGCTCGAACAGGCGGTTGCGGATCAGCGTCGAGGAGTTGAAATTGACCGCAACCGCCGGATCGGCGGTCACCGAAATCGCCTTGGTGCCGACGCCGCGGATGGTGAAGTTGTAGCCGGTGAAATTATCCTTGGAGAAGGACACGTTCGGAATGCCGCGCAGCAATTCCGAGCCGCCCTCGATCTTCTGGTCGTTGAGATCCTTGGCGCTGAAGGAGGAGATCGCCGCCGGCACGTCGATCAGCCGTTCGGAGACTTTCTGGGCGGTGACCACGATCTCGTTGGCGTTCCGGCTCGGCGGATCGGTGTCGGCGGCCCGCTCGGCCGGCTCGGCGGCGGGGTGCGCCGGCGTCGGCCGCGGCGTGTCCGGCCGCGCGGCGGGGGCCGGCTGGTGCGCGACCGGACGCAGCACGATGGTGCTGCCGGCGTCGGAGGCGATCTCGAGGCCCAGCGGGGTGATCATCCGCCGCAGCGCGCCGCGCACATCCTGCTCGCCCTGCACCGCCTGCACGGTCAGGCCGCGCAGCCGCGCGGAGGCGGTGATGATCTGGATGCCCGCCTGCCGCGCGAATGCCGGAATGGCATCGACGGCCGGCTGCGGCGGGATGTTGAACGACCGAACCTGCCCCCAAACAGGCGCGCTGGCGGCCAGCGCGAGCACAAGCCCTGTGCTTTCCAATAATCTTCGTGCCGTGATGGATGTGATCACGAAACCCCCCTCAGTGCGTGATGGGGGCGCCCCTCCGCTCCCCCATCCGCTAGGAGTTGCGAGCCGCGCTTTTCCTCCAGCGCGCCGCGAAGTTTTTTTGGGGTGGCAGAGCCGGGCCGAGAATGTCAGCCGATCAGAATGCGATCCGGTTCGGTGCGGATGGCGACGCCGAATGCGGTGCCGATCGCCCGGGCGAAGCCCGCCGCGTCATCGGCCGCATAGACGCCGCTGATCGTCTCGCGCGCCAGCGCCGGATCGCGCAGGATGAGGGGGCGCGCGCTGTAGCGGGCAAAGGCCTGCACGGCATCCCCCAGCGCCTCGTCCCGGAACGCGATCTGCCCCTGCATCCAGGCCAGCTCGCGCGCCAGCTGGTCCGCCGAGCAGCGCTCGATCTGGCGGTCCAGCCGCGCCGCCGGCGCCAAGGCCAGGCGGTGCTGCTGCTCCAACCGCACGCCGCGCACCCCGGCCGGGCCGGAAATGTCGACAAAGCCGCGATGTACCGTGGCTTCGGGACGGCGGCCGGGCAGATCGCTGACGAAGAGCAGCGCGGTGGCCGCCTCGAGCCGCCAATCGCCGACGCGCAGACATGTGCGGGAGGCCGGTCCGCCGGCGGCCGCGAGCAGCACCTCGCCGCGATCCAGCCGAAGGTCCCGCGCGCCGAACCAGTTTCTGCTCTGCACCTCCGAAAGCGTGTTGAGCGTGATCCGCGATCCGTTTTCCAGCACGACCTCGCGCCGCTCGCCGCGCGCGGTGGCATAGACATGCGTCGCGGTGAGGCCATAGCCGATCGCGCCGGCGCCCAAGGCCGCCGCCAGCGCCCCGCCGCCCGACATGAGCAAGCGACGCCGGCTAAGCGGCCGCTCTTGTGGCGAAGACTGGTCAGGATCGAGGAGGGGCTCGTGCGACGAAATCGCATCGTCGCGCGCCAGCCAGGCCCGTGCGCGGGCCAGCGCGCCCAATCTGCTGGGATTCTCGCCGAGCCAGGCTTCAAGGGTCGTCGCGTCTTCTTCGGAGAGCGGACCGCGGTCCATACGAGCCGCCCACGCGGCGGCCGCCTTATTGATCGTGCTTGGCGCTTCGCGATCCTGCATTCAGCCTGCCGTTCCCGATGCTTTTTCTCTTATAAGATCCGGAGCCCCTGTCTCCGCCCTGGCGTTCGGACCATTCCATCACGAGCGATACGCCCTTCGCAATATGCTTCTCGACGGTGCTTTCCGAAATGCGCATCCGCTCGGCAATTTCGCGCTGCGAGAGGCCATGGACGCGCCGCATGACGAAGGCGGCGCGCACGCGCGCGGGCATCGCCCGGAGGACGATGGCCAGCCGCCGCACCTCGTCGCGCGCGACGGCAATCCGCTCCGGCGAAAGCGCGTCCACCGGCTCCGCCGCGACGACGGACTCAAGCGACTCGAACGGCACGATGCGGGCACGCCGTTCGTCCCGCAGCACCAGCGAGTGCGCGATCCTGAACAGATAGGCTCTTGGCGTATGCAGATCGTCCAGGCGCTCGCGCGCGGCAAGGATGGCGTAGCTTTCCTGCACCACGTCCGAGACTTCGTGCGGGTCGAGCCGACGGCGGCGAAGCCACGCGCAGAGGCACGGCTCGTGCGGCAGGATGTGCCGATCGAACCAGCGCGCGCGCTCCAAGCTGACCTTCTCGGTAAGCGGACGCTTGAGCGCCGAGCCAATCTCCAGAAGATTGCGTAACGCCATTCTTGCCCGCGCCGAAATGCCCGTTCTGCCGGCGGTCTATCGTCGCACGGTGACAATGATGGGACTCGCCTTTTCGGTCGGCTCATGTCCTTTGCTCAGTACGCGCCATTTTGGCGGATAGCGGACTTAGCGGGTTGACTTGGTGTAGACTCAGATACTGGAACAAGGATCTATATGAATTCGGATAGACTTGAGCCGCAAAGCGTCTGTGGCCCTCCGAAAATCCCCTGGCGCTACGCCAGTCCGCCAGATCGACACGACAAAACCGTGCCACCAGCGCCCTTCGATCAGAGGCGCATGCCCATTCCGTGCTCTCGCGCGCGTGATGGCGTAGCGGTCAGCCGATCGAGGTGCCGGTCTTCAAGCCGTTCGATTCTGGCGCGCCTCGTCCATAAGCGTCGCCGCGCTCGATCCCGGGGTCGGGCGGCCAAGGCGTTCGACCGTCTTGCCGCGCACGCCTGGCGGCCGCCGCGTGCTGGTCTTCGCGGATGCCCGCGCTACACCGCATCGGGATCGACTGACCATCGCAGCAAGGACGCTCGCATGTCCGACGTTGCCGAACCCGACTATGATCACATCCTGCGCTCCAATCTCGAGCGCGTCTTCAACGAGCGCGACCCGCAGCAGCGCGCCCGGGCGCTGGCCGAACTCACCACCGAGGTGCCGCTGATGTACGAACCGGACGCGGTGGTGACGGGCCGCGACGCCATATCGGCGGTCGCCGGACGCCTGCTGGCGCAGTTCGGCCCGGATTTCGCCTTCGTGCCCGAAGGCCGCGCGGTCGGCCATCATGGCATGGCGTCGCTGCGCTGGCGGGCGGGGCCGCGCGGCGGCGATCCGGTGGTCACCGGCATCGACACCGCCGAGATCGTCGCAGGCCGGATCGCGCGGCTTTGGGTGCTGCTGGATCGGTAGGCGGCCTCTCGGCGCCGCCTTTGCGCGGCCGCTGTCCCAGATGCTGGAACGCGCACCCCCGCGTCTAGGCGACTTCCAAGGAGCAAGGGCCGGCCGATCCCTGCGCGTCCCTGCCCTTGCCGGGCGCGGCGCGGTTCTGCCGCGCTCGGCCCGGATACGCCCTGAAGAAGATCCGTTCCCTCTCGTCCGAACATTGGTCGCCGGACGCGGGGGTCGCGGGACGGACAAGAAAGAGTCTCGGGATCACCGCAGCAACCGGGCATGCCGGCGGTTAGGCAGGCCATGCTCGATCCTCTTCGCACGACCACCACCCTCCAGATGCCCGCACTGTCAGCGCGCACTCGGCACGGCCGTCAAATCTGAAGCGCCAAACTGGTGCTAGGTCCCAATCCCCGTCCCCTCGGTCTTCGTTCGTTGACGATCTCAAGGATGCCCGTACGAAGCGGTGGAAGCCGAGTGCCCGGAACGACGCCAGCGTAGAAACTCGGCTGCTTCCCCGACGGGAGCACCGATGAAAGGCGCATCAGACGTTTGACGCGATCGCAATGCTCCATGGACACGAAGCGCTGCCGCAGCTGGATCGTGCCTCTTCGGGCGGGAGGAAGATGGGAACGGCAATGCGCCGGGAGATCGGCGACGTCGCTCTCCCGCATGGCCTGAGCGTGACCCTCCTGAGCCATCAATCGTCCCATGATCCGATAGCGAGCGCGTCCGACATGCGAACCAGTTCCGGCAGCGATTTCGCCCCCATCTTCAGCATCGCCTGGCGGCGGCGGACCTTGACGGTGATCTCGCTGACCCCAAGCATGCCCGCGATCTGCTTGTTGAGCAGGCCCTTCACGACTCCCGCCATGACCGCCTTTTCGCCGTCGGCCAGGGCATCGAACCGCCCTTTCAGTGTGGCTCGATGCCGGTCTTCCGCTCGTCGCGCCTCGTCGAGCGCGATGCCGCGGTGGATGGCGTCGAGCAATTCCTGATTGTCGAACGGTTTGGCCAGGAACTCGATCGCCCCCGCCTTCATTGCGCGCACCGACATCGCGATATCGCCGTGCCCGGTGACGAAGACGACCGGCAGGCGATTGCCGCGCTCCACCATCTGGCCATGGAATTCCATTCCGCTCTGGCCGGGCATCCGCACGTCCAGCACGAGGCAGCCGGGCGCATCGGCCGGCGCGGCTTCGAGAAAGGCGCGGGTCGAGCCGAACAGCGTCGCCGCAAGGCCGACCGACGCGAGCAGGTCCTCCAGCGCAGCCCGGATCGATGGATCATCGTCGACGATGTAGACGATCGGTGCGGCCGGAATGGACGCCGCGTCCGCAGTCATTCGGCGTCGATCCCGCTGGCCGGGAGGCGCACATGGAAGCGCGCGCCGTACGGCTTCATCCGGTCCACCCAGATTGCGCCGCCATGCGCCTCGACGATGGTGCGGATGATGGTCAGGCCGATGCCCGTCCCGCCTTCCTTGGTGGTCCAGAACGCATCGAACAGATGGGGCATATGCTCTTCGCGGATTCCCGGTCCGGTGTCGCTCACCGAAATCACGATATCGCCGCTCACATCGGACATGGCGGCGATCGCCAGCGACCGCCGGCGAGAGGAAACGGTCGCCATCGCTTCGATCGCGTTCAGGATAAGATTGCAGAGCACCTGCTGCAACTGGATGCGGTCCCCCAGCACAACCGGCAGCTGGTCGGCCATTGCCAGATCGAGCGTGATGCCCTGCCGTTCAAGCTCGGCCTGCGACCATGCCACGGCCTCCTCGATGACGGTATCGATGCGGATCTCACCCCGCTGCGCCGGCGCGCTTCGGGCATGTTCGCGCACCCGCGCGATGATGGTGCTGGCACGGTTGGCATCGGCGATCACCCGGTCGATGGCGTCCCGCGCGCGCCCTACGCCGGGCGGCTCGGCGCACAGCCAGCGCCGCGCCGTATCGCCGCTGCTGGCGATCGCGGCCAGCGGCTGGTTCACCTCATGCGCGATCGATGCCGCAAGCTCGCCGAGGCTGGTCACGCGCGCGACCCGGATCAGCTGCGCGCGCGCTTCGTGGGCAGCGCCTTCGGCCGCGACCATCTTCAAGGCCAGGTAGGTGGTGATGCAGATCGTGGACAGGCTGATCGAGAGATTGACCACCCCGGCCTCCCGCGACCCCGATTTGGTCAGCACGAAGCTGACCAGGGTGAGCAGGAGGCAGATCGCGGCGAGACCGACCACATAGCGGCTGGGGACGCGGCCGACCGCGAGCAGAATGACCGCGATGTAGAAGACGGCAGTCGCGATCTCCAGATCGGTCAAGGTGTCGGAGATGAAAATGGCGGCCATCAACAGCGCCATTACGGGCACCCGGACCGCCGGCGACTGAAACGCGCGATGCAGCCAGGCGCCGGCCACCCAAATCGATGCTGATCTTGCGCGCAGTGCGTCGCTCATGGTGTTCTGCGCCTTCCTGCTTGCGGGTCGGCACCGGGACTTCCTGGTCCCGACCGGTGGGCAAGGTCCCACTGCATAGAGCGTGGCGAGACCGGTTCCAATCGGCAGCGAAGGTCAGATATACTTTCGTATATTGGCGCTTTCCGAATGGAATGTCGCCCCATCGGGTTGGCCAACCTATCAGCCCGCTGCCGGGTTAGCCGCGACATTTCGTCGATCGGATGTCCGCCCGGCACGATGACCGAGATTGAACAGGGGTTTCGCCATGCCGACCGGCTTTAGGGCAGTGCCGTTCGCATGCGGCGGGCGCATTGCATTGCCGAGGACGATCCTCGGATCGGCCGCCCTCGTGGTCACCGCCTCTGTGCTCGCGGGGTGCGACGCGAAGGTGCCGATGCAGCCGGCGGCGCCACCCGCGTTCGTCGTGCAGGGGGACCGGGTGGTGGTGCCGTCAGGTTCGCCGCTGCGCGCGCGCCTTGCCCTCGCCGCCGTGACCGACACCGATATCACACAGCAGATCGCCGCGCCGGCCATGGTCGAGGCCGATCCCGCTGGGCAGAGCCGCATCCTGGCGCCGCTTGCCGGCCGGATCGTCCGGCTCGGGGTGCGCCTCGGCGATCCGGTCCAGGCTGGACAGGTGCTGGCGGAACTGGCCTCGCCCGACATGGCCTCGGCTCTCGCCGACGAGGCGCGCGCGCAGAGCCAATTGCGGCTGACGATCGCCGCGCGGGACCGCGCCATGGGCGTGAAGGCGATCGGCGGTGCCGCCGACAAGGACGTGCAGCAGGCGGAGGCCGATTATGCCGCGGCGAAGGCGGAAGCGGCCCGGGCCGGCACGCGGCTGCGCCAGCTCGGCGCGTCCGCCGCTGCCCGGGGGGACGGCCTGGCACTGACGTCACCGTCCTCCGGTGTCGTTACCGAGCTTGCCGCCGCACCCGGTGCCTTCTGGACCGACCCGACAGCGTCGCTGATGACGGTCGCCAATATCGACACGGTCTGGGTAACCGCGGATGTCGCCGAAACTGACCTGGGTGCGATCCGCCTGGGCCAGGCGGTGGGCATCGCCTTTGCCGCCTATCCCGGCGAGACCATCGCCGGTCGGGTGCATTCGATCGCGCCGCTGCTCGATCCCGAAACCCGCCGCGCCAAGGTACGGATTGCCCTTTCCAACCCCGCCGGGCGCTTCAAGCCGGGCATGTTCGCGACCGTCCGCTTCACCGCACCGACCAAGACCGCGCCGACCGTACCGACCACGGCGCTGCTTCTCAAGGACGACGCGACCACCGTCTTCGTGGAGACCCGCCCCTGGACCTTCGAGCGGCGCACCGTCGAGACCGGCCCGGATGAAGCCGGTCGCACGACGATCTCGCATGGCCTGGTCGCCGGGCAGCGCGTGATCGCCAAGGGCGGCGTATTGCTCGATGATTGAGCGTTTCATCCGGCTCGCCATCACCCGACGCAAGATCGTGCTGCTGCTCGCGGTCTTCATCGCCGCCTATGGCTGGTATTCGTGGCGGCAATTGTCGATCGAAGCCTATCCGGACATCGCCGATGTCAGTTCGCAGGTGATCACCCAGGCCCCCGGCCTCGCCGCCGAGGAGGTCGAACAGCAGATCACCGTCCCGCTCGAACGCGCGCTCAACGGCACGCCGGGGCTGGCGATCATGCGCTCCAAGAGCACGTTTGGCCTGTCGCTGATCACGCTCGTCTTCCGCGACGGGTCGGAGGATTACTGGTCGCGCCAGCGCATCCAGGAACGCATCACCGGCGTCACCCTGCCGACGGGGATCACGCCCGGACTCGACCCGCTGACCTCGCCGATCGGCGAAATCTACCGCTACACGCTCGAATCCGACACGCTCGGCCAGCGCGAACTGTCCGAACTCCAGCAATGGGAGGTCATCCCCGCGCTGTCGCAGATCCAGGGCGTGGCGGGCGTCAACAATTTCGGCGGCATCACCACCCAATATCAGGTCGAACTCGATCCCGCCCAGCTCCAGCGTTTCGGCCTGTCGCTGAAATCGGTCGACGATGCGATCACCGCCAATAACCACAGCACCGGCGGCAGCGTGATCACGCGCGGCGAGCAGGGCTATGTCGTGCGCGGCGTCGGCGCGCTGCACGATCTCACCGATCTCGGCAGCGTCGTCGTCACCCAGAAGGGCGGGTCGCCGGTGCTGGTGCGCGATCTCGGCAAGGTCCGGCTGAGCCAGGTCGAGCGCCACGGCATTCTGGGCAAGGACGATCGTGGCGACGCGATCGAGGGCATCGTCACCCTGCTGCGCGGCGAGAATCCGTCGCGGGTGATGGACGACGTCCATGCCAAGGTGGCTGAACTCAATGCGGCGCTGGCGCGCAAAGGCGCGCGGATCGTGCCCTATCTCGACCGCTCCGACCTCGTCCACACCACGGTGGACAAGGTTTCGCACACGGTGTCCGAAGGGATCGGCCTCGTGCTGATCGTGCTGATCCTGTTCCTGGGCAACGCGCGCAGCGCACTGATCGTGGCGATCGTCATCCCGCTCGCCATGCTGATCGCGTTCATCCTGATGAACCTGACGCATGTGCCGGCCAACCTCCTGTCACTCGGCGCGATCGATTTCGGGATCATCGTTGACGGTGCGATCGTGATGATGGAGTCGCTGCTCCGGCGCCGGGAAGCCCGGCCCGACAAGCCGCTGACCCGCACCGAGGCGACCGACGCCGCCGTGCAGGTCGGTCGACCGATCTTCTTCGCGACGATCATCATCATCACCGCCTATATCCCGCTATTCGCGTTCCAGCGGATCGAAGCCAAGCTGTTCACACCGATGGCGTTCACCGTCGGCTATGCGCTGCTCGGGGCGCTGCTGGTGTCGCTCGCGCTGGTGCCGGGACTCGCCTATGTCGCGCTGCGTAAGCCGGCCAAGGTCTTCCACAATCCGCTGCTAGCCTGGATCGAGCGCACCTATGCCGTCGTGCTGCGTCGCTGCCTCGATCTGCCGGTCGTCATCTATGGCATCGCCGGTGCCGCGGCGCTGGCGGTGCTGCTGCTGGGCGCGAAGGTGGGGCGGGAGTTCCTGCCCGCGCTCGATGAAGGCTCGATTTGGCTGCAGGTCCAGCTGCCCAGCGGCCTCTCGCTCGACAAGGGCAAGGAGATGGCGGGCGAATTGCGCCGCGTCGTTCGCAGCTTTCCAGAAACCTCCTATGTCGTCACCCAACTCGGTCGCAACGACGACGGGACCGATCCCTTCACGCCGTCGCATATCGAGGCGAGCGTGGGCCTGAAGCCTTATGGCACCTGGCCCGCCGGCGAGACGAAGGCCGGTCTGATCCGCCGCATGGATGCCAGGTTCAAGGCGATGCCGGGCTTCAATGTCGGGTTCAGCCAGCCGATGATCGACGGCGTCTACGACAAGATGGCCGGTGCCCATAGCGAACTGGTCATCAAGATCTATGGCCACGATTTCCACGAGTTGCGCCGGATCGGCACCGCGATCGTCGACGTGCTGAACCGGACGCCCGGTGCCGCCGATGTCGCGATCGACCAGGAGCCGCCGCTGCCGCAGCTGGTGGTGCGGGTCGATCGCGCCGCCGCCGCGCGGCTGGGCGTGAACGCCGGCGACATCACCGATCTCATCCAGACCGGCATCGGTGGCGAGGGTATCGACCAGCTCTATGTCGGCGACCGCCGCTACGACATCGCCGTGCGGTTTCCGGCGCAGGTCCGCAGCACCGTCGCCGAGATCCGCAACCTGCCGATCACGACATCGAGCGGCGCGCAGATCCCCCTATCGGCCGTGGCCACCGTCTCGCTCAAGTCCGGCGAGAGCACCATCACGCGGGAGATGGGCCATCGCCACCTGACCGTGAAGCTGGGGTATCGCGATCGTGACCTGACCTCGTTCCTGCACGATGCCCAGGCCAATATCGCCGCCAAGGTGCATTTCAACCAGAGCATTTACCGCCTGGAATGGGGCGGGCAATTCGAGAACCAGGCGCGGGCGGAGAAGCGGCTGGGCATGATCCTGGCCATCATGTTCGGCGCGATGGCGCTGCTGCTCTACATCCAGTTCGCGCTGGTCCGGCAGGTGCTGCTGATCCTCGGCGCGGTGCCGCTGGCGACGCTGGGCGGACTGGTGGCGCTGCATCTGACCGGCGCGACGCTCAACGTCGCGTCTGCGGTCGGCTTCATCGCGCTGTTCGGCGTGGCGATCCAGAACGCCATCATCATGGTGTCGAACCTCAACGCCCACCGCGTCGACGGCGAGGGGCTGCTGGAAGCCGTGCTGCACGGAGCCGGCGAGCGGCTGCGTCCGGTGCTGATGACCGCAACCGTCGCCACCATTGGCATGCTGCCTGCCGCGCTCAACACCGGTGTCGGCAGCGACGTCCAGCGCGGGCTGGCCACGGTAGTGGTCGGCGGCCTGATCGTCGCGACCGCGCTGACCCTGTTCGTGGTGCCGACGCTCTATTTCGTGATCGAGCGTGCCGTTTCCCGCCGGGCGGGTCGCCGGGCACCGCAGCCAGAGATGGGGGCCTGATCCGATGCGTGCGATCCGCGCCCGGCGCTTCGGCGCGTCGCTCGGCAGCCTCCTCGTCGCAGGTTGCGCGGTGGTGCCAAGCTTCCAGCGGCCGGCGCCGCCCGCCGATGCCGCTTACGCGAACCTGCCCGCGGCCCAGCCCGGAACCCAGAGGATCGCGACCGGTGCCGACATTCCGGCCGACTGGTGGACCCTGTTCCATTCCCCCGCGCTCGACGCGCTGGTCCGTCGCGCGATCGCCGCCAACCCCGATCTCGCGGCGGCACGCGCGGCGCTGCGCCAGTCGCAGGAGCTGGCCAAAGCCGATCGCGGCGTGTTCCTGCCCAGCATCGGCGTCGACGCCTCGACGGCACGCGCACGCAATCCTGGCGTGCTCGCGTCCCCGCTCCAGTCGAACAGCAACCTCTACACGCTCAGCACCGCTCAACTGACTATCGGCTACACGCTCGACCTGTTCGGCGGGGCCCGGCGCCAGGCCGAATCGAGCGCGGCAACCGCCGAGGCGCAACGCTTCCAGAGCGAAGCGGCCTATCTCACGCTGACCTCGAACGTCGTTGTCGCCGCAATCACCGAGGCGTCGCTGCGTGAACAGATCGCTGCCACCGAGAGGAGCATCGCCGCGCAGGTCCGCATTCTCGAAATCCTGCGCGCCCGCCTCCGGCTAGGCGATGTCGCCCGCGCCGATGTCGCCGCACAGGAGGCGCTGCTCGCCCAGACGCAACAGGCGTTGCCGCCCCTCACCAAGCAACTGGCGCAACAGCGCGATCTGATCGCCGTGCTGGCGGGGCAGATGCCCGGCAGCGAACAGCCCCGCGTCGACCTCGCCACCGTCGTCCTGCCCGCGAACCTGCCGCTCAGCCTGCCGGCCAGACTGGTCGACCAACGGCCGGACGTGCGCGCCGCCGAGGCCCAACTTCATGCTGCCGGCGCGCAGGTCGGGGTGGCCATCGCCGCGCGCTTGCCGGCGATTACCCTGGGCGGCGATCTCGGCGGCTCATCCACCAATTTCTCTACCCTGCTCGCGCCCGAGAACATCCTGTGGAACGTGGTCGGCGGACTGACCGCGCCGCTGTTCGACGGCGGTACGCTGCGCCATCGCCAGCATGCCGCCGAGGCGGCCTGCGACCAGGCCAAGGCGCAATATCGCGGTGCCGTCCTCGCCGCCTTCCAGAATGTGTCGGACGCGCTCGCCGCCGTCGGTTCCGATACCGAAGCGCTGCATGCCGCCGACCGCGCCGAGCGGGCGGCGGCGGACAGTCTCGTACTCGCTCAGGGCCAGGGCCGGCTGGGCGCGATCGCGCCCTTGCAGGTGCTGGCCGCCGAGCAGGCATATTGGCAAGCCTCCGTGACGCTCCAGCAGGCGCGGGCGGCGCTGTATGTCGATGCGGCCGCCCTGTTCCAGGCGCTGGGCGGCGGATGGTGGAACCGGCCCGCGGAACGATGACGCGGCCGAACTGGGAAGGGCATATCGCATGATACGCGCGGTGGCGATCGGCGTTCTTTTGCAGGCGGTGCTGCCGTCCGCGGCGCGAGCGGCGCACGGCGGGATCAACCCTCGCCCGGGCGACCTGCCCGATTGCTGGTATGAAAAGGCCGTCGTATGAAAAGGCCGTCGCGCGCGCCCGCAGCCAGGGCGCTCCCATGCCGCCCAAGCCCCACGCCTTTGGGCCGCGCGTGCCGATATTCTTCAATAGACTGTCGAACGCCTGCTACGGCGTCGCGGCGCCCCAGGCTTCGGCGGACAGCTGACGCCGCTTCAGACGATAGCGAGTGGCGAAACGGACCAGCTGTGATCCCGAGCCGGGCCGCCGGTTCGAGCAGCACGCCGGCTGCTCTATGCCCCATCTTTGCCGTCCATGCGTCAATTCGGGAGGCAGCCGATGTCGGATCCTTGGAAACCTGTCGTTCAGTGCGTCGAACGCGAACGGCAGGGAAGTTGCAGGCCTCGTCATTCCATGTTTCTCCATCGGAGATGAACGGACGGCAGATTTCGGGTTCGACGAATGCGGCGCCTGACGACTGGGAGTGGGTGGGAGCTGCCATGACGGAAATTGGGCAATTACTCGCGGGGTATAGCCATCGCTCCCTATCTTAAGAATTCAGCGCAAGGTCCTGAACGTCGCCCGCAGGTCGGCCACCAGTGCCTCCGGATTCTCCATGGCGGCGAAGTGGCCGCCGCGATCGGGCTGGTTATAGTGGCGCAGGTCGGCGAAGCGACTTTCCGCCCAGCGGCGTGACACTCGGACCGCTTCACGCGGGAACACACTGATGCCGGCCGGCAAATCTATGGTCTCGGCAGGCATGCTGGCTGCCCGCGCATTCTCCCAATAGAAGCGCGCCGAGCTCGCGCCGGCATTGGGCAGCCAGTAGAGCATGATGTCGTCGATGATGTGATCCAAGGCGATCACGCGTTCAGGTTCACCTTCGCTATCGGTCACGTCTTGGAACAACGCGTAGATCCAGGCCGCGAGCCCCGCTGGCGAGTCCGACAGCGAGAAGCCGATGGACTGAGGCCGCGTATTCTGGAGCTTCATATAGCCCGATTGCTCGTCCCAATAGCGCTTCATGTCCGCGAGCATGGCGCGCTCTTCGGATGTTGCGGCCCTGATCTCCGCGTCCGTGGGTTGGAAGGGAACCATGGTGAGGTGGATGCCGGCCAGTCCGCGCGCGCGCATCTGCGCTAGCGCTGTGACGACGGCCGCGCCCCAATCGCCTCCTTGCGCACACCAGCGTTGCCCATAGCCCAGCCGCAGCATCAGCTCGTCCCAGGCCGCCGCCACCCGACCAACGTTCCAGCCAGGCTCGCTGGGCTGGTCGGAAAAGCCGAACCCAGGCATGGACGGAATGACAAGGTGGAAGGCCTGCCGCGGATCGCTCCCGTAAGCGGCGGGATCGGTCAGCGGCCCGATCGCGTCGCGGAACTCGAGCACCGAACCGGGCCAGCCATGCGCCAGCAGCAAGGGCACCGCATCCGGCTCAGGCGAGCGCACATGCAGGAAGTGGATGCCGATCCCATCAATGAGGGTTCGGCTGCTTCCCCAACCATTCAGCAGCGCCTCGGCTGAACGCCAGTCATAGCCGTCACGCCATCGCTCCACCAGGCGGCGCACAGCCGACAATGTCGGCCCCTGGCTGCCATCCGTGACCGTGCCGGCGTCCGGCCAGCGTGTGCGCTCGAGCCGACCGGCCAGGTCGATCAAGGCCGTCTCCGGAATATGGATCGGGAACGGTACGACAGCGTCCGGCGCCGCGGGAATATCCTGGTACCTGATCATGACTGAGTCTCGCCTCGGTTGCCGGGAAGGCGTTTACGTGTTGCACGGACCGCCGATTAGCCCGACCATACGGAACAGGCTGTTGCGCGATCTGGAACGACGATGCTGCTCTCCGATGTTCGCGCCTTTGCGCGCATTACCGACCTCATGAGCGTCTCTGCCGCGGCTCGCGCGCTCGGGACGCCCAAGTCGGGCGTCAGCCGCGCGCTGGCCCGTTTGGAGCGACAGCTCGGTGTCGCCCTGATCGATCGTTCTACGCGTCACCTCCGGATGACCGACGCGGGCACGCTGTTCCGATCGCATGCGCTCCGCATTCTGGCCGACGTCGACGAGGCCGGCGCGGCGATCGACGAAATGGCCGGCGTGCCCAGCGGCACGCTGAAGGTGAGCCTGCCGTTCACGGTGGCGACGGCGCTCGTGGCCCCCATGCTACCCGCGTTCATGGCTATGTTTCCGAGGGTGCGCGTCGTGCTGGCTGTCGAAAACCGCTATGTCGACATGCCAGCCGAGCCGATCGATCTGGTAATCCGCGTCGGCCCGCTTGCGGACAGCGATCTGATCGCGCGGCACCTGCTCCTATCCGAGAGCTGGCTTTGCGCCAGCCCCGCTTATCTGTCGGCGCGCGGCACGCCGCGCTGCGTCTCCGATCTCAAGGATCACGCCTTGATCGGCTACGCAGATCGCACGGCCACCTACCATGACGAGACATCGGGGCCCGCCAACGCCAGCGATTATCGTCCCGCCGCGGCGGTGTCCGATTCCGCCGCCATGCTGCCGATGATCTTGGCGGGGGGCGGCATCGCTCGGCTGCCGGACTTTCTCGCTGCGCCCTATGTTGCGGAAGGACGGCTGGTTCGCTTGTGGCCGGCCCGCCGCGGCGACCGGATCGCCATCCACGCCCTCTATCCCGGCCACCGTGCGCTATCGGGCAAGGTGCGCGTGTTCATCGATGCGCTCACGTCGACCGCGGCGGCCTTGCGGTCCCAGACGAACATAGATGAGAAGGCCGGGCAGCAATGATCCAGTTGCCGCCATCGAGAGCCCCCCGTAGCGCCTCTCGGAATTGGCCGCCCCTTCATGTCGGCCGGCGCGCCTGTGTCGCACGCCATTACGAAATCGGATCAAGCGGGGGCGAGCAGGCGTTCACGGTCTTGGTGACCCTTTGCATCACCGCCGCTTCAGCAGCGGCGGCCCTGACATCCGTCTCTCGCCCAAGGCGGCGGAGGTGTTAACCCTGGCGTTTCACGAGCTTGCGACCAACGCCCTCGCATATGGTGCCTTCTCCACACCCCCAGGCGGCTCCGCGTGACCTGGGCTGCGTTCCAGAAGCGGGGCCGCACGTGGCTGGCGTTGAATTGGACCGAAGCGGGTGCGCCGCATCGCCCGCCATCGACACGGCGCGGTTTTGGCAGCGACCTCATCGAAGGTCGCATTCCCTAAGAATTGGACGGTGTCGGCAAGGTCGAGATCGGGCCCGGCGGTGCGCAATGCTGGCTGCAGTTCCCCTTGAGGGACGGCGAGAGCATATCGTCCAATTCTCCTCGGTCGGCGGCCGGATCGGCGCGCCCGGCCGCGCGCCCTATTCCGCCGCGCAATGGGGAGTCGGAGGCTTTTCCGAAGTGCTCGCGCAGGAAATGGCGCTGATCGGCGTGCGCGTCACCATCGTCAAGCCGGGCGGCTTCCGCACCGACTCTGCGGGCGCATCGACCAGCATCGCAACGGGCCATGCCGATTATGATGCGGTAGTCGGCAAGGCGGCGCGGATGCAGCAAGCCTATGACGGCAAGCAGCCGGGCGACCCGGAGCGCGGCGCAAGGGCGATCCTGACGATCGTTGGCGCGGAGCGGCCGCCCTTGCGGCTGCCGCTCGGCTCCGACGCGGTCGCGGCGTTGCAACGGAGCGACCATGTCCGGCTGGACGAGCTGGAAAGGTGGCGCGCGCGCTCTTGGACCTGACGCTGTCGCTGGAGAACAGCCCGCCGTCGCATCGCAGCCGCACGATCCACTACGGATTCGATCACCGCAACCGTTCGGCGATCGCACTCGCGCGTGCCTTGTGGCTCACCGGAAATGCCGAGCAGGCCCTGAGACTGGCGAAGCAGGCGGTCGCCGACGCGACCTGTCTCGATCATGCCGTCACGCGCTGCATCGCCCTGCTCTGGTCGTTTTCGGTCCATCTTTGGGCAGGCGAACTCGACGATGCGGAGCGGACGCTCGTGGTGTTCGCCGAGTGCGCCGAGGTCAACGCGCTCGGCCCCTACATCGCCGCCGTGGCGGGCCTTCGCGGGGAGCTGGCGATCGCGCGTGCCGGCGCCAGCCCGGAACTCGGCGCTCTGGAGGAGAGCCTCTCCCGGCTGCGCGCGGCGCGCTACGAGTTGCTGACGACGCCCTTTTCGCTCGCACTGGTACGCGGTTTGATGTCCGGCGGACGGTCCGCGGAGGCGCGCGATCTGCTCGAAACGACGATCGAGCGGTGCGAGGCGAGCGGCGAGCGCTTGCTCTTACCCGAATTGCTCCGCGCCAAGGCGGAAATCGCGCAGCACGACGAGCAGGACGGCGACGCAGCGAAGGCCAATTTGCGGCACGCGCGGGCGCTGGCGCGCGAGCAGGGCGCCGTCGCCTGGGAGAGACGCTGTTTAGCCGATCTTGGTGTCGTCGAACGCTGATCTCGGTGTCGCCGCCCGCTGCGGGGCTTGCTTGGCCCGGCGATCATGTCGCCAGATCGATGTACCGCGTGACGCCGATCGCATCGAGAAAGGCCGCGTCATGGCTCACGACCAGCAGCGCGCCGTCATAGGCTGCCAGCGCCGCCTCGATCGCCGCTATCGAGTCGAGGTCGAGGTGATTGGTCGGCTCATCAAGGATGAGGAGCTGCGGCGGCAACGGACTCGCCAAGGTACACGCGAGCCCGGCCCGTAGCATCTCACCGCCGCTGAGTGCTCCGACCGGCTTCAGGGCGGCATCGGCCTTGAAGCGGAATTGTGCCAGCGCCGAACGGCATGCGAAGTCGTCGCTGCCGGGATTGATGCGTTGGTAATTTTCGGCGACTGACAGCGCGGGATCGAGCATGGCGGCCGTCTGATCCAGCATCGCCAGACGCTCGACATGGCGGACGGTGCCCGACCATGGCACGATCCGACCGGCGATCACGCTTAGCAAAATCGTCTTTCCCGAGCCGTTCGGCCCAATGAGCGCCACGCGCTCTGGCCCTGTCATACTCAACGAGACATCGCGCAGCACCGGCGCGTCCGGACAATATCCGGCTGTGACCTTGTCAAGACGGAGTACCGCCGCGCCGTGCGCCAATCCGCTCGACGCCAGGGAGACCATCATGGTCTCAAGCCGTTCGATCCGCTCACCGGCGGATGCGGCGGCGGCCATCGCCTGGCTCCGCTGGCGTTCGGCGAGCCGTGCATGCTCCCCGCCGCTATTCTCGGCCCGTTGCTTGCGCGCGCCGGCGAGAATCCGCGGCATATCGCCGCGCGCGCCTTTCCGACTGCCGGCGGCATCGCGTCTGAGTTTCCGCTCGACCCCCTGCTGCGCCTTGCGTTGGATGTCACCGAGCTGCCGCTGCGCGACCTCCAGATCATGGTGCGCGGACGCGCGCTCAATCGCCTTGCGCGCGCGATACTGGCTCCAGTTGCCGCCGTAGCGACGTGCGCCGAGCGAGGTCAGTTCGACGATCGCGTCCATGCGCTCGAGCAATTCGCGATCATGGCTAACAATGATCGCGCCGCCACTCCAGGACGCAAGCAGATCGAGCAACGCGGCCCGGCCACCGCGATCGAGATTATTGGTCGGCTCATCCAGCAGCAGGAAGTCAGGCTGGGCGAACATGGCGCTCGCCAGTGCGGCGCGGGTCCGCTCGCCGCCCGAGAGCGACGCCAGCCGGGTGGCACCGTCCGCGTTCAGGCCGGTCCTCGCAAGCGCGGTGACAAGACGCATCTCGAGCGTCCAGTCCGCCTCCGCCAATTCGCTTTCGGTCGCCAGGCCGGCTTCGGCGCGGCGCAAGACGCTGAGCTGATCCGCGATCCCGAACAGGTCGGCGATGGTGTCTTCCGCCCCGACTTGGACGATCTGGCGCAAAACGGCGACGGTCCCGTCGATAATGATCCTGCCGGCGGTGGGCGCGCGATCTCCCGACAACAATCGCAAGAGGCTCGTCTTACCTACCCCGTTGCGGCCGACAATCCCGACGCGTTCCGCACAAAAACTAAGATTGAGATGAGAGAAGACCGGATGGCCGTCTGCCGTCGACCAGCCAAGGTCGATCGCCGTAATCGCAGGCATGAACAAGATTTCCCTGAAGGCAAGACATTCCGCATTGCGTTCAGACGAAATCACATTGTTCTACATCTCCAGCGGCGTGGCCAAGCTGATTAGTGGGTCGGGCCGGCGCCCGCAAGGCCCCTCCGCTGTCGGGCCCGTAGTGCCGTCGGAGCTGGCACCGCGGCCGGCGCGACGAAGTGACGACCGAAAGCGCCAGCGGCTGGTGATAGCCGTCCCGCAGCCGAGCCTGGCTTGGCGTGCGGCCTTGCTCATCGCCGATGGTGCCGGGGAGGATGGCCATCTCTGTTAGCGGATAGGTCCTCTCCCCAGCCCCACCTCCACCATCAGCTGCTCGGCGGCGGGGCTTTCGAGCTGCGCCAGCAGCTCCGTGCGCAGGCGGGCTACACGGACGACGCGCGCATCATGCTCGGTCGGAAGATCGACCCGGATGTCGGCCGACAATCGTCCATTTTCGAGGATCACGATCCGGTCGGCGAGCAGGATGGCTTCGTCGATGTCGTGGGTGACGAGCAGGACGGCCGGGTCATGCACGTCGGACACACGCCGCAGCAGATCGTGCATCCGCGTGCGGGTCAGCGCATCGAGGGCGCCGAACGGCTCGTCGGCGAGCAACAGCTCCGGTTCACGGACCAGCGCGCGCGCCAGCGCCGCGCGCTGCTGCTCGCCGCCGGAAAGCTCATGCGGCCACGCGTCCTCGCGACCGGCAAGCCCGACCTCGGCCAGCGTGGCGCGGCCGCGCGCGCGCTCATGCTTGCCCATGCCGAGTACGACATTGTCCAGCAGACGCAGCCAGGGCAGCAGCCGCGCATCCTGGAAGATCACCGAGGTGCGTTCCGGGACATAATAGTCGCCCGCGCCTTGTGCCTCGAAGTCGAGGCCGGCGAGGGCGCGCAGCAATGTAGACTTTCCCGACCCGCTCCGCCCGAGCAAGGCGACGAACTCGCCCGCCGCTATGTCGAGATTCACGCCCTTGAGCACACCCTTGAGCGTGAAGGTGCGCGCGAGATCGCGGATCCGAACGACGGGTTCGGGCACGAGCGCGCGGGTGGCGATGTCCTTGGTCATTTGCCCAACGTCCTTCGCCAGCGGAGCACATAGCGCTCGAGCTGCCGCATCAAGGTATCGGAGGCAAAGCCGAGGAGCGCGTAGACGACCAGGCCGACCAGCATCACATCGGTCTGCGCATAGTCCCGCGCGAGGGTCACCATATAGCCGATACCGCTCGTCGCATTGAGCTGCTCGACAACCACCAGTGCCAGCCAGGCGGCGGTGGTGCCGAAACGCAGCCCGGTCAGCATCCCCGGCAACGCTCCTGGCAGCACGATGCGGACCAGGAATTTGAAGCGCGACAATCGCAGCGTCTCGGCAAGCTCCACATAGCGGATGTCGATTGCGCGAAGCGCCGTGTGCGTCTGGATATACATAGGGAAGAAGACCGCGATCGCGATCACGGTGATCTTCATCGCCTCGCCGATGCCCAGCCAGAGCACCATGAACGGGATGAGCGCGAGAATGGGGATGCCGCGCTTCATCTGGACGAGCCCGTCGATGACATAGCCGCCCAGCACGGTCAGCCCCGAGATCAGCGCCAGCAGAACCGCGGCAGCGGATCCGAAGACCAAGCCTGCCAGAGCCCGCCCGGCCGAAACCGCAAGATTCTCCTGCAACCTGCCATCTCGGATCAGGTCGATCGCCGCGGTGACCGCGGTCCATGGTGCGGGCAGTGTCCTCGGATCGAGAAAGCCCGTGACCGACAGGACCGACCAGTAGAGCAGCAGCAAGCCGGGCCCGAGCAGGATGCCGTGGCGCGTCGGCGCGGAGCCCAGAAAACGGTTGCGCGCGACCGGCCTCAAAGGCGCCTGCGCGGCGACCGGGTTTGTTGGGTCCTCGCCGGCCAGCGGGGTGACCAGCGTCATCTCTCGTCTCGACACGGCGTGCACGCCTGCTCTTCCTTCATGCCATGGGCCGCGATCGCCTCGAAGCGGCGATCGAACAGCGACGCCGCATCGAATTTCGGGCGGCCGGTGGCCGGCCCCAAGATGTCGATCGCCTTCTGTTCGAAATCGACGGCATCGTTCCAGCTTTCGGGCGCGCTGACCGGGCCAAGCGCGTGCACCTGGAGGCGGGCGTCGTCGATCGGGAGGCCCCGCACGCCGACATAATAGCCGCGCGCCAGTTCCTCCGGATGGGCGTTCGCCCAGGCCAGCGCCTTGCCCCAATATTCGACGTAGAGCCGGAGCGCCGCCGCCTTGCCGGGATCGGCCAGCACGCTTTCGGGCACGAACAGGACGAGCCCGCTGTCGCGGAAGCGCGGATGGGGCAGAAGGCTGGCGCCTCGATCGCCGAATTTGGTGATGTAATGATGCGCCACAAGGCCCGCGCCAAGTGGTGCCGCATCGACCTCGTCGCTCGCGAGCGCACTCGTATAGACATCACCGCCGATGCTCGAGGGCAGTTCGACGAGGCTGACGTCCCTCTGATCGATCCCTTCGGCCTTGAGGGTCTGGAGGACAACCTGCGCCTGGACCTGGCTCCGGCTGAAGGCGATGCGTTTGCCCTTCAGATCCCGGAGCGAGCGGATATGCGCGCCGGGCGCGATGCCGATGACATAGAGGGCCTTCGCGGCACCCTGCGGGAACTGGCCAAAACCAACGATGCGGACGGGAATGCCGCTCCATTTGGCGTGGATCGGCGGCACGTTCGCTCCGTAACCGACATCGAGCGCGCCCGCGTGGAACGCCTCGGTGACGCCGGGTCCGCCCGTAATCTCTGCCCATTCGATGCGGAAGGGCAGTCGCTTGTCCCAGCCGAGATGCCGGAAGATCCACTTGTTCACCGGATCGCCGACCCGCAGCACAACGCCGGCGGGCACCTTGACCGGGAGCGGGGCGTCGAGCGACAGCGCGCCCGCCGGCGCGACCTTAGCCCGGCGAGCCGGGGCGAACAGAAAGAGCAGCCCGATCGAAAGCGCGACAAGGAGGGCGAATGGCAAGGTTCCCCGCGGCCATTCGGATTTGGCCGATGTCATCCGTCAAGCGTCTCGAATAGCTCGCCTTCGAGCTGCTGGGACACGAAGCCGTCGGGCCCGCGCGTCAGGTCGCCCGCCACGGTGATCCGGCGCACGACACGCGGCAGATCGAAATGCGCGTAATCGATCGGGCCGGCATGGGCGACCGCCTGATTGTCCCAGACCACCAGCGTATCGGGCCGCCAACGCAGCCGCACCTGATATTCGGGCCGGGTCACCTCGCCATAGAGGAGATCGATGAGCGCGCGGCTCTCGGGCTCTTTCAGCCCGACGATGTGGGTGATCGTGCCCGGATTGAGGAACAGCGACTTTTCGCCCGTCTCGGGATGTACCCGCACCAGAGGGTGGAGAGCGACGAAGCAACCCTTCTCGCGCCCGTCCGCCGTGAGTTTCCGCTCGCCGCCGAAATCATAGTCGCTGGTCTGGTGAACGGCCTGGAGGCCGTCCACCAGTGTCTGGATCGGCGCGGACAGACCGCGATACGCCTCGACGAGATTGGTGAAGAGGGTGTCGCCGCCAACGCTCGGGATGCTGGCGCCGTAGAGGATCGAATACGCATTGGGATTGGCGACGAAGGTGATGTCGATATGCCAGCCCTTGAAATCCCGGGGCGGGGTGCGCCCGGGCGGCAGCGTGTCGTTGCGGGTGCGCCGAAGGCGATATTCGTCCACCGTCCGCTCCCAGATTTCGGGATCGTCCGCCAGGCCGGCGGCGATCGGATGCGCCGGCGTGAGGGGCCCGAAGGTGCTGCGTCCGAAAGCCTTGAGCGCTTCATTGGAAAGACGCTGATCGCGGAAGAACAGCACGCGATGGCGTCGGATCGCCTCACGGATGTCGTTCACCGCCTCGGGATCGAGCGGACGGGACAGATCGATGTCGCCGATCTCCGCGCCAATGACCGGCGTGACAGCATCGACGGAAATTCGGCGGTAGGCGGCTTCGCGCAACTCGATCAGCAGGGCTTCGCTCATGGTTCGGACTCCGTTGGTTTAGCCGTGCGCCGCGACGGGTGCCGCAGGCACCTGCCTCAGCTGCTCGGGCGGATAGCGATCGCCCACCGTCGTCCCGGGCGGGAAGGCGTCGTCGAGTTCGGCGAGCGTCGCATCGTCGAGCACGAGCGCGTTGGCGGCCCAATTGGCCTCCAGATGCGCGATGTGGCGCGTGCCGAAAATCGGGACAAGCTGCTTGGCCTGCACCCAGGCGAGACTGACCTGCGCGCCCGTCACGCCCAGGCGTTGCGCCACCGCCTCGATGACCAGCCGACGCCGGCTATTGGCTGCGATCGCCTCGGCCTTGAAGCGCGGATGGATGTTGCGCCGATCCTCAGCGTCGATCGGCGTGGCGCCGGCGAGAAAGCCGCGACCGAGCGGCGCATAGGCCACGAAGCCGATGCCAAGTTCGCGCGCGGTCGGCAGGATCTCCGCCTCGACGTCGCGCGTCCAAAGCGAAAACTCGCTCTGAAGGGCGGTGATGGGGTAGACGGCATTGCCCCGGCGCAGCTGCGCCGCACTGGCTTCGGAAATGCCGACAGCACCGATCTTCCCCTCGTCGACCAGACGACCCAGCTGACCGATCGACTCTTCGACCGGAACATCGGGATCGACACGATGCAGATAGTAGAGATCGATATGCTCGAGACCGAGGCGCGTGAGGCTCGCCGCGACGGCCTCCTTCGCGTCGACCTTCGGCTTTCCCTCGCCCGCCTGGCCATGGGTGAACTTGCTCGCGATCACGAGCCCGGAACGCCGGTCGCGCAGCGCGCGTCCGAACAATGTCTCGTTATGCCCCGAACCATAGGCAGTGGCGGTGTCAAAGAAGGTGATGCCGAGATCGACAGCGCGCTGCAGCGTGCGGATCGACGCCTCGTCATCCGACTTGCCGTAGATGCCCGAGAGGCTCATTCCGCCTAGGCCCAGCGGACTGACATGGAGATGGCGAAGAAGGGGCATGAGTCATTTCCTGTCCTGTGGCCGGCGGCGGTCGTCACGATCGGCCAGCCATCCCGATCGATCGAGATACAAAAACTAGCCCATCCCTGAGATTCTCTAGTTGTCCAGTCGGTAACCAGGGATTTAGGCACCCCGCTCTCGACCTGATCCGCCTGGGGGGCCAATGATCTCGATCCACTCGACGCTTAGCTTGATCGCCTTGGCCGTCGGGGCCTGCGCGCCGGCCTACGCCGCGACAGACGGATCCGCCGACGATGCGGCGGCGGCGAGCCTGCCGCCCGCCCCCGATGCCGCAGAGATCACGGTCACTGCGCGCCATCAGGTCGAGCGCGCGCAGGATGTGCCGATCGCGCTCTCCGTCGTCTCGGGATCGGCACTCGAGAAGACGGGCGGCTATACGATCGCCGATCTCACCCAGCGGGTGCCCAGCCTCACGGCCTTCAACAGCAACCCCCGCAACTCGTCGCTCGGTATCCGCGGCATCGGCGTATCGAGCGCGTCGGACGGTCTGGATTCCTCGGTCGGCGTCTATGTGGACAATGTCTATCTCGGCCGGCCGGGCATGGCGCTTCAGGATCTGATCGATGTCGACCGGGTCGAAGTGCTGCGCGGGCCGCAGGGCACGCTGTTCGGCCGCAATACGTCGGCGGGCGTCGTCAACGTCACCACGCGCGGGCCGAGCTTCGACTGGGGTGTTACCGGAGAGGTTTCGGGCGGCACCTATGCCTATCATCAGGAGCGGCTGAGCGTGACCGGGCCGATCGTGTCCGACCTCCTGGCCTTCCGCATCACCGGCTTCGACACGCATCGCAATGGCACCATCGACAATGACACGACCGGCAAGGCCGGGAACGGCATCAACCGGCAGGGCGGCCGGGCGCAGCTGCTGCTCACGCCCAGCAACAAGCTCAAGCTGCGCGCGATCATCGACTATTCGCGGGAATCGGACACATGCTGCGTCAGCGCCATCAAGACGGTGCTGCCGCCCGCCATCTCCAGCGGCACCAAACGGACGCTGGCGACCCTCGCGCAGATGGGCTGGACACCGACCGCCAGCAACGATCATGTCGTGTGGGATGCGCCGCAGCTGATGCGGACGCATCAATGGGGCGCGTCACTGCAGGCCGACTGGGATCTGGGCTTCGCGATCGCGACCTCGGTCACGAACTATCGCTACTGGTATTTCAATCCGCTCCAGGAGTCGGATTCTACGCCCTTTGACATTCTCGATCGCAACGTCGCGATCACGCGCGATCGGCAGGTCTCGCAGGAATTCCGGCTCGCATCGGATTCGACGAGGCGATTCTCCTGGCAGATCGGCGCCTACTATTTCCACCAGCAGCTGCTCGATCATTATATCCTGAACCAGTTCGGCAGCGACGCGTCGGCCTTCTTCACCCGCTATCTGCGCACGGCCAATCCGTCCGCAGCCGCCGTCTCGATCGCACCGGGCTCCCAATATCTCGACGATGTCGACACGTCGGTGGATAGTCTGGCCGCCTTCGGCCAGGCCAATTTCAAGATCACGCCGACCCTCACGCTCACCGGCGGCGTCCGCTACACGCACGACAAGCGCAGCGGTGTTTCCGACACGTCGACCGTCGGCACCCCGTACGCCGCGACCTCGATTCCCTTCCACTATGACGTGTCGGTCAAGGGCAACAATGTGTCCTGGCTCGGCAGCCTGTCCTGGAAGCCGACCGGCACCCTCCTCGCTTATGCATCCGCCTCGACGGGCTACAAGGGCGCCGGCCTCAACCTCAATTCGTCGACCTCCAGCGGCACGCCCCTCATCCTCAAGCCGGAAAAGGTGCACAGCTACGAAGTCGGCGTGAAGCAGCAGTTCTTCGATCAGCGCGTGACGCTCAACATCGACGGCTATTGGACGCAGCTGAGCGGCCTTCAGGCCAATATCTACCCGATCAACGGCGGCAAATCCTATCTCGCCAATGTCGGCAATGTGCGTGCCCGTGGCATCGAGGTGGAGGGCCAATGGCGGGTCGCAGATGGCCTCAGCCTGTCGGCCAATGGCGCCTTCAACGACACGCGCTACAGCCGCTATCGCAATGCCCCATGCCCGGTGGGCGGCGCGGCGGTGTGCGATCTCACCGGCAAGCGCGTCTACCAGTCGCCCAAATGGGTCGCCAATGCGATCGCGGACTATCGTTTCGATGCCGGCCATGGCGTGACGCCCTATGTCATCGGCCGCTACGCCTATCGGTCGTCGATGTTCGGCACCGTCGATGACGGCCCTTACGGCCGTATCCCAGGCTATGGACTTGCCAGCTTCCGGGTCGGCGCGACCTTCGCCAACGGCCGGTACGACGCCTCGGCCTGGGTCGAGAACGCCTTCGACAAGACCTTCTACACGAACCTCAACGCGCTCGCAGTCGTGGGCGCGGGCACCTACGGCTATGGCGGCCAGATCGGCGCGCCCCGGACCGTCGGCGGCACAGTGCGCGTCACCCTGTGACGCCGGCCGCATTCCCCCCGACTTCGTCTTTAAAACAGCGCGAGAGCCAGGCATGACCGAGCGATCCGAATTTCTCTGGTATATTCCTAATGAGGTGCAGGGCGGCCATCGTGGCGATCCCACTGTGGCCGGCCATAACAGCCTGGAGACGCTGACCGAGCATGCGCTGGCGCTCGAGGAGCATGGCTGGGGCGGCGCGTTGATCGGCGCGGGCTGGGGACGGCCCGACACCTTCACCGTGGCGACCGCGCTCACCGCTCGCACCAAGACGTTCCAGCCGCTGATCGCCATTCGCCCCGGCTATTGGCGTCCCGCCAATTTCGCCTCGGCGGCCGCGACGCTCGATCATCTGAGCGGTGGCCGGGTGAAGATCAATATCGTCTCGGGCCAGGACAATCTTGCGGCCTATGGCGACAGCGAAGGCAATCAGGCGCACCGCTACGGTCGCACCAAGGAGTTCATGCGGCTCGTCCGACGCCTCTGGACCGAGACAGATGTCACGTTCGAAGGCGAACATTTCCACGTCGCAGGTTCGACGGTCGAGCCCCGGATCCAATTGCAGGGAGCGCGCCGGCATCCCAAGCTGTACTTCGGCGGCGCCTCCGACGCTGCCGAAAAGGTGGCGGCGACCGAAGCGGACGTCCAGCTCTTCTGGGGCGAGCCCCGCGAAGGCGTCGCCGACCGGATTGCCCGCCTCAAAGCCTTGAGCCGCGACCTCGATCGCGACCTGCCGCCGCTCGAATTCGGTTTGCGCATCACCACGCTCGTCCGTGACACGACCGCGCAGGCCTGGGCCGACGCGGAAGCGAAGGTGGAAGCGATGAAGGAGCGAACCCGCGTCGACGAGCATCGTCGCGCGCCGGCGGTCGGCCAGCAGCGCCTGCTCGACCTCCACGCGCGGGGCGACGTCCTCGACGACAATCTCTACACGGCGCCCGGCCGCTATGGCGGAGGCGGCGCGGGCACGACGTGGCTGGTCGGCTCGCCGGACGATGTCGCGGCGTCGCTGCGTCACTATCGCGCGCTTGGCATCACCCATTTCATCCTGTCGGACACGCCCTATCTGCCCGAGATCAGGCGACAGGGCGACCAGTTGCTTCCGCTGCTGCGTGGCTGAGCCGGAGCGTCGAGTGGACCGGCATACGGGCCGCCCTGCTTCCCGATCAAACCGGGGCGCCGGCGCGTGCGGGCTGGGTGCAGGCGGAAGGCCATGGCGGACCCCGCCTTTTCGCGCGAGGAGACATTTCGCTCGTCCGATCCTCTCGCCGGACCGCCTGCCCGGTCGCCGGTCAGGGTTTCGCGACGGGAGCCGGTATCAGGCGGCGCTGGCCGAGCAGCAAAAAAGTGCCCAGGGCAATGCTGAGCACCAGAAGGTTGGCGGCCCCGAACAGCACCGGCGCCAGCAATGCCATCGGGCCATCTCCCGTCGCGGCGAGCTTCACCGCGGCGGTCGCCAAGGCTGTCGCGCCGAAGGTGAAGGCCCAGTAGGACGCGCCGAACGGCGCCTCCGCAATCCACCGCGCCATCCGCAGAAGCAGCAGCGCCTGGAGCAACGCATAGCCGATCAGCGCACGTCCGATCAGATCGGGCGCGCCGCCGCCGACCGCGAGATAGGTTGCGGCGCCCACCGCCGGCGGCGCGAGCTGGATGCCGAGCGTCGGCCGCATGGCCGGCGGCAGCGTTGCGGCGGTGTAGAGCCGGTGGAGCAGCACGGATTCGATGGCGAGCCAGGAGAATAAGGCGGCACCGAACGCGAGCTGACCCCATTCTTGCCAGCCCAAGGCCGCGGCGGTGGTGCCCGCGACGAAGCCGCCGGCGACGGTGGGCAGGTAGAGGATGGGCGTGCTGGCGCCCGCGTCCCGTTCGCCGCGCCAGAGCAGCCCGGTGCGCCACAGCGCGAAGCCGAGCGTGAAGACGGCGCCCAACGCGAACAGGAGAAGCGCGAGCGCGCGGGCGTAGGGCAGCGCCCCCTGCGCGATCAGCAGCGTCGCGACCCCGCCCAGGCCGATGAAGCAACACTGGACGGCATGGTCCGCCTCGGCGCGGGCTTCCAGAGGCGCGACGATCCACTTGAAAGCGTAGAGCGTCGACACGATCGCCCAGGCCAGAGCGGCGAGGAGGAACAGGACCTCGCCGATCATGGCGGGCATTCCCCAGGCGAGGTGCGCTGCGCGCCAGCTATTCGCGAGGCCGGCAAGGCCGAGCACGATCCCGAAGAAGGAGGCCGGCACCCGCGGCAGCGAGGAAGAGGATGAAGCGTTTCGCATCGCGACAAGTCCTTACAGGGCGTGGCGGGGTGTTCAATCGGCGACCAACGTGCGCCGCGAGGGCCCTCAACGCGACGCCAGTGCGTCGCGCAGACGCTGGTTCTCGGCGCGAAGGACAGCGGCTTCCTGTTGCAGGTCCTCGATCACCTCACGGACCTCCGCTGCCGTGAACCTCGGCGTGATATATTTCGGGCAGTTCCAGTCGTAGCCCACGACGTCGATCGTGATGAAGCGCTCTTCCGGGGCGCCTGCGTCCGCAAATCCGTCAGGCATGGCGGTCGTCCGGGCATGACCGATCAGCTTGAGGCGCCGTCGCTCCGGATAGTCCATGAAGAACAGCGACACCTTGTCGCTGGTCGCGAGGTTTCCGAGCGAGATATATTGCCGGTTGCCGGGATAGTCGGCGAAGCCGATGCGATCGGGGCCGAGGATCTTCAGGAAGCCCGGTGCGCCGCCACGATGCTGGAGATAGGGCCAGCCATCGGCGGTGACGCTGGCCATATAGAAGCTGTCGCGAACGCGCAGGAATTGGATCTCGCGCGCACCCAGGCGATCACCGCCGGGCGCGCGCCCCGCCTCCATGCGGGCATAGGCGCTCCGCGAGCCGGCCTGCTCCTGCAGTCGCCTCGCCTCGTCGCCGAACAGGGTGTGGAGATAGGATGCGGTCATGTCCGAACAGGTACGATGCACGCCCGGGATCGGGAATGATCGACCCGGTGAACTCATCCTTCCGCAGCGGGAAATGATCGTTGCCCGCCTCCGCCCTCTCGCGCGGCACGAGAGCGCCGCTCGCGTCGCCACGGCGCGAGATCCCGAGCTGCTCGAGGCAGGGGCAAGAGCCGAACCGACGGTTTCGCCACGGCGCGGCTCGAGGCGCTGCGTCGCTCGCGGGAGGCCGGCGAGCCGACCGACGTCGGGAGCTGAGCCGCGCGCTCAGTTCAACAGCCTGTTCTCGCGCAGGCGGGTCACCGCGAGATCGACGAAGGTCCGGACCTTGGCCGGCGCCTGCCGGCCTTCGGGGTGAAGCACATGGATCGGCAGCGGCGGCTCTTCATGGTCGGCGAGGACGATCTGGAGCCGCCCGGCAATGAGGTCGGGGCCGATCTGGTAGTGGAGCACCCGCGTCAGGCCCCATCCCGCCAGCGCCGCCTCGATCGCGCCCTCGTTGGTGTTGCACTGGAGCGCCGGATGCACGGTGACGCGCTGGTCGCCGGCGAAGCGCCATTCCGGCGATGCCCAAGCGCTGGTCGAGGCGGCGATCCGGTGGTCCTTGAGATCGCCCGGCACCGTCGGGATGCCGTGCGCCTCGAGATAGGCCGGCGACCCGCAGATCACGCGCCGCACCGACCCGACCTTCACCGCCGCGAAGCCGGAATCGGCCAGATGGCCGATGCGAACGGCGACATCGATGCCTTCCTCGATGATGTTGACCGGGCGATCGGCGAGGAAGACGCGACCCGCCATGCCCGGATGGGTGTCCAGATATTCGGTCATGATGGACATCACATAGTGCCGCCCGAACAGGGTGGAGGCAGTGACCGCGATCGTGCCTGAGGGCTTGGCGTAGGCGCCTGCGGCGGCCGCCTCGGCCTCGGCAATGTCGGAGAGGATGCGCTGGCAATCGGTGAAGTAGCGGCGCCCGCTCTCGGTCAGCTTGACCGAGCGGGTGGTCCGGACGAACAGCCGCGCGCCCACCAGCTCCTCGAGCGCCGCGATCGCGCGGGTCACGGCCGGAGCGCTCATGTGGAGGGTGCGCCCGGCCTCGGCGAAGCTGCCGGTTTCCGCGACCTTCACGAAGGTCCGCATCGCCTGCCAACGATCCATCGACGTGCCTCGTCCAAGCCGCCAGCGACCCGACGCCGGCGATCATTGCACGGGATAAGGATTTTCGGCCCGTAGCGACACCCGCTATTCCGCTGCTAAGGGGGGCTGGTCGGTGACAGTGCGGCCGCCATAATCTCGATCTCCCGGCATTGTGCCTCGGTGAGACCGGCCTTGCGCGCCTGGATCGACGCCCGCCGGCGCCGCCCGCTGTCCGGTCCGGCAGCGGCCCGGGCCAGATCGAGCGCTTGTGAATTGATGGCGTCGAAGCTCCGCCCGTCGCGCGCGGCGTCGATCTCGGCTCCGCAGACGCCGAGGCGTCGTGCCTCCGCGTCCTGTCGCCGTCGGCGCGGCTCGTCTCCTCCGCGCGCGGTCAGCGCCATCTCGATCAGGATCCGCATCACCGGCGTGAGGATGGGCGCATCCATAATGCGACTGCCGGGTCAGAAGCCGAACGCGCTGAGGCCGGGATGATCGTCCGGGCGCCTGCCCAGCGGCCAGTGGAACTTGCGGTCGCTCTCGGTGATCGGATGCTCGTTGATGCTCGAATGGCGGACGCGCATCAGCCCGTCCTCGGCGAATTCCCAATTCTCGTTGCCATAGGCGCGGAACCATTGGCCGCTGTCGTCATGATATTCGTACGCGTAGCGCACGGCGATGCGGTTGCCCGCGAACGTCCAGATCTCCTTGATGAGGCGGTAGTCGAGCTCGCGATGCCATTTGCGGGTCAGGAAGGCCTCGGCTTCGGCGCGGCCGTTCACGAACTCGGCGCGGTTTCGCCAGCGCGTGTCCTCGGTATAGGCGAGCGCGACGCGCGCCGGATCCCGGCTGTTCCAGCCATCCTCGGCGAGGCGGACCTTCTCGACAGCGGTTTCTGCGGTGAACGGCGGCAGCGGGGGACGCGACATGGTGGGATCCTCTTCGCAAATGGGGACGGCGGTCCTTGTGGAGCGCCGTCACGCGGGCAGGTTCAGGCGGCGGTGCGCCGCGCGGCCGGGGCCGAGCCGGGGTCCGGGCAGTGCCCGGGACGCCGGCAGGGTTCAGCGGGCAGCGACCTTCGTGTCAAGGAAGGTGCGGATCAGCGGCTCGATCTCGGCGAACCTGTCCTCCAGCGCGAAGTGCCCGCTGTCGATCAAGTGCAGCTCGGCGTCCGGAAGGTCGCGGAGATAGGGGCGCGCGCCTTCGGCGGGGAAGATCTTGTCGTTCTTGCCCCACACGATCAGCGTCGGCGGTTTCCGGGTGCGGAAGAACTCCTGGAATTTCGGGTAGAGCGGCACGTTGGTGCGGTAGTCGAGGAACAGGTCCATCTGGATGTCGCGATTGCCGGGGCGATCGAGATAGGCCTGATCGATCACCCAGTTGTCCGGGCTGATGTTGGACAGGTCGCTCATGCCGTCGGTATATTGGAACTTGGTCGTCTCCGGCTTGACCAGCCCGGAGAGGCTATCCCGCTCTTTCTGCCCGCCGGTCTTCCAGTACGCCTTGATCGGGTTCCAGAAGTCGCCAAGGCCCTCCTCATAGGCATTGCCGTTCTGGACGATCAGGCCGGCGACGCGCTCGGGGTGCTTGAGGGCGAGCCGGTAGCCGACTGGGGCACCGTAATCCATCACGTACATCGTGTAGCGACGGGCGCCGAGCTGCTGGACGAGCGTGTCGACCATGTCGGCATAGTGCTGGAAGGTATAGGCGAATTTGGTGCGGTCGGGCGCGTCGCTCTGGCCGAAGCCCGGATAATCGGGCGCGATCACGTGATAGCGATCCGCGAGCGCCGGGATCAGGTTGCGGAACATGTGCGACGAGGTCGGGAAACCGTGCAGCAGCAGCACGACCGGGCCGTCAGCGGGGCCGGCCTCACGATAGAACATCTTCACGCCGTCGACGGTGGCGGTGCGATAGTGGACGGTGACCGGGATCGGCGCGCTTGCGACGGCGGCGGGCGCCGGCGCGGCGCCGGCGGGTACGCTCAGCATCGCCCCGGCGGAGGCGAGCAGCAGAGAGATCATCATGCGCTTCATCGGTCTTCTCCTCACTCCCGATCGGCAGCAGCGCCGCTCGGCTACGGGAGGAGAGATCGCCCTTTTCGCCTGCAACGATAATCGCAGAAAGCGGAAATGGATTGTTCCGAAATCCGAAAGAGCGAGGCTGATGGTCGACGATGCAGTTCGGCCGCGGCCCAGGTGACGGTCCGAGGTGGAGCGCAAGGCTTCCTAGATCGGAACGGCCCATCGGCGCGTCACGCGCTGCCGAGCCCGAAAAGGCCTGATGCACCGGACGGTGGTTGGCGGCAGAGCGGCAACCTCCGGGACGCGGCAGCTGGAGGGAGCCAGTCGTCGGTCAGCCGCGAACAAGGACCGGCCGCGTCCCCTTGGCTGGCCCCGTCGCGCTTCCGCCGGCAGGATGGCGTCCCGTCCGCCTACGCCGCGCCGTGTCAGCGCTCCTTGGTGGCGATGAAGCGCCAGTCGGCGAGTACGGCGAAGCGATGGGGTTTGGCCTGCCGGACATAGGTGTCGCTGGCGAGGATGCGGCGCAGATCGGCGAAGGCGGCTTAGCGCACGATCGCGATCTCGTCCCATCTGTCGTCTGCACCCACGAGGAGACCGGCCCTTTGCATACCCGCATAGACGAGCGCCGGCGCGATGCCGAGTTCCTCCGCGGCCCGGCGGAAGCCGCCGACATAGCCTTCGTAATAGCCGCTGAGCGAATCCGGTTTTGGATCGGCGAAGCCGGGGGGATAGTCCGGCGTCTCGCGGAAGCGCAGCAGGTTCACCATGACGACGGGCCCGTCGCCGATCGCGCGCGCGGCCTCGTCGAGCCGGCTGTCCTCAAGTTCAAGCTTCGGGATCATCGTTGCACTCCGTGTTGCTCCGGAGATCATCGCGATTTGCGCTGGGCCCGTGTAGAGGCGGATCTAGCAGCATGGAGTTTCCACCATGTCCACACCGCCCTCCTTCCAGCGCCTCATCAACCTGCTGCATTTCGCGCGCGTGGTGGATGCCGGCTCCTTTGCCGAAGCCGCCCGCCGCGCCGGCACGACGACATCGGCCTTGTCCAAGGCGGTCTCCCGGTTCGAGCAGGCGCACGGCGTCCGCCTGCTCCACCGCACCACCCATGCCATCTCGCTGACGCCGGAGGGCGAGCGGCTATTGGAGGGCACGCGCGATCTTCTGCGCGAGGCGGAGCGGCTCGAGGCGGTGCTTGACCGCGCCTCGGCCAGCGGCGCGGGCGGGCGGGTCCGGCTGAGCGCACCGGCGTCGCTGATCCGCGCGCGACTGGCGCGCCAGATGCCAAGCCTGTTGCGCGCGAACCCGGACATCGAGCTGGAGCTCAAGGCCGATGACGGCACGCTCGACCTCGCCGCCGAAGGCATCGATATCGCGATCCGGATCGGCCCGATCCAGGGCCAGCCCGGCCTCGTGGCCACGCCGCTCGGCAGCTTTCCCTGGGTGCTCTGCGCGACGCCGCGCTATGTCGCGCTGATCGGCGCCCCGCGCGCGCCGGCCGAACTCGACGCCCACAAACAGATCGGCTTCCGCGATCCCGGCACCGGCCGGCTGCGCGCATGGCACTTCACCGATCCCACCAACGGAAAGGGGATCCGGCATCTGCCCCGCCCACGCATCGTAGTGGAGGACATGAGCGCGATCTGGTCGATGATGCGCACGGGGCTTGGCCTCGCGTGGCTGCCCGCGTGGGTCGGGCTTGCCGATCTGCGCGCGGGGCGCGTCGTCGAGCTGCTGCGGGACTGGCGCAGTGCCGACACCGCGGTGCACGCCGTCCGGCTCGATCGTCGATACACGCCCATTCGCATCAGACGCCTTCTCGACCATCTTCGCGAGGCGGCGCTTGAATGGCGATCCACCGACGACCGGGCGTGATCGCTATTGTGCGGTAGCCCCCCCCCGCTTTATCGTCGCGGATTACCCGGCAACCGCCTTCATGGCCGAACAGGCTGCCGCCCGCGCCCGCTAAACCGCCTGCGCTCGCGGCGCGCCATCCGGGAAACGTACCCCTGTAAGCGCCTCGGAGGCTTGCCAGAGACGTGCCGCCATCTGGGGATCCCGCGCCTGCGAGGGCAGTTTCGCGAGGCTTGGATAGCCGCGCACCTCGGCAAGGCCGTCCGGACCGTAATAAGCGCCGCCCACCGCATCGCGCGCGGTCGCCGCGTAGAGCGTCGGCAAGGCGCCGCGATCCGCCGACTGGAACAGGAACGGCAGAAGCGTTCGTGCGAGCCCCGGCAGGCTATGGCGACCGGGGCCATTGTGGAGCAGATCGGTGCGCGCGACACCCGGATGCGACGCGATACCGAGAATCCCCCAGCCTTGCGCGTCGCTGCGCCGCTGCAACTCCAGCGCGAACATCAGGCAGGCGAGCTTCGACTGGCTATACGCCTTCATCGCGGCATAGCTGCGGGTTGCGTTCAGGTCCTCGCAGTCGATGACGCCCGAGCGCGCGGCCACGCTCGACAGCGAGACAACCCGCCCGCCGTTCCGCAGCAGCGGCAGCAGGTGCGCGGTGAGCGCGAAATGCCCGAGATGATTGGTCCCGAACTGCAGCTCGAAGCCATCTTCGGTAACCGCGCGACGCGGCGGCACCATCACCCCGGCATTGTTGATCAGCATGTCGATGCGTGCGTGGCGCTCCGCGATCCGGCCGGCAAAGGCCTCGATCGAGCCGAGGCTGGCAAGGTCCAGTTCCTCGAAGCGCAGATCGGCAGACGGGACGGCCGCTCGGATCCTGGCCAAGGCCGCGCGGCCCTTGGCGGCGTTACGCCCGGCCAGGATGACGGAGGCGCCCGCCCGCGCGAGCGCGCGCGCATCCTCGAACCCGAGGCCGCCGGTGCCGGTGACGATCGCCGTTCGGCCCTGCTGCGGGGGTATGTCGGCCTGTGTCCATCTTGCCATGCGCATGCCTTTCCTCAAAGCTGCACTCAGTGTAAGATGCCTTTTGCACCGAGTGCAACTGTTTGTTCGAAGGTCTGCGCGTGGATCAATCGCCTGATGTCCCCTCCCCGTCCGGCGCGCGGGCGCGGAAGCGCCGCGAGACGCGACGGCGGATCACCGAGGCGGGCGTGCGTCTCTTCATCCAGAAGGGCTTTGACGGCGCCACGGTGGACGAAGTCGCAGCCGCCGCGGGCATATCGCGGCGCACCTTCTTCCACTATTTCGAGTCCAAGGACGACATTCTGCTCTCGTTGCAGAGCGACGTCGGGGCGCTGTTCGCCGCCGAGATCCTCCGGGAGGGTCCCGGCGCTTCGCCGTTCGCGCTCGTCCGCGACGCCGCGTTGCGCGTCTGCGCGTCCTTTCCGCACGACGACATGCTGGCGCTGGACAGGCTGATGCGGAGCAGCGCCTCGGTGCAGGCGCGAAAGCAGGCGAGCTATCGCCAGCAAGAGGAAGCGCTCTTTGCGGCGCTCCGCGCGCTATGGCCCGAGCCCGAGCGGGAGACACGGCTGCGGCTGCTCGCCATGGTCGCCGTCGGCACCACGCGGGTCGCGTCCGAAACCTTCAACCGGGAGGGCGGCGCGCGGCCGTTCGACGCGGTCCTCCGCGAGGCCTTCGACGCGGTCACCGCCGCCTTCGCCGCCGAGTAGCGACCAGGCGAACGCCGCAAAGGAGGTGGCCTTCCAGGACCGGGCCACGGGCTCCGCAAGGCCTGGACAAGGTGTCGCCTCCGGTGAACAACCAGGACGGCGCCATGGGCCGTACAGCGCCGCCCTAGCCTTCATCATCCCCGACCCCGCGCGAAGGCGGACGCTCGTCGAAGCGTCCTTCCTGCGCATGCGGGCCAGGGGCAGACCGATCACATGTCCGCCGCGACCGGCCGGACGATGACCTCGTTGATGTCGACGCCCTCGGGCTGCTCCACCGCGTAGCGGATCGCGCGCGCGATCGCGTCCGGGGTGAGCGACTTTTTCCGCCATCCGGCCAGCGCGGTCGCGACGTTCGCATCGGTGATGTCGTGGCCCAGTTCGGTCGCGACGACCCCGGGAGAGATCAGCGTCGAGCGGATGTCGTCATGCTCCTGCCGCAGGCCCTCGGTGATCGCCCGCACGGCATGCTTGGTGGCGCAATAGACGGCGGCGGTCGGCACCACCATGTGCGCCGCGACCGAGGCGACGTTGATTATATGCCCCGATCCGTCGGCGACAAAACGGGGAAGAACCGCGGCGATGCCGTTGAGGACGCCGTGGATGTTCACGTCGATCATCTTCTTCCACTCGTCGCGCTTCAGCGCGGCGAGCGGCGAGAGCGGCATCACGCCGGCATTGTTGACCAGCACGTCGATGCGCCCGAAGCGCGCCGCCGCCGCCGCGACAAAGGCGTCGAAATCCGCGCTGTCGGTCACGTCGAGCGTCCGCCACGCGACATCGCCGCCCAATTCCTCCGCCAGCGCCTTCAAGCGCTCGCCGCGGCGCGCGCCGATGAACAATCGCGCGCCGGCCGCCGCAAGCGCGCGCGCGGTCGCCTCGCCGATGCCGCTCGAGGCGCCGGTGATGAGCACGACCTTGTCGATGGTCCCCGTCATGATGCTTCCTTTCCCGTTGATCCGGTGCGCGTGCAGATGGCCCGCCGGTGCATCGGAGCGGTAGAGCGATCCTCCGGAGGCCTTGCACGATCCTCCAAAATCGCGGGTGTGCGCTTGCATGCGCCGCCCGGCTGCGGGATCAGCACGGACATGGACCGGATCGCCGAACTCGCCGCCATCATCGATCGCCACGTCAGCGGTACGGGCATCTGCACGACCGTTATGCCCCACGTCTCGCTGATCCGCGCCGACCAGCCAAGCACGCCGACACCCGCCGTCTATGAAGCCTCGCTTTGCCTGATCGCCCAGGGGTCGAAGCAGGTGTCGATCGGGGAGCAGCATCTGGTCTACGATGCTGCGCACTATCTGCTGGTCTCGGTCGATCTGCCGCTGGTCGGCCTCGTCACCGAGGCGAGCCCCGACAAACCCTATCTATGCTGCAAGATCGATCTCGACTCCAAGATGCTCGCCGACTTGATGGCGACGGAAGGCGGGCCGATCGCGCGCACCGAATTGCCGGTGCTGGGCGTCTACCCCAGCGATCCCGACCTGCTCGACGCCGCCTGCCGCCTTGTCCGGCTGCTCGATCGACCGGAAACCATCGGGGCGCTGGCGCCGCTGATCGAGCGCGAGATCCTCTACCGGCTGATGACCGGCCCGCACGGCCCGATGCTGCGCCATGTCGCGACCGCGGGCAGCCATCTGAACCAGATCAGCCGGGCGATCGCGGCGATCCGGCGTCGCTTTGACGCGCCGATCCGCATCACCGAGATCGCCGCCGATGCCGGCATGAGCCCGTCCTCGCTCCACGCGCACTTCAAGGCGGTCACGCGGATGACGCCGCTCGAATATCAGAAGCAGCTGCGCCTGCAGGAGGCGCGGCGGCTGATGCTGGTGCAGGGCGCAACGGCGGGAGCGGCGGGATTCGCCGTCGGCTATGAGAGCCCGTCGCAATTCAGCCGCGAATATCGGCGCCTGTTCGGCGCTTCGCCGCGCCAGGACATCGAACGGCTGCAGATGAGTTCGGCGTCGGCGATGGCGCTGTAGCGGCGGCCGCGCGAGAAGCCGGCGCGGCCGCCGGGGCATCCGTCGCGCCGCGAAAGAGACATCGGGTCCCGCCGGGTTCGGCGCCAAGGCGCTGACTTGGCGCGGCGGCGATGCGATCTAGGTGAAGGCCCCCAGCGAAGCCGATAGATGATCCACCACCGATCGGATTTTGGCCGACAATTTCGGCCCCGCCGGGAAGATGGCGTGTACCTCGGCCGGATCGAGCCGATAGGTGCCGAGCAATTGCTCGAGGCGGCCGGCGCGCAGATCCTCCTGCGCCATGATCCGGGTCGCCAGAGCGACCCCCAATCCTGCCGTTGCCGCCGCGAGGACACCCGATGCCGAGTTGATCCAGAGCCGCGCCGTCACATCGACCGCCGTGACCTTTTGATCGTGCATGAAGCGCCAGCTCGCACGGCCGAACAGGCCATGCTGGACGATGCAGTCGTGGCGCGCCAATTCCGTCGGATCCTTGGGTGCGCCCCGCGCTGCGAGATAGGCGGGTGCGGCAACCAACAGGCGCTCGACCGACGCAAGTCGGCGGGCGCCGAAGCTGGAATCGTCCAGCGCCCCGACACCTAGGCGGATGGCGATGTCCACACCGTCCGCGATGAGGTTCTGGCGCTCGTCGCTCATCGTGATCTCGACCCGAAGGTCCGGATGCCGTGCCAGGAATGGCGCCAGCGCCGGGATCACCGCGCGGGACCCGTAGAGAACCGGCATGGCCAGGCGAACGACGCCGTGGAGCGAATCCAATCCGCGCGCCGCCTGCTCGGCCTCCGCCATCTCCGCGAGAAGGCGGCGCGCGCGGTCCAGGTACAAGGCGCCGGCGTCGGTGAGCGAGACGCTGCGGGTCGTCCGCAGCAACATCGTCGTGCCGAGCCGCGCTTCGAGCGCCGCGATGATGCGGGACACCGAGGGTTGGGAGAGATTCAGCTCGCGCGCCGCGCGCGAGAGGCTGCCGCTTTCCGCCACACGGACAAAGACCGTCATCTCCTGCCAGCGATCGCTCATTCGTGCTCCGAATATATGTTCTCCGTTCCTGGCCGATACTCTCATGCGGCTGAATAGCCTAGCCCCACTGCATCGGCGGCGCGGCCGCGATGCGAGGAGCAATTCAATGGCGATACAGGTTTACGGCGATCCGGGATCGGGAAGTCTGCGCCGGGTCATCACGGCGGCGTCGATCATGGGCATCGAACTCGAGCGCGTGCCAGTGGATCTGTTCAAAGGCGAGAGCCAGACCAGCGACTTCAAGTCCCGGTTCAACCCGCATGGGCTGACGCCGGTGATGGTCGACGGGGACACCATCCTCTACGAATCCTCGGCCATCAACATCTATCTGGCGGAGAAGGTCGGATCAGACCTGCTCGGCACCACGCCGGCCGAGCGGTATCAGGTGTTGCAGTGGATGTTCTGGTCGGGCGAGCAATGGCGGGTGTTCGCCACGCTGGTGTTCGATGAACGGATCGGCAAGCGCTTCGTCGGCCAGGCTGAGGATGCGCGCATCGTGGAGCTGGCCTTCGGCAAGATCCACGCCGCCGCCGCAGTGCTGGACGCGCATCTGGCGGACCGGCGCTTCATCGCCGGTGACCGGCTGACCTTGGCGGATCTCGATATTGCAGGGCCATTCTCGCAGAGCGCGCGCACGAAGCTCCCGCTCACGGACTATCCCAATCTCGTCGCCTGGCAGCAGCGGTTGCTCGATACCGTGCCGGCCTGGGCGGAGACAAAGCGCGAGGTGGATGCGCGGATCGACGGTGCGCTGGCGGGCGCGGGGATCGTGCTGTGACGGGAGGCCATGATGCCGGGGGTGGATGAGCGCGCATCTGGCTAGCGGAGATGAGGGGGCGGGCCGGACGCCCGCAAGGAGCGGTCGGCCGCCCCTTACTCCGCAGAGGCGTCCCAATAGGCAGGGCTTCCAAAGGCGGTGCGAAGCCATGCCACCAGCGCGCCCAGCTTGGCCGAGGGGCTGCGATTGGCCGGATAGGCGAGATGGATCGTCGCCCCCTCGGCCTCGGCGCCGACATCCACATTCACCAGCGATCCATTCGCAAGCTCGCGATGGACGAAGAAGGTCGGGAGCAAGGTGATGCCAAGCCCGGCCAGCGCGGCGTCGCGCATCAGCAGTCCGTTATTGACCCTCAGACAGGCCAGCGGCCGAAGGATCGTGTCACCACCCGGCGCCGGAAAGCGCCAGTCGGCCTCGCGATTGGTGTAGAGAATGGCACAGGCCTGGGCGAGGTCCGCCACGGTCTTGGGCGTACCGCGCCGCGCCAGATAGGCGGGCGAAGCCACGAGAATGCGGCGGCTGGAGGCGAGATGCTTGACGATCAGCCGCCCGTCGGTGATCGGCCCGTGCCGGATCACGGCATCATAGCCGTCGGCGGCGGCATCGACGAACCGGTCGTCAAGATCGAGCGTCAGCTGAATCCCGGGATGCGTCGCCAGAAAGCCGTAAATCGCCGGCCCGAGGTGCAGCGCGCCGAAGCTGATCGGGCCGGCGATGCGGAGCGGCCCGGCCAGCGCACCGCGCCGCTCCGCCACCTCCGCCTCGGCGTCGGCGACGTCGCGCAGGATCGACCGGGCGCGGACCAGCAGCGCATCGCCATCGCCGGTCAGCGCGAGGCTGCGCGTCGTGCGCTGCACCAGTTGCGCGCCGATGGTCCGTTCCAGCTCGGCCAGCCGATCGCTGACGACCGATTTGGCGCAGCCGAGCCGCCGCGCCGCGGCGCTGATCGATCCCGCCTCCACCACGGTGACGAACGCTTCCAATCCGTCGAGCTTGAGCATCGTTCGGCATTCCGGACGCCGGGTTCGGGAGTGGCCGGCTAGTCAGCAGACTGGGGCTGGCGCAGCTTGCTGTCGAGAGCCGCCGGGGATCAGCGGCTTAAGGGGAGCGACTATGATCCGGTCTTATCTTGCCAGCGCGATGCTCATGCTCGCGGCGACGAGCGCCTCTGCGCAGGTGCCGCCCTTTCCGCCTTCCTTCGACACGCGGGAGATCGCCGCCAACGGCACGACGATCCATGTCCGCATCGGCGGTCGCGGGCCCGCCGTGCTACTGCTTCACGGCTATGGCGAGACGGGGGACATGTGGGCCCCGCTCGCCGCCGACCTGATGCGCGACCATCTCGTCATCGTGCCCGATCTGCGTGGCCTCGGCCTGTCCGCGCGACCGGCCGGCGGCTATAACAAGAAGACGCAGGGCGAGGACATGGCCGGCGTGCTGGATGCGCTGAAGGTCGGCACGGTCGATCTGGTCACGCACGATATCGGCAATATGGTCGGCTTCGCCTTCGCCGCCGAGCATCGCGACCGAGTGCGGCGCTTTGTCCTCATGGATGCGCCGATCCCCGGTATCGGACCCTGGGACGAGATCCTCAAAAATCCGCTCCTCTGGCACTTCCGCTTCGGCGGCCCCGATATGGAGCGGCTGGTCGCGGGTCGCGAGCGCATCTATCTGGATCGGTTCTGGAACGAATTCTCCGCCCGACCCGAGCGCTTCAGCGAAGCCTCCCGCCAGCATTATGCCGCGCTCTATGCGCTGCCCGGCGCGATGCATGCCGGCTTTGCGCAATTCGCCGCCTTCGACCAGGATGCGATCGACGATCGCGCTTTCCTGGCCCAAGGCAAGCTCACCATGCCCGTGCTCGCGATCGGAGGAGAGAAATCCTTCGGGCCGACGATGGCGGCGGTGATGCGCTTCGCCGCGACCGACGTGCAGGAGCAGGTGATCCCGGACTCCGGCCATTGGTTGATGGAAGAGCAGCCACACGCCACGGTCGCGGCGGTTCGCGCCTTTCTCGACACGCGGCCGTGAGCCTGCGCCATCCGGAGGAACGCGCTGATCTTGGGCGGTGTTGATGCGCCATGGCGTGACGAAAAAGCGCGATCAATCATGATCATCCTATCAGACCGGGAGCCTTCACCATGATCATCGATCTCAGCGGCAAGGTCGCGCTTGTGACCGGCTCGACCGAAGGCATCGGCTTCGCCATCGCCAAAGGTCTGGCGGAGGCCGGGGCGAGCGTGGTGATCAACGGGCGGACGAGCGCCAAGGTCGATGCCGCGGTCGCGCGCCTCGGCGGGAGCGCCCGTGGCGTGGCGAGCGATCTCGGCAGCGCGGACGGCCATGACTCGCTTGTCGCCGCGGTGCCGCGGGCGGATATCGTGGTCAGCAATCTCGGCATCTTCCAGCCCGCCGATTTCTTCGACACCGACGATGCGACCTGGGACCGGCACTGGCAGGTCAACGTCATGGCCGCCGTCCGGCTCGCCCGCGCCTATCTGCCGGGCATGGAGGCGAATGGCTGGGGCCGGCTGCTCCTGCTCGGGTCGGAATCGGCCTTCAACATCCCGGTGGAGATGATCCATTATGGCGTGAGCAAGACCGCGGACGTCGCCCTGGCGCGCGGCCTGGCCAAGCGGATGGCCGGAACCGGCGTGACGGTGAACTCGGTCCTGCCGGGCCCGACCCTGTCCGAGGGCGTCGCGGCGATGCTCGAGGCCGAACACGCGCGATCGGGCAAGTCGATCGGGGAAGTCGCCGCCGACTTCGTCCAGGCGCATCGGCCGAGTTCGATCCTTCGCCGGGCGGCCAGCGTGGAGGAGGTCGCCAACATGGTCGTCTATCTGGCGTCCCCGCTGGCCTCCGCGACGACCGGCGCGGCCTTGCGCGTCGATGGCGGGGTCATCGACACGTTGATGTGACGGCCACGGCAAGATGTTCAGGCCGCGCCCTTGCGATAGGGATCGAGGAACGGGATCAGCAGCGCGATCAGCCTGTCCGGCACTTCCTCGGGCACGAAATGGCCGCAGCCCGGAATAACGGTGCAGCGCAGATCGTCGGCGACGCGGCCGAGCTGCTCCTCGACCGCCCCCGCGCAGGCCAGTTCGCCCGCAAAGCCGAGCACCGGCATCGTCAGGCGCCGCTGCATCCGCGCCCGGTTCGCCGGAATGTCCGCGTCGATCGCCCGGTAATAGTCGAAGCTGGCGGTGAGGGTGCGGCGGTCCATTTTGATGAGATTGATGTAGAAGGCGCGCACCTGTGCCGGGAGCGGATTCGGCACCGGGATCTTGGTGAATTGATAGTCGAAGAAAATCTCCTCGCGACCCGCGACCAGCGCCTCCGTCACCGCCTGCACGCGGCAGAAATTATTGTGCCAGAGGAAGTCGTTGAGCGGTCGCTCGTCAGGAATGAGCGGCGGCGAGACGGCGACGCCGGGGATGATCGCCTCGCCCAGCGCGATCCGCTCGATCCGCTCCGGCTGGTCCGCCGCCATCGCGTAGCCGATCCACATGCCGCAATCATGGCCGACCATGGCGAACCGCTCGTGGCCGAGCGCCGTCATCAATCCAAACAGATCGCGGCCGATCGTCCCCTTGTCGTACCCGCTCTCGGGCTTGTCCGACAGGCCCAGCCCGCGCGGATCGGGCACGATCAGCGTGAAGCGCTCCGCCAGCGGCAGCATCACGTCGCGCCAGATATACCAATTCTGCGGCCAACCGCCGAGCAGCAGCAGCGGCGGTCCTTCGCCCCCGATCACCGCATGCAGCGCGATCTCGCCGGTCGGTATGCGGTAGCTCTCGAACACCTGCGTGAACCCGTCCGGCAGCACGGGCACGCCATGAACGGAGCCGAAGCCATGGACGGTCGGGAAGGGCAGCAATGTCATGCGAAGCAACCTTGTCTTTAGCGATCGATACAGACTATTCGCTTGCGGTGGCGCGTCAAGCCCTGTTTAGTGATCGCTATGGATAAGCCCCGCCAACGCCGGTCCTCCGGCCCGCGCACCTTCGACCGCGACGAGGCGGTCGAAATCGCGATGCGATTGTTCCGTCGCTATGGCTATGAGGGCGTCTCGATCGCGGACCTGACCGGGGCCATCGGCATCGCGCCGCCCAGCCTGTATGCGGCGTTCGGCAGCAAGGCGGGGCTTTATCGTGAAGCGCTCGATCGCTACGCGGCGCTTCCCGGCGCCCTCGAGGGCATGGCGGGCGCCGAGACATTGGAAGAGGCGGTATCGGGCTTGCTGGAAGCCGCGATCAGATCGGTCGTGACCGACGAGCGCGGGTGCATGATCTCGACCGGTCTGGTCGAGGGCGCGCCCGCGCAGCAGGATCTTGCTCGGGAACTGCGCACGCGCCGCCAGGGCCTGCGGGGCCGCATCGCGGCCGCGTTGCGCCGGTGGCTGAGCGTTGAGGATGCCGATCGCCTCGCCGCCTATCTTTTGGCCGTCCAGCAGGGCATCGCCGTGCAAGCGCGCGATGGCGCGGACGAAGCCGAGTTGCTGCACATCAGGGACGAGGTGATGATCGGCGTGGCGGTACGCCACCGATCGCCTGCGGCGTAGGCCGGCGCCGCTTCCAGCCCGCCGCTCGGATCATGGCGCCTGCTGTTCGGCGGGGAGAAGAACGGGCTCAGCCGAACTCGACGATGATCTTGCCGAATGGCCCGCGATCCAGCCGATCGAGCGCCGCCGGCAGCTCGGCCAGCCCATATCGGCTGTCGATCACCGGCTTGAGCCCGGTCTGATCGACCGCGCGCACGAGCCGCTCGAGCGCGGTCCGGTGGCCCGTGCCGATGCCGTGGATCGTCACGTCCTTCAGCATGAGCGGCATGGCGGGTGCGCTGAGATCGAACCCGTCGAGCGCGCCGATCTGGCAGATATGGCCGCCCACTGCGACGAGTTCGACCGAACGCGCGAGATGGCCGCCACCGACCACCTCGAGCACATGATCGACCCCGCGATCGCCGGTGATGGCGTAGACCGCCTCCCGCAGGTCGGCGCGATCGCGGTCGAGGCAATGGTCGGCGCCGATCGCGCGCGCCTTGTCCAGCATGTCGCCCTCGGACCAGACGATCACCTGCGCGCCATGCGCCTTGGCGATCTGAAGGCCGAACAGCGCGACGCCGCCCGTGCTGGGAATCAGCACCGTGTCGCCCGCCCGGACGCCCGCGCGCTCGACCAGCGCGAACCAGGCGGTCAGCCCCGCGACCGGCAGCGTCGCCGCCTCGGCGTCGGAGAGGGTGGTGGGCGCCTTCACCAGCCAGGAGTCCGGCAGCACGACATACTCGGCGAGCACGCCGGGATAGAAGCCGCCCAGCGTGCGATAGGCGGGCGTGCGGGCATCGCCGGGGCGCCGCCCGTCGATCCACTCGGGCGTGAAATGCGGGATCACCCGGTCGCCCACCGAGAACCGATCGCTGTCCGATCCGTGCGCCACGATCGTTCCCGCGAAGTCCGATCCCGGTGTGAAGGGAAAAGCGAGCGGCAGCCCCCGCCCCGTCTCGATCACCATCTTGTCCCGGTAATTGAGCGCCACCGCGGCGATGCGGATGAGCAGCTCGCCGCGACCGGGCACCGGCATGGGCACCTCCTGCAAAGCGAGATGCGCCCGCCCTATGGCGTTCATCTCCCAGCGTCTCATAGATGCGGCCACGCTATGCGCCTCCCAGTTGGTCGCGGTGCGGAAGCACCCTGCCGAGACACGATCTAATGGCGTATGATGCGAGGATAATCGGAGCCTGTCGGGATAGGTCATTGCGCTGGACGCACCAATGAAAGGCCGGGAATTTGATGAGTTGGCCGCCTTCGCCGCGGTCGCGGCGGAGCGCAGTTTCGTCCGCGCGGCGCGCCGGCTGGATCTTTCCCCGACCGCCCTCAGCCGCCGGATCGCTGCGCTCGAGGATCGGCTCGGAACGCGGCTTTTCAACCGCACCACCCGCAGCGTGTCGCTGACGGAAACGGGTGCGGCCATGCTCGCCGATGTCACGCCGGCGATGGCGGGGCTCGACGCCGCCTGCGCGCGCGCCGCCGGCCACGAACGCCGCCCGCGCGGCCGGGTCCGCATCAATCTGCCCCGGATCGCAGCGATCAAGCTTGTGCAGCCAGTGCTGCCGATCTTCGCGTCGCGCTATCCGGAGGTCGAAATCGATCTCGTGATCGACGATCATGTGCGTGATATCGTCGGCGACGGGTTCGACGCGGGTGTGCGGCTCGGCGGTCTCGTGCAGAAGGATATGACGGCGGTGAGGCTCACGCCCGAGTTCCGCATGATGGCGGTGTGTTCGCCGGCCTATCTGCGCGACCGGCTCGCCCCGCGGCGGCCCGCCGATCTGCTGGATCATCGCTGCCTCACCTATCGCTTCTCCGAGACCGGACTGCTCCAGAAATGGGCGTTCGACGATGGCGCCGGGCCGGTCGTGATCGATCCTGGCCATGCGCTCACATCGAACGACACGCGCTTGCTGTTGGATTGTGCGCTGGCCGGCATGGGCATCGCCTATCTCGGCGAGCCGCTGGTGGCGGAATTCGTCTCGTCGGGCCTGCTGATCCAGCTGCTGCGCGATTGGACTCCGCCGGTCGGCGCCTTTTACCTGTACCATCCGGGGCGTCGGCTGATGCCGCCCGCCTTGCGCGCGTTCATCGATGTCCTCGTCACGGAGGGCCAGACCAGGATGCGGCGGGCCTGACCCGCCCGGCCGCCGCTTGCGCTGTCCCGCGGCGGATCCGATCGAAGCCCGGTGTCGCGATCCGCCCGAGCGCCGATCACATTTGTCCGAAGAAGGGAGCCCGTCATGTACATTTGCGGCCTCGTCATTCCGGTGCCCGACGACAGCAAAGAAGCCTATCGCCGCTGGGCTGAGAACAGCGCAGACTTCTTCAAGGACTATGGGTGCCTCGAGATCGTCGAATGCTGGGAAGACTTCATCCCCAACGGAGTGCAGACCGACTTCCGCAAGGCAGTCGCGGCGCGGGACGGCGAGAAGATTGTCTTCACCTGGCAAGTGTGGAGCGACAAGGCGTCGTTCCAAGCGGCCGAGGAGAAGATGCACCACGATCCTCGGATGGACTCCGCCGGGACCCCGCCCTTCGATGCCAAGCGACTCATCCTTGGTTGCTTCCAGCCGATCGCGCGGATGACCCGCGACGGGGCCTTGCCTGCCCTGTGCTGATCGCGCGCGATCAGCGCGATCCGCCCTTGTCCGGCGCTGCGAAGCGGCTGCGCGCGCGGCGCCTCACCGCTGCCGCCCCGCCGCGCGGACCGCGTCCGCGAAGGCGCGCAGCGCGGTCGGCACATGGCGATGGCCGGGGAAATAGAGGCACAAGCCCGCTATGCTCGGCGACCAATCGGCGAGCACCGGACGCAGCCGCCCCTCGGCGAAGGCCGCCGCCGCCGCGCGCTCGGGTACGAACGCGATGCCGAGCCCGGCGATCGCCGCCGCAACCATCAAGCCACTATTGTTGAGCGTCAGCGCGCCGGGCACGTCGACGGTTAGCTCCTGCCGTCCTTTCTGGAACTCCCAGCGATAGGGCTTGCCGCTCGCCAGTCGCTGGCGAATACAGCGGTGGCGCTTCAGGTCTTCGGGCGTGGCGGGTTCGCCCTGTGCCGCGAGATAGGCCGGGGACGCCACGGCCAGGAAGCGGGCCTCCCCGCCAAATGGCACCGCCACCATATCCTGCGGCACGGCCTCGCGCAGGCGTACCCCGGCATCGAACCCCTCGGCGACGATATCGACGAGGCGATCATCGACCACAAGATCAAGCTCCACGCGCGGATGCCGATCGAGGAAGGCGGGCACGACCTCGGCCAGCAGCCAGCGCGCCGCGGCCTCCAGCGCGTTGATCCGGAGCGGACCCGCCGGCCCCTCCGCCCCGGCGGCCTCCGCCAGCGCCGCATCGAGTTCGCCGAGCACGGGCCCCAGTCGCCGCAGCAGCCGCGCGCCCACCTCGGTCGGTGAGACGCTGCGGGTGGTCCGGTGGAGCAGCCTCACCCCAAGCCTTTCCTCCAGGCCACGCACCGCATGGCTGAGCGACGAGCGCGACACGCCCATCGCGTCGGCGGCGGCGCGAAAGCTGCGATAGCGCGCGACCGTGGAGAAGGCGGTCAGGTCGGCGAGCGAAACCTCCATTGGTGACGATCCTTCACCAGCCCATGCCGATTTGCGCCTCTAATCGCACCAATCGCGCCCGTCTACATCCGGCGCGTGAGAGGAGATCAATCATGAAGACCTGGTTCATCACCGGCGCCTCGTCGGGCCTTGGCCGCGACATGACGGAGAAGCTGCTGGCCCGCGGCGACCGCGTCGCGGCGACCGTGCGTCGCGCGGACGCACTTGCCGATCTTGCCGCCACGCATGGCGACCGGCTGCGCATCCTCACGCTCGACGTGACCGACACGGAAGCGTTGCGGCACGCGATCGATGCGGCGTTCGCGGCGCTTGGCCGCATCGACCTGGTGGTCAGCAACGCCGGCTACGGCCTGTTCGGGGCGGCGGAGGAGGTGAGCGACGCGCAGATCGCGCGACAGCTGGCGACCAACCTCCTCGCCTCGATCCAGCTCATCCGCGCAGTCCTGCCGCACCTGCGCGCCCAAGGGGGCGGCCGCATCGTCCAGCTATCGTCCGAGGGCGGGCAGATCGCCTATCCGAGCTTCAGCCTCTATCACGCGAGCAAATGGGGGATTGAGGGTTTCGTAGAGGCGGTACGGCAGGAGGTGGCGCGCTTCGGTATCGACTGTCTTCTCGTCGAGCCGGGGCCGACTGGCACCAATTTCGGCGCATCGCTCGACATCGCCGACGCGATGGACGCCTATGCAGCGACGCCGGCGGGCGACGTGCGGCGCATGGTCGCGGACGGGGCCTTTCCCATCCGGGGCGATGCAGGGCGAACGGTCGACGCGATGATCGCGGCGGCGGACGCCGCGCACCCGACGCTGCGGCTCACGCTCGGCAGTGCCGCCTATCGAAATGTCGAGCGTGGATTGAGCCAGCGCCTCGAGGCCCTGCGCGCCCAACGCGACATCGCCTTCGCCGCCGATCGCCCGGAATAAGGCCACCCTCCGGCCGGCCGCTTTTCCAGATGCTGGAACGCGCACCCCCGAGTTTATGCGACTTCCATGGCGCGGGGGTCGGTCTATCTCTCCACCTTCTAATCCTTGCCGGGCGCGGCGCGGTTCCGCCGCGCCGGTCCGGATCCGCGGAGCGTGCCATGAAGAAGATCGGCTTCCTCTCGTTCGGGCATTGGTCGCCGGACGCGGGATCGCAGACGCGATCGGCGCGCGACGTGCTGCTGCAATCCATCGATCTCGCGGTCGCAGCCGAGGCGCTGGGGGCGGACGGCGCCTATTTCCGGGTGCATCATTTCGCCCGCCAGCTCGCCTCGCCCTTCCCGCTCCTGGCGGCGGTGGCGGCGCGCACCAGCCGGATCGAGATCGGCACCGGCGTGATCGACATGCGCTATGAAAACCCCTTCTACATGGTCGAGGATGCCGGCGCGGCCGACCTGATTTCGGGCGGACGGCTCCAGCTCGGGATCAGCCGTGGCTCTCCCGAGCAGGTGATCGAGGGCTGGCGCCATTTCGGCTATGCCCCCGCGCCGGGGGAAAGCGCGTCCGACATGGGCCGGCGCCATGGCGAACGCTTCGTCGCGCTGCTGGATGGTCGCGGTTTCGCCGAGCCCAATCCCCAGCCCATGTTCGCCAACCCGCCCGGCCTGCTGCGGCTGGAACCGCATTCGGACACGCTGCGCGACCGGATCTGGTGGGGTTCGGCCTCGGACGCGACCGCCATCTGGGCGGCGCAGAAGGGGCTCAACCTCCAGACCTCGACGCTCAAGGCCGATGAGAGCGGCGAGCCGCTCGCCATCCAGCAGGCGCGGCAGATCCGCAAGTTCCGCGAAGCCTGGGCCGCCGCGGGCCATGCCCGCACGCCGCGCGTCTCGGTGTCGCGCTCGATCTTCCCGATCCTCACCGATCTCGATCGCGCCTATTTCGGTCGCGACCGGGGCGGCGACCATATAGGCGTGATCGACGATATGCGCGCGGTCTTCGGCCGCACCTATGCCGCCGAGCCGGACCGGCTGATCGAGCAGCTTCGCGGCGACGCGGCGATTGCCGAGGCGGATACGCTGCTGCTCACCATCCCCAACCAGCTCGGCGTCGCCTATAATGCGCATGTGCTCGAGGCGGTGCTCACGCATGTCGCCCCGGCGCTGGGCTGGCGGTGAGGCCGGCCGCGTTCAGTTCATCCGGGCGAGCAGCGCGTCGACGGGGCAGCTGGCGAAGCTGGTGAAACTATCGGCGACGCCGAAGGGCAGCAGCAGGGTGCGCCCATGCACCATGCCGCCGCAGCTATAGACGACGTTCGGCACATAGCCGCTCCGCTCCTCGGGGCTGGGCCGCAGGATCGGCTCGGGCGTCCGCGCCAGCACCTTGGCCGGATCGGCCTTGTCGAGCAGCACCGCGCCCATGCAGTAATTGCGCATCAGGCCCACGCCATGGGTGATGAGCAGCCAGCCCTCGTCCACTTCCATCGGCGAGCCGCAATTGCCCATCTGGACGAATTCCCACGGAAAGCGCGGCGTGACGATCTTGGCGCCGCCATTCCATTCGGTGATGTCGTCCGAGCCGATCAGCCAGAGATTCTCGTTGTCCTGGCGGCCGATCATGGCGAAGCGGCCATCGATCCGGCGCGGGAAGAGCGCCATGCCCTTGCTGGCCGGCACCGAGCCGGTGAGCGGGGTCATCTCGAAGGTGTTGATGCCGGTGCCGCGGAACAGCTCGCAGCGCGCGTCGCGGCCATCGAAGGCGGTATAGGTGCCGAGAAATGTGGGCGTGCCATCCTCCTCGGTGAAGCGCACCATGCGCAGATCCTCGATGCCCTGGCGCTGGCTCGGCAGGATCGGGAAGAGCACGCTTTCCGAAGGCTGTTCGCTGCCTTCGCAGATGATGCGGACGGTGCCGTGATCGTCCGGCCCCGGCGCCGCCTGGATGCGGGGCGAGGTGACCCAGGGGCTCGGCTCGTCCACCGCGAAGCCGGTCGCGGCGCTCCACCGGCCCGTGCGGAAGGTGACCGAGGAGACATGGCCCTCACCGATTCCGCGCAGCGAGAGCATGAAGTTGATGCCGTCGGCGGGCGCGTCCGTCTGGTTCAGGCGCAACACCATGCTGGGATTGAACAGCGCGGCGGCCTCGAAGGAATATTCCGCGCTCAGATAGGCGCCGATCAGCAGCTGCTGCGCGGGCGTCGCGTCGATCGCCTCGCCCAGATCGGCGCACACCGCCTCGAAGCGCCGCACCAGCGTCGCCTCGACATTGCGATGCCGGGCGGAGAGCGAGGCGAGCGCGGCGCGGCATTCGGACAGGCACGCCTCGGCGCCGAGCGACAGCACGCGATCGATGACGATGCGCATGCGCGGATGGGCCGCGTCGCGGAACGGCTCGGGATAGTCGACGGAAAAGGGTTTGATGACGGTGCGGCTGGGATCGGGCCGCAGATGGAGCCCGGAGAAATCGAACAGGTCGTCGCGCATCGGCCGCCCTCCCTCTGGCTGTCTGACCGCGCAAACGCCGCAGGCATGCCGACGATCCTTTTGAAAAATCGGTGCGACGGAAAGTCCGCTGCGCGCCGTTCAAACCAGGTTCGCGGGTGCCAAGCCCCGGACGTCCTCTGTTGGAGATGGACGGCATGAAAAGAGTTTTGATCGCTATGCTCGCCGCCGGAGCCGCGCTGACCGCGCTCGCCCCCGCCGAGGCGGCGGGCGGCTGCGGGCCGGGCTTTCACCGGGGCCCCTATGGCGGCTGCCGGCCCAATCGCCGGCCGGTGCTCGTCGCCCCCGCCGCGCCCGTGGTCGGCGTCTATTATGGCGGGCGTGGCTATTGGGATGGCCATCGCTACTGGCGGCACCGCGAGCGCTGGCATGGCGGCTGGCGGTATCGCTGATCCCGCCGCACGCCTTTCCTGTCTTTCGTGATCCTTTGGAGTATTGCCTGTGCGCATGGCCCTATCCTTCGCCACGCTGGCCGTATCGCTGCTCGCGGCTCCGGCCCTGGCCCAGCCGGCCCCCGCCCCCGTCCCGGCCGCCGGAGCCGCCCCGGAGGCGGGTGGCCTGACGCTCGACACCTTCCTCATGCGGCAGACCGGCCGCATCATGGCCGCCGACCGCGACGGCGACGGCCGCATCAGCCGGGCCGAGATGATGGCCGCCGCCCCGCCCGGCCGCGATCCCTCGCGCCGCTTCGACGCGATGGATACCAACCATGACAATCAGCTGGACGCGGGCGAGATCCGGGCGGCGCTGACGCAGCGCTTCCGCCGCATGGATCGCAACGGCGATGGCGTGGTCACCCGCGAGGAACGCATGGCCGCACGCGGCCATGGGCGCGGCGCGGCCGATCCGCAAAGCTGACGGGATGCGCCGCCGCGATGCCGGGAGCGCTATGGCTTGAGCCCGGACGATCCCGATGCCGGGCTGGTGGCGCGCGTCGGCCGCGGCGATGCGCAGGCGGCGCGGCAGCTGGTCTCGGCCAAGCTGCCGCGCCTGCTCGCGCTCGCGCGGCGCCTGCTCGGCGATGCGGCGGAGGCGGAGGATGTGGCGCAGGAAACGCTTCTGCGCGCGTGGCGCCAGGCGGCCGCCTGGCGGCCGGGCGCGGCGCGTTTCGATACCTGGCTCCATCAGGTGACGCTCAACCTCTGTCGCGATCGGCTGCGCCGCCGTCGCATGGCATCGCCACCCGCTCTGCCCGAGATCGCCGATCCCGCCCCCCCGGCGGACCGCGCGATCGAGGAGGCCGCGCGCGGCCGGGCGGTCGCGGACGCCATCGCCGCCTTGCCGGATCGCCAGCGCGAGGCCATTCTCCTGGTCCACTACCAGGATCTCGGCAATATCGCGGCGGCGGCGGCGATGGCGATCAGCGTCGAGGCGCTGGAAAGCCTGCTCGCGCGCGGGCGCCGATCGCTCCGCGCCACCTTTGCCGCACAGGATATGCGCGATGACTGAGCCCCTCACCGAAGCCCGTTTCCGCGCGCTCGCCGATGCCTATGGCGGCGTCGTCCAGCGCTGGCCGGAGGCGGAGCGCGCCGCCGCGCTGGAGATGGCGCGCCTTCCCCAGTGGCAGGCGGTGCTGGCCGAGGCGGCGCGGCTCGACGCGCGGCTGGATCTATGGACCGTCGCGCCCCCCTCGCCCGCGCTCCAGGCGCGCATCCTCGCCGCGCGGCGCCTCCCGCTGTCGCGCCGCGCGCGGCTCTGGTGGTCCGGGATCGGCCTCGCGACGGCGCTGGCCGGGGCGGCGGCGGGATCGGTCGCGGCGGCGGCGCTGCCGATCGATCATGGCGCGGCGGTCGACGAGGCGACCGCCTTCGGCGCCCTTCCGCAGCAGGAGAGCTGAATGTCCCACCGCTTGTTCCGGCTGGTCTGCGCGGCCTCAATCCTGCTCAACCTCTTCCTGCTCGGCGCCGCCCTGGGCGGGGCGGCCTGGCTGCGCGCCGGCCACGGCATGATCGGCGCGGGCGCGATCCGCGTCGCCGGCACCACCCTGCCTCCGGACGCGCGCCGCGCCTTTCGCGGCACGCTGCGCACGGCGCGGGCGGAGATGCGCGCGCAGGCGGATGCGGGCCAGGCGGCGCGCGCCGAAGCGGCGGCGCTGCTGCGCGCGCCTCGCCTCGATACGGCGCGGCTGGCGGCGGCGCTGGCGCGGGTGCGCGCCGCCGATTATGCGATCCGCGCGCATCTGGAAGCGCGCGCGATCGCCTTTGCCGCCACCCTGCCCGCCGATCAGCGCGCCCGGCTCGCCGATGGGCTGGAGCGCCGCCGCGCCCGGGCCTTCGCCCGCGCCGCCTCGGACCGGCCCTGAGCGGGGCCGGCCCCGGCGGACTTAGCGGATACCGCCGCTGGCGGTGATGTTCTCGCCGGTCAGCCAGCGCGCGTCATCCGAAGCGAGGAAGGTCACCACGCCGGCGATATCGTCCGGCTGGCCCGCCCGGCCCAGCGGCGTGGTGGCGACGAACTGCGCCTCGAGATCGGATCCGACCACGCCCGCCGTGTGCGTGCCTTCGGTGACGACAAAGCCCGGGCTGACCGTGTTGACGCGGATCTTGCGCGGCGCCAGCTCATTGGCGAGCACGCCCGAAATCGCGTTCACCGCGCCCTTGGTGCCGGCATAGACGGCGGCGTTGGGCGTGTTGACATGGGTGATGGCCGAGGAGATGTTGATGACGCTGGCGCCCTCGCCGAAATGCGGCACCGCCGCCTGGGTCGCGAGCAGCAAGCCGAACACGTTGATATCGAACTGGCGGCGATAATGCGCCTCGCTCAGCTGCTCGATCGACGCGAATTCATACACGCCCGAATTGTTCACCAGAATGTCGAGCCGGCCGAACCGCTCCACCGCCGCCTGCACCAGCGCCTGCGCCTCTTCGGGCTTGGAGACATCCGCCTGCACCGCGATCGCCGCGCCGCCTTCCCGGGTGATCGCGTCCACCACCGCGTCCGCGCCGGCCTTGCTGGAGGCGTAGTTGACGACGACGCCGGCGCCGTCCGCCGCGAGCGCCCGCGCGATCGCCGCGCCGATGCCCTTGGACGCGCCGGTCACGATCGCGACCTTTCCGCTGAGCTTTGCCATGATGCCAATCTCCGACAGGGCGGGCGCCGGACTGGCTCCCCTTCTCCCATGGTTCGGAATATCGGAACTAGTGACGCGGCGATCAAGTGCCTATATGGGGAAATATGCGACCCTTGGTGCACCCCGCGATCGACGATCTTCGCCCCGAAGCCATCTTGCACGCGCTGGCCGATCCGCAGCGCGCGGCGATCTTCGCCGCGATCATGCGCGCGGGCTGCGTGGATGCGTGCTCGGCCGTCGCGGCGCTCGGCGATCGTGTCATTCCGAAATCGTCGCTGTCCAATCACGTCAAGGTGCTGCGCGAGGCGGGGCTGATCCGCAGCGAACGGCACGGCGTGGAGCTGCGCAACCATTCGCGCTGGGCGGAGGTGGACCAGCGCTTTCCGGGCCTGCTCGCCGGCATCCTCAACGCCTATGCGTCCCACCTCGCGGGCACCCCGCCTAATCCACTGGCGAGCGGCGATCTTCCTGCCTAAGCTCGGGGAATGAGCACCCAGCCCTCCCCCGCCCGCCGCCAGATCCTCCAGGCCCTTGCCGCCACCGCCGCGGGCGCCGCTTTGCCCCGCGCCGCCGGCGCGGCCAGCACCGCCACCGCCGAGCCGCTGCATCCGCTGCTCGATCGCTTCGCCGACGAGCTGCTGGTGCTGCAGCCCGATCAGGCGACGCAGCTCGGCGTCGATACCGGCGCGCGCGCGGCGCTGCGCGGCACGGTCGCCGATGTCTCCGCCGAGACGATCGCGCGCTTCGCCGCCCAGGCGCGTTCGATGAAGCAGCGGCTCGGCGCGATCCGCCGCGCCGGCCTCGCGCCGGCCGACCAGCTGCGCTACGACACCGTCGCCTACGCCACCGACCGCGCCAGCGAGGGCACGGCCTTCGCCTATGGCCGCGGCGCCTGGGACGGCTTTGCCGGGGGCGCCCAGCCCTATGTCATCACCCAGCAGAATGCGACGGTGCTGAGCGTGCCCGAATTTCTGAACTCGGTGCAGCCGGTCAAGACGGCGGCGGACGCCGAGGCGCATCTCGCGCGGGTGGCGGGCATGGCCCGGCAGATCGACGAGGAAACCGCGCGCCTCACCCATGATGCCGGGCTGGGCGTGGTGCCGCCCGCCTTCATCGCGGCCAATGCGCTTGGCCAGCTGCGCGCCTTCCGCGCCACGCCGGCGGCGGCGCAGCCGCTGGTCGCCTCGCTCGCCGCCCGCGCCGCCAAGGCGGGGATCGCGGGCGATTGGGCCGGCCGCGCGGCCGGTGCGCTGGACCGGCTGGTCTATCCCGCGCTCGATCGGCAGATCGCCGCCTTCACCCGCGCCACGGCGCAGGCGGGCACCCAGCCCGGCGTGGCGCGCCTGCCCGATGGCGAGGCCTATTATCGCTGGGCGCTGCGCCTGGGCACCACCACCACCCAGTCGCCCGACGAGGTGCACCGCATCGGCCTCGCGCAGAATGAGGAGCTGCTCGCGCGCATCGACACGCTGCTCAAGGCCCAAGGCCTCACCAAGGGCAGCGTCGGCGAGCGCGTCGCCGCGCTCAACAAGGATCCGCGCTTCCTCTACCCCAACACCGATGCCGGCCGCGCCGATCTCATCGCCTATCTCAACGGCTGCATCGATCGGGTCCGCCCGCTCATGCCCCGGCTTTCGCACCTGAAGCTCAAGGCCGATGTGATGGTGAAGCGGGTGCCGGTGGACATTCAGGACGGCGCCGCGCTCGGCTATATGAACTTCGCCTCGCTCGATGGGTCGCGCCCGGCGATCTATTATGTCAACCTCAAGACGACCGCGCTCTGGCCCAAATATCAGCTCCAGACGCTCACCGCGCACGAGGGCATCCCCGGCCATACCTGGCAGGGCGCCTATCTGGCCGAGCATCACGACGAGATCCCGCTCATCACCTCGCTTCTCGGCTTCAACGCCTTTGTCGAGGGCTGGGCGCTCTATGCCGAGCAGCTGGTCGACGAGCAGGGCATCTATGCCGATGATCCCTTCGGCCAGATCGGCTATCTCCAGGCGCAGCAGTTCCGCGCCTGCCGGCTCGTCACCGATACCGGGCTGCACGCCAAGGGCTGGAGCCGCGATCAGGCGATCGCCTTCCTCACCGCGCAGACCGGCAAGGGCGTCGAGGCGATGACCAGCGAGGTGGATCGCTACTGCGTCGCGCCCGGCCAGGCCTGCGGCTACAAGACCGGCCATAACGAGATTGTGCGCCAGCGCGCGCGGGCCAAGGCGGCGCTGGGCGCCCGCTTCGATCTCGCCGCCTTCGACGATGCCGTGGTCGAGACGGGCGGCGTGCCGCTGGAGCTGCTCGGCCCGGTGATCGATCGCCATATCGCCCGCGCGCGGGGCTGAGCGCGGCGAGACGCCAGGGGGGGCGCGATGCATCCGGCCGCGACGTTCGAACTCGTGCTCGGCATGCTCGGCGCGGTGCTGCTGCTGCACTGGCTGGCGGCGCGGCTCCGCTGGCCCCCCTCGATCGCGCTGCTGATCGGGGGCGGGCTGCTCGCCTTCCTGCCGGGGGCGCCGCGCGTGGCGCTCGATCCCGATCTGGTGCTGGTGCTGTTCGTGCCGCCGCTGCTGGCGGATGGCGCCTGGAACGCGGAGGTGGCGCGCTTCCGGCGCCATTTGCCGGGAATCCTCTCGCTCGCGATCGGCGCCGTCCTGTTTTCGACGCTGATCGTCGCCTGGGTGGCGCACTGGGCGCTGCCGTCGCTGCCCTGGGCGGCCTGCGCCGCGCTCGGCGCGATCGTCGCCCCGCCCGATGCGATCGCGGCGCGCACCGTGTTGCAGCGGGTCGAGCTGCCGCGCCGGCTGGAGACCCTGCTCGAGGGGGAGAGCCTGCTCAACGATGCGACCGGGCTCGTGCTGTTCCGCTTCGCGGTCGCCGCCGCCATGGGCGCGCAGGTCGGGCCGGGCGCGGCGGCGGGCCGTTTCCTGGTCCTGATCCTGGGCGGGATCGCGGTCGGCCTCGCGGTCGGCCTGGTCTGGAGCCTGATCGTGCGCCGCGTCCGCGACGAGGTGCTGATCATCACCTGCACCGCGCTCTCCAGCTGGTGCGCCTATCTCGCCGGCGAGACGCTGGGCGTCTCCGGCGTGATCGCGGTGGTGACGAGCGGGCTGGTGCTCGGCTGGCAGCAGCATGTCGTCTTCTCGGCGGCCACGCGGCTGCGCGGCACCTCCTTCTGGCAGGTGATGATCTTCCTGCTCGAAGCCTCGGTGTTCATCCTGATCGGCTTTTCGCTGCGCGCCATCCTGGTGCGCGCGGGCGGGATCGAGGCGGTGCTCGGCGGTCTGGTCGGGCCGCTGCTGGCGATCCTGCTGGCGCTCACCCTCGCCCGCTTCGCCTGGATCTTCGCCTCGGATGCGCTGCTCGTCGCGCTGCGCCGCCTCGGCCTGGCGCGCGAACGGCCGCTCGGCGCGCGCTGCGCGACGGTGATCGGCTGGGCGGGGATGCGCGGGGTGGTCACGCTCGCCGCCGCGCTGACGCTGCCCGAGACTTTTCCCGGACGCGATTTCATCCTGCTCGCCGCGTTCGGCGTGATCCTCGTCACCGTCGTCGTGCAGGGCTCCACGCTCGGACTGCTGATCCGCTGGATGGGCGTGCGCCGCACCGCCGAGGATGCCGCCCCGCTGGACCTGATGGCGGCCGAGCAGGCGATGATGCGCGCCCAGCTCGCCCGCGTCGAGAATCTGGCGCGCGACGAGGACGGCACCGTCATCCATCCCCAGCTGCTCCGGCGCTATACGGCGCGGGTGCGCGCGGGCGAGCAATTCACCGGCTCGACCGAGGAACGGGTGCAGGCGATCGCCTCCCATTTCGACATCATCATCGCCGCCGTCGCGGCCGGCCGCGCGGAGCTGGTGCGGCTGCACCGCGCCAATCGCATCGACAATGCCACGCTGCGCAGCCTCGAGCTGGATCTCGATCTCGAGGAACTCGGCGCTGAATCGGCCAAGGCCTGAGCCGGTCCGCCGGGCGGCGCGGCTCCGCGGCGCCCGCCGGGCGTTCTAGCGGCTTCCCCTTTCGAGAGGCATATCATGGCACTTCCCGCTGATCCCGTGTGGTTCATCACCGGCTGCTCGACCGGTTTCGGGCGCGAGCTGGCCAGGCTCGTGCTGGATCGCGGCTGGCGCGTCGTCGTCACCGCGCGCGCCGCCGATCGCGTCGCCGATCTCGCCGCCCTTGCCGAGGATCGCGCGCTGGCGCTCGCGCTGGACGTGACCGACGCCGCGCAGATCGACGCCGCGGTCGCCGCCGCCACCGCGCGCTTCGGCCGGATCGACGTGCTGGTGAACAATGCCGGCTATGGCTATCAGACCAGCATAGAGGAAGGCGAGGAAGCCGAGATCCGCGCGCAGTTCGATGCCAATGTCTTCGGCCTGTTCGCGCTCACCCGCGCGGTGCTGCCGCACATGCGCGCGCAGGGTGGCGGCGCCATCCTCAACATCACCTCGGTGGGCGGCATCACCGGCTTCGCCGCGAGCGGCTATTACAGCGCCACCAAGCATGCGGTCGAAGGCTGGTCCGCCTCGCTCGCCGCCGAGGTGGAGCCGCTCGGCATCAGCGTCACCTGTGTCGAGCCCGGTCCCTTCCGCACCGACTGGGCCGGCCGCTCGCTGCGCCAGACGCCGAGCCGCATTTCCGCCTATGCCGAGACGGCGGCCGCGCGCATGGCCACCACCAGCGGCTATAGCGGCCGCCAGCCGGGCGATCCCGTCCGCGCCGGCGCGGCGATGATCGAGGCGGTGACGCGCCCGGTGCCGCCGCGCCATCTGGTGCTCGGCGCCTTCGCCTACGAGACCGCGCGCGACGTGTTCCGCACGCGGCTGGAGGCGCTGGAGGCGGATCGCGACCTGGCGCTCGGCGCCGATTATCCGGAGGGCGAGGGCTGAGCGCCGGCGGCGCGCGGCCGGTCAGCCGGAATCGCGCGCCACCAGCTGTGGCGTCATCTGCACCGAGCCCGCCTCGCCCCCGGCCATGCGGGCGAACAGCGCCTCGATCATCGCCGCCGCGCCCGCTTCCAGATCCTGGCGGATGGTGGTGAGGCGCGGCACGGTGTGGAGCGCGAGCGGAAGATCGTCATAGCCGATGACGCGGATCCGTCCCGGCACGTCGACGCCGCGATCGGCGAGCACGCGCAGCGCGGTCACCGCGATCAGGTCCGAGGCGGCGGCAATGCCGTCGATCCGATCGCCCGCGCGCTCCAGATGCGCGACGATCTCGCCCTCTAGCCCGTCGGACACGATATGGGTGCGCAGCAGCAGCGGTCCTTTCTTCAGGCCCGCCGCCGTCATCGCCGCCGCCACGCCTTCGTGACGCAGCCGGAATTCGGGCGCGTTGGTCTCGCCCAGAAAGGCGATGCGCCGCGCGCCGCCCTCGATCAGCCGCGCGCCCGCCAGCCGGCCCCCCTCGAAATTGTCGCTGCCGACCGCGCAATGGATCTGGCCTTGATGGTGGCTGCCCCAGGCGACGAGCGGGCGGTAGCGTTCGGCGACGCGCTCGATCGTCGCATGCTGGTTGGATTGGCCGATCAGCAGCACGCCGTCGAGCATGCCGGAATCGACGATCCGCTCGAGCCAGTCCGGCGCATGCGGGATGACGCGCGAGAGCATGATGTCATAGCCCCGCGCCGCCAGAGCATCGCCGAGATGCGCGAGAATGGCCATGAAGAAGGGGTCGGAGAGATGCTGGCGCTTTTCGTGGCCGAGCGGCACGATGATGCCGATCACGCCGGTGCGCTGCGTCCGCAGCCGGCTTGCCATCTGGTTCAGCCGGAAACCATGTTCCTCGGCCAGCGCCTTGATGCGCGCCGCCGTCTTGGCGCTCACCAGGTTGCTGCCGGCCAGCGCCCGCGAGACCGTCCCCGCCGAGACGCCCGCAAGCCGCCCAAGCTCGACGATATTGCGCACGCGCGGCGGCGTGTCCGTGCGCTCCTTGCCTGCCATGAACCGCGTCTCCCTGCCGACCCGCGCGGTGCCGCGTCCGCGTGCGTCCAACCTTCGATAAGGTGGTTGGATACAATCGATTTCACTTCGTCAACCCCGGTAAGTCTGGGGGTCGGGCGGGTCGGCGGAGGCGGTGCAGCGCGACGCTACATAGACAGGGGTGGCGCGGACCGCTGCGGTGCCGCGCCACCCGAACGGGATCAGAAGTCGGTCCAATCCTCCTCGCTGCGCAGCGCGGGGGCGGCACCGCCTCGCGCGGCGATTGCCGGGCGCGAGGCGGGCTTGCGCGAGGCCGGGGCGGCCCGCTTCAGCGGCACCACCGGCGCGCGCGTCCCCCGTCCGGCCGTCGCATCGAGCTTGAACCGCGAGACTTCCACCGCGAGCTGGTCCGCCTGGCCGGCGAGGCTGCGCGCCGCGGCGGTCGCCTCCTCGGCCATGGCGGCGTTCTGCTGGGTCATCGAGTCCATCTCGGACACGGCGGTGTTGACCTGGGTGAGACCGGCCGACTGGACCTCGGCCGAGGTCGCGATCTGGCCCATCAACCCGCTGATCTCGCCGACGGAGGCGACGATCCGGCCGAGCGCCTTGCCCGTCTCGGTGACGAGATCGACGCCCGTCGCCACCTGTTCGCCCGAGGCGGTGATCTTGGCCTTGATGTCCTTGGCGGCTTCGGCCGACCGTTCGGCGAGCGCGCGCACCTCCGAGGCGACCACGGCGAAGCCCTTGCCGGCATCGCCAGCGCGCGCCGCCTCGACACCGGCGTTGAGCGCGAGCAAATTGGTCTGGAAGGCGATGCCGTCGATCACGCTGATGATGTCGTTGATCTCGCGCGCGGTGCGCTCGATCCCCTCCATCGCCTCGACCGCGCGCTTCACCACCTGGCCCGATTGCTCGGCATCGCCGCGCGCCGCCTCGACGACCCGGCTCGCGCGCTGCGCGTCCTCCGCCGCCGAGCGGACCGTCGTCGTCACCTGCGACAAGGCCGCCGCCGTTTCCTCCAGGCTCGCGGCCTGCTGCTCGGTGCGGTTGGAAAGATCCTCCGAGGCCTGGCGGATCTCGACCGAGCCGCTGTTGATCCCGCTCGCCGCCTCGGTGAAGGCCGCCATCGTCGTCGCCAGCGAGTCGAGCGCGCCGTTATAATCATTCTTAAGCTTGACGAAGTTTCCGTCCAGCTCGGCGGTGACGCGATAGGTGAGGTCGCCGCGCGACAGCGCCTCGAGCCCGCTGCCGATGCTCGCGATGATCAGTCGCGCCTGTTCCTCCTTGGCCTGTTCGGCGCCTTCGAGCTGCGCGCGCAGCCCTTCCATGGCGCGCGCCAGCAGGCCGATCTCGTCGCCGCGATCCCCCACCGCGACGGTGACGCTGCGATCGCCCCGGGCGAGCGCGCCGAGACCATGGGTGACGGCGGTGACGGGCGCCGCGATGCTCCGCACCAGCAGCACGAGCATGGCGACGCACAGGCCCGCCACGCCGAGCAGCGCGATCAGGATCACCAGCCGCGCGCTGCGGTACAGGCTCTTGGCGGCTTCCACCCGCTCGTCCATGACATGCGACTGGGCCGTGCGCATCGTGTCGGCGGCGGCGCTGAACCGGTCATAGGCGGGCCGGCTGGCGCGGAAAGCCGCCAGCGCCGCCTCGCCGCCCTCGCGACGGCCGAGCGCCAGGACCTGGTCCGAGACCGCGACATAGGCGTTGTTCTCGCTTTTGAATGCCTCGAGCGCGGCCCGCATCGCCGGCAGATTGACGCGCGGCTCGAGCCAGTCGATCTTGCTGGCGATGAGCGCGCGGGCCGTCCTAACCGCCGCTTCGGAGCGCGCGAGCGTATCGGCGTCGCGCGCGAGAACATGATCCGCCTCGGCGATCCGCACATCGGACACCGTGTTGGCGATGGCGCCGGCCGCCTCGAGCTTGATACGCCGATCGACGCCGAGTTCCTCGGCGGTGTCGGACAAGGTGCTGAGCTTCAGAATGGCGAGACCGCCAAGCAGCCCGAACGCCAGCAGGAGAATACCGAAACTTAGAGTAAGTTTTCGGCTTATTGGAAGATTGGACAAACGCATGACCCCCTCCACGCAACTTCGCTTGCGTCGATATGGGGAAACTACGTTACCAAGATTTTAGAACGGGCGGCCTTCCTGAAGAGCTTAGACCAATGGCTAGGGGGATCGCCGCGCGCGCCGGGCCGTTGATCGGCATGGCCGCCGGCGCCGCCCCGCTCGTCACCCCCGATGGCCGCTACATTGTGGTGCGTGGCCGGCTGTGGCGCCGCGCCGATCCCGCCTTGCCGCCGGACCGCCGCGCCGCGCTGGTCGCCGACCTGATGGAGGCGCGCCGGTCCGTCGCCTCGGCGCGCCGCGCGCGCGATGCGGCGGCGGAAGCGGCGGCGCATGCGGCAGTGGATCGCGCCAAGCGCGCGCTCGGCGAGCGCGGGCCGGCCTGGTGGACGGACGGCGCGCCCGATCTCACCCGCCATCTCGCGCGCACCACGCCCTATGCCGATTGGTTCGCCGGTCAGGCCCCGCGCCTATAGCAGCACGCCCTGCGCCTGAGGGGGCGCCGCCGCCGTCTCGCCGCCCGCCTCGCCCGCGCCGCTCCGGCGACGCAGCTCCATCTCGGCGGAGAAGCGCACATCCTCGCCGCGATCCTTTGCCAGCCGCCGCAGCGCCGCCTCGTCCAGTTCGTGCCAGTGGCGGCTGTGCGCCAATCCGCTCGGCACGCGCGGCAAGAGGCCGGGTTCGGCGCTCCAGGCGAGCAGATCGGCGAGCGGCGCGGTGTTGAGCATGTCGCGCAGATGATGCGCGGTGACATAGGCGTCCGGCAAAGCGCGATGCGCGGGCAGGCCCAGCGCCTGCACCAGCCCTTCGGGCCGCCGCCAATAGCGCAGCACCTGGTTGGAGAAGCTCGGGCTGTCCGGCCAGAGCCGCAGCGCGCATTTCCAGGTGCAGATCCAGGCCGCGCCCCCGGTCAGCCGCGGCGTGCAGAAGCGCTGCTCGAACGCCGCGCGATGCGCCGCGAGCGCGATCACCCCGCCCTCCGGCCGCAGGATGGCCGGCGCCGCCGCCGCCCAGAAGGGCGCGCCCGCGACGTCGGCGTCGGTGATATGATGCACCGCCATCGTCACGGCGGGGATCGGTCGGCCCGGATCGATCAGCAATGCGCCGCGTGCCGCATCCACCTGCCACGCACCGTCGCGCTCCACCACATCCTGCCAGCCGATCTCGCACACGCCGTGCGCGGGCGGCGCCGAGCCGGTGGTCTCGAGATCGATCACGCGAATACGCCCAATGCCCATGGCGCCGATATGGGCGCGGCGCCGCCATCCGCAACGAAGACGCTCGGGCTCAGGTCCAGTAGAGGATGCGCGCCGCCGGTAGCCTGTCCGCCAGCCTCTGTTCGAAGAAGCCGCGCAGCGCGCGCATCGTCGCGGCATCATAGACCTGCTTCTCGGCGCCGAAGCGGGTGCGCTTGGTGGTGCGGTCCTGTCCGCTCATGTCGAGATCGGAGCCCGGATACCAGCTCTGCAGCACCGCCTTGGAGCCGGGATTGTAGCGATGGGTGATAAGCTCGATCGTGCAATCCAGCGCCGGCACGCCGTGCAGCGCGGCGGCGGCCTCGTCGATCAGCGCGCCATAGGCGCTTTCCCAGCCGGGCGCGGCGATGATCGGCGCGATGGTGAGCCCGATCCGATAGCCCGCCTCCGCCATGGCGCGCAGCGCGCGCAGCCGCGCGGCGACGGGCGCGGTGCCGCCCTCGAAGCGCGCATAGCCGCGCGGGTTGAGCGAGGCGCGCATCCGCGTCCGCCCGCCATGGGCAAGGGCGAGCAGCGGGGTCACATCGGCGAACTTGCTGGTGAAGCGCAGGCTGGCCGCCGCCTCCCAGCCGCCGAACCAGGCGATCATGGCGGCGAGCGAGCCGGTCAGCGGCTCGAGCGCGAGCGGATCGGTGTAGCACGAGGCCTCGAAACTCGTGCCCTCGCCGGCGCGCGCGGCGCTGCGGCTGGTGACCTGGCCCTGGCCGAGATAGGCCGGCAGCGCGTTCAGTATCTCGGGCAGATTGGCGTAGACGCGGGTGATCGGGGGGCCTTTCAGCGAGCCGGCGAGATAGCAATAGCTGCAATGCGCCGGGCAGCCCTCGGCGAGATCGACCCGCCAGTCGGCGCTCGGCGCGATCGGCTGGAGCCGGCGCTTGGAGGGCGGCGCCACCACCACCGCCACCGTCGCCTTGGCCTCGACATAGGCGCGCCGCGGATCCTCGGAAAAGCGGAGCGACAGCCGATCGCCGTCTAGCTCGATCACCTCGGTTCCGGCGGCGGCGGCGCGCTCCGCCATGGCGCGGCCATGCGCCCAGTCGCGCGCCGCGCGGGTGAGCAGCAGCCGCTTGGGCCACCAGCCGCGCCGCGCCGCGCCTGCCGGCCGCACCGCGCTCATGCGGCGTCCGCGCGCCACCGGGCGAGCGCCTCGAGATGCGCCGCGCGGGCCTCGTCGACCCGGCGCTCCGCCGCCGCCCGGTCGCGCGCCTGGTCGCGCTCCAGCGCCCGCCGTTCGCGGGCGAGTGCCTGTTCGCGCGCGCAGCGCAGCGCGGCGCGCGCCGCATCCTGTGCGGTGGCGAGCGCGTCCCGATCCGCCTCGGCCGCGTCGAGCGCCGCGCGCGACGGGCGCGGCTTGGGCTCGGGGCGCGCCGCCTTGGCTGGGCCGCGCCGCGCCGCCGCGCCATCGCCCTCCGCCGCTCGCCGCGCGCGCGTCCGCGCGCGTGCGGGCGCCGCCTCCCCCGGATCGCCGCGCGCGATGCGGACGACCGTGCCCGGCGCGTCGAACGCCGCCGGCGCCGCCGCGCGATCCGACACCTCCTCCGCCATGCCCCGCGCGAAGAGATCGGCCGCGCTGCCCCACGCGGCCAGCGCCGCCTTGCGGCTGGGCGCCGCGACATAGGCGTCGTGAAAGCCGATCGGCGTCCGGAACAGCTTGAGCGCGCGGGCCATGCCCGGCCAACGCACGCCCGCCGGATTATCTCCGGGGGCGGCCGATCGGCAGGTGCGCGCCCGGCGGCCCGCCCCTATTCCCGCGCTGAAGCCCGGTCAGCGCCCCGCTACGCCTTCAGCCATGGCCGGTGCGGATCAGATCGGCGACGCCGAGCACGCCGGTGATCATGATCTGCACGCCGACGCAGAGCAGCAGGAAGGCGATCAGCCGCGACATCACCCGCGCGCCGCCGGGGCCGAGCAGCGCCACCACGCTGTCCGCGCCGCGATAGCAGAGCCAGATCAGCGCCGCGACGCAGCCCGCCGCGAGGCTGACGCCGCCGAAGAAGCCGAGCAGCCCCGCCCCGCTCGCCGGGCGCTGCGAGGACAGGGCGATCGCCACCGCGATCGTGCCCGGCCCGGTGGTGAGCGGCATGGTGAGCGGGAAGAAGGCGACATCGTCGGCCGCGCCATGGGCGGGCTCGGCGGCGCTGGCCTTGCGCTCCTCATGCACTTCGGGCTGCATCAGCAGGCTCCACGCGCGGACCGCGACGACGATGCCGCCGGCGATGCGCAGCGCGCTGAGGCTGACGCCGAAGAAGTTGAGCACATAGCCCCCCAGCCACAGCGAGACGAGCAGCACGATCAGCGCGTAGAGCGCGATGCGGCGGGCGAACAGGCGCCGCTCGGCGGGGGTACGGTCGCCCATCACCTCGTTGAAGATCAGCGCCGCGCCGATCGGATTGACGATCGAGAACAGGGCCGGGAAGGCGAGCAGGAAGGCGCCGATCGCGGTGCCCACGGGGATCGGGCTCAGCTCCATGGCGCGGCCTTGTCCGGCGCGGCGGCGCGGCTCGTCATCGCTGTCATCCTCCGGTCCGCCCCCCGCCTCTATGGACCGGCGCCGCCGCGATCCGCAAGACGGCCGCCGTCACAGCGCGGCGAGGCTCGCGGCGAGATCGGCGTTGCGGAACGGCTTGGTCAGCCGCGGCAGATCGGCCTCGATGCCATCGGCCTCGGCATAGCCGGAGATGATCAGCACCGGCAGCGCCGGCCGTTCCGCGCGCAGCGTCCGCGCCAGCTCGGCGCCGCTCATCCCCGGCATGAGATGGTCGGTCAGCAGCAGGTCGGGCGCGAGGCCTTCGCGGATCATGCGCAGCGCCGCATCGGCGGACTCGGCCTCGATCACCTGATAGCCGAGGTCGAGCAGCATGTCGGCGGTGCTCATGCGGACGAGCGGCTCGTCATCCACCAGCAGCGCGGTCCCGCGCGCCGCGCCGCTGGTCACGTCCGCCGCGCGCCGGGGCTCGTCGGCGGCGGCGGTGGGGCTGATCGGCAGCCAGAGCGCGATCCGCGTGCCCGTGCCGGGCGCGCTGCTGATCGTCAGCGCGCCGCCCAGCTGCGCCATCAGCCCGTGCACCATCGACAGGCCGAGCCCGGTGCCCTGGCCCACGCCCTTGGTGGAGAAGAAGGGCTCGACCGCGCGCCGCCGCGTCGCCTCGTCCATGCCGGCTCCGGTATCGGCGACTTCGACACGGAGATAGCGCCCCGCCGGGACCGGCGCCGCCGCGCCCGCCGCCACCGTTTCGCGATGCGCGGCGATGGTGAGCATGCCGCCCTGAGGCATGGCGTCGCGCGCGTTCACGGCAAGGTTGAGCAGGGCCATTTCGAGCTGATGGGCATCGGCCATGGCGGGCGGCAGATCGGCCCCCAGCACCATCCGCAGCTGGATGGTGGGCCCCAGCGTGGAGCGCAGCAGCGCCGCGAGATTGTCGATCAGCCGGCCGACATCCACCGCCGTCGGCTGCAGCGGCTGGCGCCGCGCGAAGGCGAGCAGCCGCTGCACCAGCGTCTTGGCGCGCTCGGCCGATTGCAGCGCCGCGTCGATCAGCCGGCGCTCGCGCGCGCCGCCCAGATCCTTGCGCACCAGCATATCGAGCGAGCCGATGATCGGCGTGAGAAGATTGTTGAAATCATGCGCGACGCCACCGGTCAGCTGGCCCATCGCCTCCATCTTCTGGCTTTGCCGCAGCGCCTCCTGCGCGGCCTCCAGCTCGGCCTGGGCGGCCATTCTGTCGGTGATGTCGCTGGCCTGGTGAAAGGCGCCGATCACCGCGCCGGCTTCGTCGCGCAACGGAGTGTAGCTGATCTCCCAGAGCGGCATGTCCTGGTCGGCGCGCCCGAAGCGCGCCACCGCGGTAAAAGCCTCGCCCGCCAGCGCGCGCGCCATCAGCGCCCGCATCTGCGCGCGCTGCGTGTCGGCGAAGAGATCGGGAAAGACATCGCCGATCCGGGTCTCGAAGCCATGGACCCGCTCGAACTCGGCATTGTGCGCGCGGTTGAAGGCGATCAGCCGATAATCGGTGTCGAAGGCGCAGATCGGCGCCGCCGTCGCCTCGACGATCTCGTGGAAGCGGCGCAGCTCGGCGGTGCGCGCGATCACCTGCTGCTCCAGCGTGTCCTTCATCTCGCGGAGCCGCTGCTCGGCGCGCGCCCGCTCCACCGCCACCTTGACGCGCTCGCCCACCTCCTGGATCAGGCTCTCCTCGGCCGGGGTCCAGAGCCGCGGCCCGGCATTCTGCACCGCCAGCAGCCCCACCCAGCGCGCTTCCTGGAACAGCACGACATCCACGAAGGCGCCGACCTGGCGCGCCGTCAGCCCCGCCCGCGCCTCGGCGCTCAGCCGCGGATCGCCGCCGACATCCTGCACCACCACCGGCCGCCCGGCCTCATAGGCGCGCAGCAGATCGGGGCCGAAGGAGGTCAGCGAATGGACGCCGACGATCGAATCCACGCCGCGCGCATGGTCGCTCTCCACCGTCATCACCCCCTCGGCGATCTCGGCATAGAAGACGCGGCTGGCATTAAGCCACGCCCCCACGCGCTCGGCGGTGAGCGCCATGATCTCGGCCGGGGTGGCGAGCCCGCGCAGCGCGTCCGACAGGGCGAGCAGAAAGGCCGTGCGCCGGCTGGCGGTGACGCGCTCCGTCGTTTCGGTGAGGATGCCGAGCACGCCCACCGGCGCGCCGGTCTCGTCGGGCACGGGCGAGAAATCGAGATCGAGCCACACCGGCACGGGCCGGCCATTGCGGATCAGCACCCGCTCCTGATCGCGCAGGCGCAGCGTGCCGCCGGCCAGCCCGGTCGCCAGCACCTCATCGACAAAGCCGCGCGCCTCGGGCCAGGCGTCGCGCAACGGCCGACCCAGCGGCGCCGCGTCGCGATCGCCGGCAAAGCCGATATAGGCGTCGTTGTGCAGCAGGATGCCGCCTTCGCCCCAGAGCAACACCATCGGCACCGGCGCGCGCAGCATGAGCGACACGGCCGCGCGCAGGCTCGCCGGCCAGAGCGGCAGCGGGCCGAGCGGCGTCGCCCCCCAGTCGATCGCGGCGATGCGCGCGCCGCACAGGCCGCCGTCGCGCAGAAAGGGCGGCGGCGCGTCTTCGTCCTCGCGCCCGGCGGCGGCGCTTTCCTCGATCTCGATCGAGGCCGGGCCGCGCCGCGCGGGATCGAAGACATCGTCGCTCATGCACGGCCCTTAGCACAGGCACGGCGCGACGCCATGCGCGGAGCGGCCTCAGATATCGAGGGCGAGATCGATAAAGCCGTAATGGCTGTCGCCATCGGCGCGCGCATTGGGAGCGTCGCGCAGGAAGCGGCCCTTGGCGAGCACGGCGCCGCCCACGTCGACTTTGAGCTGCTTGGCGATGAGCCAGTAGCGCACCCGCCCCTCCACCTGGGTGCCGGCGAACCGGCCCGAGCGGCCGGTGCGATCGCGCACCGCCGTGGCGGCGAAGGCGTCGGTCGGCTGATCCAGCCAGAGCAGCCGCGTCATGGCGAACATATCGAGCCGCGGCGTGGGCGTCGTCTCGGCGCGCAGACCCACCGAGCGGAGATTGCTGCGCGTCACCGCGCCATAGAGGCCGGTCGGTCCGAAATCGGCGCGCGAGGCGCCGAACAGCGTGTCGAAGCGCGTGTAGCGGTGCGGATCGCGATCGTCGCCGGTGGCGAGATCGCCGTGCAGCGACAGCCGCGCCACGGTGCGGATCGGCAGCCGCCAGCCCAGCTCGCCATGCACCAGCCGCGCGCGCACCGGCAGATCGGTGCGGTCGGTGATCGCGGTGGTGGCGCGCGCGCGGCCCACCTGGTTGGCGAATTCGAACTCGAAATCGGGGTGGCCCGCGCGCGGCGCCAGCTGCAGGCGCGCGCCATAGGTGGCGAGATGGCGGTTGCGCGTCGGCAGATCCGGACGGTCGCGCTCGGCGAGCCGGTAATAATAGGCTTCGCCCAGCAGGTGCGGCAGCAGCGCCGCCTTGGTCACGTCGCCGCCGAAGAAGCGCAGCGAGCGATGCGCCGCGTCGACGGTGATGCGATTGTCGTGAATGCCGGTGCTGTCGTTGGGCAGGCGGCTGCTCGGCTCGTTGGCGAACAGCACCAGCCGATCCTTGGCGGCCGAGTGCCAGTCCAGCAGCACGCCGGTATAGCTGTTGATGCTGTTCGAGAAATCGGGGCGGCCGATGAGCCGGCCGGCGCCCGTTTCGAGCGTGTAGCGGCCGGCGATCGCGCGGCCGCCGGCGCCCTGGCCGCCCACGCCTTTGAGCCCTAGGCCGAGATAGGCCTGGAGCGGCTCCAGCGCGTTGATGTCGCTGACGCCCACGGTAGAATCATGCTTCTCGCCATAGCCGCGCGCGTCGCGCAGCTCGCCGCCGGCGACGATCCGGCCATCGTCGTAATCGACCAGCAGATCGGTGCGGAAGGAGACGAAATGATCGCTCTCCGGCCCGGTCGGGCGAAACTGCCCCTCCAGCCCTTCCAGCCGCGCCCGGATGCCAAGCTTCACCGTCAGCGCGGCGGGCAGGTCCAGCGCATCGTGCAGCGTCCAGGGCGTGGCCGCGAGCGCCGGTGCCGGCACGGCGCCGAGCAGCGCCAACAGACCGGCCGCGCCGCGCCCAAGGCGCTTCGCCTTCTGTGTCACCATCGTCAGAAATCCCCCTATCGTCCTGACGACATTAGGAAGATCTCGCTAAGATGAGGTTTACGACGGAACGGTTACAAGGCCTTCCGGCGTCGCGGCGAGCGCTTCGTCCACCAGCGCACGCACATCCACCCGCGCCTTGAGCCGCGCCGCGAGCAGCGCCGTGCCGCTGATCTTGCGCTGCGCGAACAGCATGGCGGCGGGCGGCACGTGCCAGGTGGCGCGATCGCCGGCCATAGTGAGCGCCTCGCCCCGCACCTCGCCGAGGAAGCCGCGATCCCCGAAATCGAAGGGGCCGGGGCGATCCATCTCGCTGACGATGATGGCGACGATGCGATCCACCGCCGCGCGATGGCGCGCCACCGCCGCCGCACCCAGAAACCCCGCCGCCACCGCCGCGTCCCGCACCGCGTCGCGATCCCCGGCAAGCCCCGCCACGAGCAGCCGGCGATAGGCGGCCGCCGTCTCGGGGGCGACCGGGCGCGCGGCGCCGAAGTCGAGCAGCACCAGCCGCTCCTCGGCAGCGTTCCAGCGGTAATTGGCGAAATTGGGATCGGTCTGCATCACGCCGAACACGAACAGCTCGCGCAGCACCAGCCGCACCAGCGCGCCCGCCACGCGGTCGCGCGTCGCCTGCGGGGCCGAGACCAGGCTCTCGATCGGCACGCCCTCGACATAGTCCATCGCCAGCAGTCGCGGCGTGGTGAGCGCCGCGTCGGGGCGCGGCACGCGATAGGCGGGATCATCGCCCACCAGCGCGGCATAGCGCGCCATCATCGCCGCCTCGCGCAGATAGTCCGCCTCCTCGTGCAGCTGGCGCTTGGCCTCGGCGAGCAGCGGCGCGATGTCGAGTTCGCGCGGCACCAGCCCCGAGACGCGGAGCAGCGTCGCGACATTGTCGACATCGGCATCGATGCTGCGGGCGATCCCGGGATATTGGATCTTGATCGCCAGCTCGCGCCCGTCCGCGCTGCGCGCGCGATGCACCTGGCCGATCGAGGCGGCGGCGAGCGGGCGGCCCTGGAAGCCGGACAGTCTGTCGCGCCACGCCGCGCCCCATTCGGCGGTCAGCACCTGGTCCAGCTGGCGTGGCGGCATGGGCTGCGCATCCTCGCGCAGCCGGGCGAGGATCTGCGCGAATTCGGGCGGCAAGATGTCGCCCGCGTCCAGCGACAGCATCTGGCCCAGCTTCATCGCCGCGCCGCGCAGATGCGCCAGCTGGTCCGCCAGCCGCAGCGCATTGGCGGGGGTGAGCAGCATCGCGTCGAGCCGCGGGCGCTCGCCCGCGGCCAGGCGCCGCGCGCCTTCCGCCAGCACGCCGCCGGCGACACCGCCCGCCAGCCGGCCGAAGCGGCCCAGCCGCGCCAGCCGGCCGCCCGGCACCGCCCGCCCCCGCGCAAACTCCTCGTCCGCCATGCCGCGCTCCGCCATGATTTCGCCGCGCGCCGATCTGGCCGGGCCGGCCGACGCCGGCTAAGCGTCGCGACCGCGCCCCCGGTTCCGCCGCGCCGGCCGGGACTGAACTTAATCCATGTGAGCGGGTTTGCGACGCACGCCCGTGGAGACCGGAATGATGCTGCGCCCGCCCCGCCATGTCCGCCCGGACGCGCGCCGTCCATGAATCTGGCGAGTGGCTGCACCTGGGGCATCTGCGCCGCCGCCACCGCCGGCGTGATCGGCCGGCCCTGGCGCCTCCCCGAATGGATCTGGGCGGTGGCCGGCGCGGCGGCGCTGCTGCTCTTGGGCCTGATGCCGCTCGCCGCCGCCGCCAGCGCCGTCGCCAAGGGGCTGGACGTCTATTTCTTCCTGACGGGGATGATGCTGCTCAGCGAAACGGCGCGCGCGCACGGCCTGTTCGATTGGGTCGCCGCCACCGCCGTCAACGCCGCGCGCGGATCGCGGCCGAGGCTGTTCCTGCTCGTCTATGGCACGGGCGTGATCGTCACCACCTTCCTGTCCAACGATGCGACCGCGGTGGTGCTCACGCCGGCGGTCTATGTCGCGGCGCGCAAGGCCGGCGCGGAGCCCTTGCCGCTGCTCTTCGCCTGCGCGCTGATCGCCAATGCCGCCAGCTTCGTGCTGCCCATCTCCAACCCCGCCAATCTCGTCCTCTACGGCGGCCATATGCCGCCGCTGGGACAATGGTTCGCCTCCTTCGCCTGGCCTTCGGTCGCCGCCATCGTGGTGACCTATGCGGTGCTGCGCGGCGTGGAGCGGCGCCGCATCGCCGGTGCCTGCGCGCGCGACGTGCCGCGCGATCCGCTGGGCCTGGGCGGCGCGGCGGCGCTGGCGGCGATCCTGCTCACCGCGCTGCTGCTGCTGGCGCTGTCCGCGCTCGATCGCCCGCTCGGCCTGCCGACCGCGCTCGCCGGCATCGCCACCGCGCTGCTGGTTTCGGCGCTGACGAAGCGCACGCCGCTGGCGCTGGCGCGCTGCGTCTCATGGGGGGTGCTGCCGCTGGTGGCGGGGCTGTTCGTGCTGGTGGAGGCGCTGGACCGCACCGGCATCACCGCCGCGCTCGCCCGGATGCTGGCGCAGGCGGCGCGCGCCGATCCCCAGCGCGCGGGCGCGCTCGCCGGCACGATCCTCGCCTTCGCGTGCAACCTGATGAACAATCTGCCCGCCGGGCTGATCGCGGCGACCGCGATCACCGATGCCCATGCGCCGCGCGCGCTGGTCGACGGGCTGCTGATCGGCGTCGATCTCGGGCCCAATCTCTCGGTCACCGGATCGCTGGCGACGATCCTGTGGCTTCAGGCGATCCGCCGCGAGGGCGAGAGCGTCGGCTTCGGCCAGTTCCTCGCGATCGGCGCGCTCGCCATGCCGACCGCGCTCGCCGCCGCGCTGGCGGCGCGGCTGCTCCTGTAGGGGTGCGAGCCCGCACCATCGTCAAGCCCGCACCCCCCGGCCCGCCGCGTCCCGCCCGCGGATCGGGAATGTCGAGCCCGCGGCCTAGATCATCGCATGCGCGGGCGATCGGGCGATGATCCGCGACAGCGTGTCGAGGAGCAGCGCGCCCGGCGTGTCCGACGCGCCCGGCGAACGCCAGGCAACGATCGCGTCCGGCCGCACCAGGCTCGCGCCATCTGCGCCGATGCCGAAACAGGCCTCCCGACACCGCTCGTCGGGAAAGACGATGTCGTGGCCCAGCTGCAAAGCCGTTAGCGTCACCGGACAGGCCCTGGCGACCTGTCGCGCCGCCTCGATCCAGCGCGGATCGGCGCTCACGAGCACCAGATTGCGCGTGAAGAGATCGATCGTGGAGACGGTCTCGCCGCCGTGCTGGACGAAGAGATGCGGCACCCGCGTCCCCGGCTGTCCCGCCCATTGCGCGGGAGACGCGGCGGGGGGAAGGTCGCGGCCTTCGCCGATCACCGCGGCCGACAGGACGCGCTGGCCCAATTCCATCGCCTCCGCGCTGAAAAGCGCTTCCCCAGCCAAAGCGTCGCCGACCCAGCGCCGATAGTCCGGACGTGCGAATGTCTGCTGGTGGCGCAGCCAGCCGATCGGCTGGCGCTCCTCGCTGTAGGTGTCGAGCAAGCCCGGACCCGCCTCGCCGGCAAGCACCATCTCCAGCTTCCAGGCGAGATTATAGGCATCGTCGATTCCGGTGTTGGCGCCGAAGCCGCCCCGCGTCGGCGGAAGCTGGTGCGCCGCGTCACCCGCCAGGAACACGCGCCCGTCCTGATACCGGTCGGCGATGCGGCCCGCCATCTCCCATCGTCCGGTGGCGAGAATCTCGACCGGCAGGTCGCGCCCCAGCGCGCGCATGATCGCGGCGCGCAGCTCCTCCTCGCTGCGATCGGCATCGTCGCCGAACATCAGCACCCAGCGGCCATCGGGATAGTGGGTCAGGAAGGCCTGGAAGCCCGGCTGCTCGATCTCGAATTGCTGCACGCCGCGCTCGAGGTAGGGCTCGGCCTCGGCGCAGCGGAACAGGACGCTGCGAATGGTTCGGAGATGGCCGACGCCGCTGCGGCGAATGCCCAGCGCCTCGCGCACCGGGCTGTCCGCGCCGTCGGCCGCGATCAGATAGGCCGCGCGGATCGTGTATTCCGCCCCGGTCGCGCGCGCGCGCACCTGCGCGGTCACGCCGTCCGCGTCCTGATCGAACGACAGCAGCTCGGTGCCCTGCCGCAGGATGGCGCCTTGTTCCAGGGCGGCCTGCCGGAGGATCGGCTCCAGCACGTCCTGCGCGATGGCCGCCCCGGTGCAGGGAGAGGCCACGCCCTTGTCGGGCTCCTCCTCTCCCGGCGTCCAGGCGGTCTCCTCATGCCAGGCGCCGGTCAGGCTCTCAACCTTGACGCGCCGCAAGCGCAGGCCGGGCGGCGTCTGGGGAATACGATCCGCGATGCCGACCGCGCGATAATGTTCGAGCGTCAGCTCGGTGAAGCCGATCGCGCGCGGATGCGGCGCGCTGCCACGATGCCGTTCGACGACGATGGTCTCGACGCCGCGATTCGCCAGGAACAACGCGGCCGACAGGCCGACGAGGCTGCCGCCGACGATGAGGACCTGGCTGTGCTCCTGAGACGGGATAGACATGGGAAGACATCCTTTGCTGAGGTCGCGATACGCGACGGAAAGGACGTGCCCGTCAGTCTAGCGGCTTTGGCGAACGTGCGACAATCCAACGTCGTACACATCATGTCGATCGACCCCGGCCCAGACAAAAACGGCACACGCCTGCTTTTGCCGTGGTCCACACCCTGCGGGCTGGATTGGGGCTACCCGAGAGGTAGCTGACCGGGGCTCACCACGTCCGGTCCACCATTTTCGACCGGGTCAGAATACAGCCTCACGCTGCATCGTGCAAGGCGCGCCGTCTCGCGGAATGGAGTCGACGTGCCCGCCGCATCGCGGGATCGAACGCCTAGCCGAGCAGCGCCTCCGCCTGATCGAGCAGGGCGCCGAAGCGCGCGATGATCGCCTGATAGGGCGCCGGGCTCGCCATATCGAGCCCGGCCTTTTTCAGGATCGCATAGCCATAATCCGAGCCGCCGGCCTGGAGCACGCCGAGATAGCGATCGCGCGCGCCCGCCTCTCCGCCGACCAGCTGATCGGCGAAATAGGTCGCTGCGGTGATCGACGTGGCATATTGGAAGACATAGAAGCCGCCGTAGAAATGCGGCACGAAGCACCATTCGGCGGCATAGGTCGGGTCGATCGTCATGCGCGGCCCGTGATAGCGGCGCAGCAGATCGAGATAGAGGCTGGTGAAGCGGCCGCCCGACGTGCCCTCGCCCCGCTCCGCCAGATCGTGGATCGCTGCCTGGAATTCGGCGAACATCGTCTGGCGGTAGAGCGTGCCGCGGATCGTCTCCAGCTGCTGGCCGATATAGAAGAGCTTCTCCTCCTTGGTGCGCGCGCTGGCCAGCATCGCATGGGCGAGCAGCGTCTCGTGACAGGTCGAGGCGATCTCGGCGATGAAGGTGGGGTAGCTGGCGGTCTCGAACGGCTGGGCGGCATTGCCCAGCAGCGAATGCATCGCATGGCCCCATTCATGCGCATAGGTGGTGAGCCCGTCATATTTGTCCGACAGGTTGAGCAGCAGATAGGGATGCACGTCATAGGCGCCGGGGTTCATATAGGCGCCGGGGGCCTTGCCGGTGCGCGGGCGCGGATCCATCCAGCGCGCCGCCGTCGCCTTGGCGAACAGCGCGCCGTAGCGCGGGCCGAGCGGCGCGATCGCGGCGAGCGTCAGCGCGCGCATCTCCTCCAGCGTGAAGCGGCGCGGCAGCGTCACCAGCGGCGGGTAGATGTCGTAATAATGCAGGTCGGGCAGGCCGAGCATCCGCCGCCGCAACTCCAGATAGCGGTGGAATTGCGGCAGGCCCCGATTCACCTCGGCCACCAGCGTCCGGTAGACGGCTTCCGGAATCGCCGGCCCGTACAGCGCCGCCGAGAGCGCATTGGGGAATTTGCGGACGCGGGCGGTGAAGATCTCGGTGCGCACCTGCGTATCGAGATTGGCGCCCATGGAATTCTCGAACTGCTTGTAGCTCGCCCAGAATTGGTCGAACACCAGCTTGCGGTCCGCGCGCGACGGGGCGTCGCGGTGCAGCTCATAGCCCTGATCGTCGAGCCGCACCCGGCTGCCGTCGGACAAAGTGACGGTGGGGCGCGGAATATCGGAGGCGGCGAGCTGCTGCTGGACCGATCCGGGCCCGGCGAAGGGCACCGCCGTGGCCGCGATCACCGCCTCCGCCTCGGCATCGAGCGTATGCGGCTGCTGGCGCAGCACATCCTCGATCTGGAAGCGGAATTTGGCGAGGCCGGGATCGGCGGCGAGAAACGCTTCCAGCCGCGTCCGGCCGATCGCGAGCAGCTCGGGCGCGGTGAAGGCGCTCGCCTCGGCCGCCTGGCCGTACAGCGCGAGGCCGATCTGCTTGCGCTCCTGATTGGCGGCGATCCGCACATCCTCGTCCGCCTTGAGCGAGGCATAGGTGTAGAGCCGGCCGAGCTGGCGCTGCGCATCCGATTGCAGCTGCAGCGCCGCGCGCAGCGTGGCGGCGTCCGTGCCCAGCCGGCCGCGATAGCTGCCGATCCGCGCGATCAGCGCCGCCACCGCCTGGCGGTCCGCCTCCCAGGCCGCGTCGCTGGGATAGAGATCGCGCAGATCCCATTGCGCGGGCGCATCGCTCGCGGGCGGCGCTCCCGGGCCGTCCTGTGTGCCGGCCTGCGCGGCGGCGCTGCCGGCGCCGGCAAGCGCCAGGGTGGAGACGAGAAGATCGCGGCGGTGAAGATCGGAACGCATTGGCCCAGCCCCTGCCGGCCCGGAAGTGGCGGCACAGACTGGACTATTCCAGCTTCGCGGCGCCCGCGCCAGCCCTGCCGGCTTGTCAAGCGCGCCCTCGCCCGTCACACCCGCTGCGGGGGAATGGATCGTCAGTCAGGGATCGCCAATGTCTCGTCTCGCGCTGTATATGCTTGCCCTGTCCGCCGGGTCCGCGCTGGCCGCGCCGCCCAAGCCGGCGGCCGCGCCCGATGCCTCGGTGCAGCTGGGCAGCGACATTCCGGCCAAATGGGTCGAACCCCAGAATGACTATGATTATGTGAAGCGCGACGTGATGATCCCGATGCGCGACGGCGTGAAGCTGCACACGGTGATCGTGGTGCCCAAGGCGGCGCATGGCGCGCCCATGCTGCTCGAGCGCACCCCCTATGACGCCAAGTTCAACGCCAAGACCGATGCGCCCCGCATGCGCGACGCGGTCTGGTCGGCCGATCGCGAATGGGTGGACGATGGCTACATCATCGTTTCGCAGGATATTCGCGGCAAATACGGGTCCGAGGGCAAATATGTGATGACGCGGCCGCCGATCGGCCCGCTCAACCCCAGCAAGACCGACGACACGACCGACGCCTATGACACGATCGAGTGGCTCTCCAAGCATGTGCCCGAGAGCAACGGCAAGGTCGGCATGATCGGCTCCTCCTATGATGGCTGGACGGTCGCCATGGCGCTGCTCGGCCCGCATCCGGCGCTCAAGGTGGCGGCGCCCGAAAGCCCGATGATCGACGGCTGGATGGGCGACGACTGGTTCCATTACGGCGCCTTCCGCCAGGTTAATCTCGATTATTTCACGGGCCAGACGAGCAAGACCGGCGAGGGCGCGAGCGTGCCGCGCGTCGGCTATGACGATTATCAGAATTTCCTGGATGCCGGGTCCGCCGGCGCCTGGGCGGAGACGCACGGCTTCCGCCAGCTGCCCTGGTGGAACCGTCTGTCCGCCCACCCGGCCTATGACGCCTTCTGGCATAGCCAGGCGCTCGACCGGCTGCTCGCCGCCAAGCCCAGCACCGTGCCGACCATGTGGCTCCAGGGCCTGTGGGATCAAGAGGATATCTATGGCGCCATCCACAGCTGGGAGGCGCTCCGAGCCAAGGGACTGAACAGCACCAACTATTTGGTCATGGGTCCGTGGTTCCACAGCCAGGTGAACCGCTCGGCCTGGTCGCTCGGGCCGCTCAAATGGAATGGCGACACCGCCGCCGATTTCCGCCGCACCGTGCTCATTCCCTTCTTCGACACCTATCTGCGCGATCAGCCGCCCGCGACCCCGACGCCCAAGGTGCTGATCTATAATCCCTCGGAAAATCATTGGGATCGCTTTGCCGATTGGCCGGGCGCCGGGCCCGGCGCGCTGACCCCCTTCTACTTCCAGCCGGCCGGCGGGCTGGCCGCGCAGGCGCCGGCGTCGGGCGCGGACAGCTATGTCTCCGATCCCGCCAAGCCGGTGCCGTTCGAGCCGCTGCCCGCGCGCTTCGGCGATCATGCCAGCTGGACGACCTGGCTGGTGCAGGACCAGCGCTTCGTCTCCACCCGGCCCGACGTGCTGAGCTACCAGACGCCGCCGCTCGAGCAGCCGGTGCGGCTGGAAGGCGCGCCCTTCGCCGATCTCTTCGTCAAGACCAGCGGCACCGACGCGGATTTCGTCGTGAAGATCATCGACGTCTATCCGCCGACCGATTCCGAGCAGCCCGAGATGGGCGGCTATCAGCTCCCGATCAGCCTCGATATCTTCCGCGGCCGCTACCGCACCGGCTTCGATACGCCCACCGCCATTCCGGCAGGGCAGATCCAGGAATATAAGTTCCGGCTGCCGACGGTGAACTATGTCTTCAAGCCCGGGCACCGGATCATGGTGCAGGTCCAGTCCAGCCTGTTCCCGCTCTATGATCGCAATCCGCAGACCTTCGTGCCCAACATCTTCTTCGCCAAGCCCGGTGACTATAAGCCGGCGACGATGACGGTGGCGCACGGCGCCGAGGGACGCAGCGCCGTGCTGCTGCCGATCGTGGCGGCGAGCACGGCGCTGCGCTGAGGCTCAGCGCACCGAGGCCGGGGCGGCGGCGGCCGCCCCCGATGTCGCCGGGGCCAGGCCGAGCGACGCGACCCGGGTCGTGATCTTGGCGGAAAGCGCGAGGGCATGTTTGCGGTCCGCCTCGGCGGCGGCGGCATCGCCCAGCCGCTGTTCCGCCAATCCGCGCACATAAAAGCCCAGCGCATTGTCCGGTGTCGCCGGCAGCAGCCGGTCATAATCGGCGCGCGCCTCGGCGAAGCGGCCGAGCCGGAAGCGGAGGAGCGCGCGGCTGTCGAGAATGGCGGCATCATTGGGGCGACGCCGCAGCGCCGCCGCGCAATCGCTCTCGGCCTCGGCGAGCCCGCTATTGGCGAGCGCACGCGCCCAGCAGCGCCCGTTCAGCGCCAAGACGCGGCCGCTATCCTCCTTGTGGCTGTCGAGCCAGCGCGTGAAATTGACGATCGCGCGCGGATAGTCGCCGGCGCCCGTCAGCAGCGAGCCCAGCAACAGGCGCTGGTCCGCCGTCGCCGGGAGATCGGCATCGGCCGCCTCGAGATCGGCGCGCGCCTCGGCCTCCTTGTCATCCTTCAGCCGCAGCCGCGCCCGGCTCAGCCGCACCTCGCCATCGTGCGGGGCGAGCCGGATCGCCTCGTCCAGATCGCGCGCGGCCTCGGCATCGCGGTTGAGCGCGCGCAGCGCATCGGCGCGCAGCACGCGGTAATGCGCAATGTCGGGCGCGAGCGCGATCGCCTTGTCGAGATCCGCCAGCCCGTCCTTGCGATCCGCCGCCACGCGCACCGCGCCGCGCCGGGCATAGCCGGCGGCGTCCTTGGGCTCGTCCCCGCTCCCCGCCCCCGGTAGCGCGAGCGTGCCGCCCTTGGCGTCGACCGCGCCCTTGGGATGAAGGCCGAACAGGGGGCCGCCCTCATAGGTGAACCAGAGCCGCCCGACGTCATTATCGACAAAGATCCGGTGCGTGAGGAAGAAATCGAAGCCGATCAGCATGTCGACATCAAGGCCGGGCGCGTCCGCGAAATCGATCACCGGCCGGGGGATGATCTCGCCGTTCAGGTCCAGCCGCTCGAACTGCGCGCGCCAGGTGCGGGCAGAGCCTTGCCCGATGCCTGTGGACTCGCCCACCTCGGTGACGCCTTGGCCGCCCGGCACCACGCCCGCACGGCGCGCGGCGGCACGGGTGAGCAGCGAGCTTTCGGCGCCGGAATCGAAGATGGCGCGGATCGGCACGTCGTTCAGCCGCACCGTCCCGGTCGGGCTATGCTCGGTCTTATCGGCCGGCTCCAGCTTCAGCATCGTCACCGGGCGCTGCCCCGCCCAATAAGCGAGATTGCCGGTGCCGCAGCCCTGCGTCTTCATCAGCCGGACGACGCCGTGCGGCAGATCATATTCGATATCGGCGATGCCGAGAATATTCTGGCCGAGCAGCCCGGCCGTGCCGAAATCGCTGCCGCCCACCGCGAACTCGATATTGCGCAGCGGAATACCGGCGAAGACGAAGCGCTTGGCCACCGCGCTGCGCAGCCGGCTCGAGCCGCCAATGCCCGTCATCCGCATCTCGGTGCCCAGATCCCTGACGACCATGCCGTAGCGGGCCGCCGCGGCGGGCGCGATGGTGCTGAAAAAAGCGCCGCTATCCAGGATGAAGCGGGCTTCGGTGTCGTTGATGCTGGCGGTGACGATCGCGCGATTGCCGCTGATCGTCACGGGCAGTTCCACCATCTGCTTGATTTCACATTTGGCCCAGGCCGGCCCCCCGATCAGGGCCAAAAAGACCATCGCCACCCGGCCGATCAGCGACCGGACAGCGCCCGAACACGTAACCATCCCCATGCCATTCCCCCTTGCCCCGGAGCTTGGTAGCGCGCGTCGACCCAAGGCGTAAATCAGGGAATTCGCAGACTTGATCCTATTTCAGCTCGGCCAGGCGGTGCGATCGACGGGCGGCAGCGCCGCGCCGGCATCGGCGAGCAGCGGCGCCAGCGTCGGCGGCGCATAGCGGCGGCGCGGCGGCGCGGGACCGGCCTCCCGCGTCAGCGTCGCCACCGCCGCGCCCCAGCGCGCCACCACGCTGGCGTGGATCGCCTCGTTCACCGTCGGCAGCGTCTGGCCATCGGGATCGCGCGGCACATAGAGGCGCCGGCCGAAGCCGAGCGCAACGCCGCGCTCGCAGACGCGGCGGTACACGGGCGCGAGGCGGCTATAGGCGAAGCTGCCACGGCTGGACTGGTGCTGGGGCGCGTGCGGATCGAGCGTGGCCGGGCTCGGCAGGCAGGCGGGATCGAGCACCAGCCCCGCCGCCGCCGCGCGCGTCGCCATCCACAGCAGCGGGATATCGGCCAGCGCGCGATCGCCATAGCCGCCGCCGACATCGGCATGGGCGCCGGCGAACCAGGTCTGATCGATGCTCTGGCCCGGCAAGGCGCGACCGGTCCAGAAGGTCGGCACGAAGGCGCCGCGATGCTCGTCGATCGCCAGCGCATGGGCGGCGCGGCGCACGATCGGGCAGGCGCTGGTATCGTGAAAGCCATAGAGGCGGCGATTGACGGGCGCGAACAGGCTGCCGGGAAAGCCGAGCGCGCCCACAGTGTCCCACACGCCGAGAAACTGCACCGGCACCGCCTGGTGCGTCGCCGCGCCCGGGTTCGCGCGCAGGAAATCGGCCGGGCCGCGCGGCGGCGGGGTGCGGTAATGGCGCCAGGCCGCGCCGAGAAAGCCCAGCGCCTGGCGCTTGAGCAGCCCCGCCGCCGCGATCAGCCCGACCAGGCTGCGCGCGCTGAACGCCCCGCGCGAGAAGCCGAACAGGAACAGCTCGTCGCCCGGCAGATAATTCTGCGCGAGAAACATATAGGCCGAGCGGATCGCATCATCGACGCCGAGGCCGGTGCCGCCCTCGACAATCTCGCCCGCGCGCAGCCCGGTGGTGCCCACCCCGCGCAGATACAGCACGGATTGCAGCACGCCGCCCGTGCCGGTGGTGGCGTGGATCGAGCGGGCGAGGCGCACGACATTGGTATCGGCGCCGCCGACATCGGCATTGTTCCAGGTGCCGTCGAAACACACCACCAGCCTTTTCATCGCGCGCGCCGCGCGGATCAGGCGGCGGCGGCGAGCGGCGCGGCCTCGCCCGACAGCGCCGCCAGCGTCGCCGCATCGGGCGCGCCGGTCTGCGGCAGGCCCGCCGATTTCTGGAAGGCCTTGAGCGCGGAGATGGTCAGGCGGCCCTTGATGCCGTCGATCCCGCCCGTCTCGGCACCGCGATAGCTGAGCCAGAGCTGCGCCGCGCGCAACACCACATCCGGACAGCCGCGCGCCTCGAACTGGGCGCAGGCGAGTTGCAGCCGCTCGTCATAGCGGTTCCGCGCATAATCGGCGCCATTGTAGATGCGGGCATAATCGGCCCAGCGCTTGGCGGTGACGGCCGCGCGCAGCCCGCTCGCGGCGATGAAGCGCGCCATGCCGGCGAGCTGCGCATCCTCGCTGGCGACGAACGCCTCCACCATCGCGGCGGCGGACTCGAAGCCCGCCTTGGCATGGTTGAGGCCGAGGATCTGGCCCAGCCCCCAGGAGGCGCTGGCCAAGGCCGCGTCCTCGTCAAGCTGGAGCGCCGCCTGCAGCCGCACATATTGGTGCGCGCCGCCCGCGCCATAGCCGCCCGCCGTGGGCGCGCTGACGTCCGGATCATGGGCATCGAAGCGCCCGCCGGTGAGGCGGTGGAAAATATGCCGCTCGAACAGGATTTTGGGCCGCCGATCGGGCTGGAAGCCGGCACCCGCCGTCTCCACCGCGAGCAGTGCCCAAAGGCTGGCCGGCGTGGCGCCGATCGTCGCGCAGGCCTCGTCCAGCGCGGCCTGGCCGAGCGGCGTTCCGTGTCCGGTGAACCTGTCCATCTCACCTCCCCTTTGCTGTGCTGTGGCGACAGGCGGAGGGGACCGTTGCCAGGCATTCGCATGCCTGCCCGGCGTATCGAGTCGCGTCCGTGTGTCGTGCCGATAGTAGAGAAGTGGCGGACTGAAACAAGTCGTGCCGAGGCGGCGGAATCGGTTTCTCGCCATGATGGCAGGAATACAGTCGCCGGACGATCCATTCTTCATAGGTACTTGATTGCGACCGGATCTTTTGAAAGCTGCTGCTAGGCAGGTGCCCCGCGCCTGTGTGGAACCGGCGCATCGGCCGCAGCCCGTGCCGGCGGCGAGGCGTTTGCGCAAAGCCAGGCCGGCTTTATGCTAAACCATCGGTTTACTTTCTTTTCCTACAAAGGCGCCACCTGCCGCACGCGCCGATCCGCGTCCGCGCGCGATGCGGGCCACGGGAGGTTGACCGATGATTCCCAAGATCCTGCACTTCATCTGGGTGGGCGACGAGAGCAAGCGTCCGGACAATTGCATCCAGACCTGGGTGCGGCAGCACCGCGACTGGGATATCCGGTTGTGGGGCAATGAGGAATTGGCGGGAGACCCGTGGGTGAACCGGGCGCACATGGCCGCCATGGCGCCGCGCGAGCTGAACGGCGTCGCCGACATGATGCGCTGGGAGATCCTCCACGCCCATGGCGGCATCGTGCTGGATGCGGACAGCATCTGCCTGCGCCCGCTCGATCCCGCACTGCTCGATTGCCCCGCCTTCGCCTGCTGGGAAAGCGAGATCGCGCGGCCGGGGCTGATCGCCGCCGGCTATTTCGGCTGCGAACCCGGCAATCCCTTTGTCGCGCAGATCATCGAGGATATCGCCGCCGCGCCGAGCGTGGTCCACGACATGGCGTGGAAAACGGTCGGCCCGCAGCGGCTCACCGATGCCTATCGCACGCATCGCTACACGCCGCTGCGCATCTATCCGAGCCATTATTTCATCCCCGAGCATTTCACCGGCATCGCCTATGAAGGAAGCGATCCCGTCTATGCGCATCAGCTCTGGGGTTCGACCCGGCGCGCCTATGACGTGATCCACCAGCATGATCTCGGCGCCGTCGCGCCGGTTTCCGCGCCGGCCGAGGCCGCGCCCGTGGCGACGTCGCCCGACGCCGCGCCGGCGGAAACCGTGGCCGAGGCGGTGGCGGCGCCGGCGCCGGCGCCCCGCGCCTCCCCGCTCGAGGCCGCGCATGCCCCCTATTTCGTCCAGCGCGTCGAAGTGGATGACAGCCTCGCCCGGGTCAATCGCGTGGAGGTCTTCCGCCAGATCTGCGCGGGCAAGCGCGTGCTCCATATCGGGTGCGCGGACTGGCCGATCACCGATCCGGCGACCTCGCTGCACCTCGCGCTGGAGCCGCATTGCGCGCTGCTCGACGGATTCGACGTGCATGAGGAGGCGCTGGCGCAGCTCGCCCCGCTCACCAAGGGGCGCCTCTTCTCACGGATCGAGCAGATCGCGGACCGCTACGATGTCGTGCTCGTGCCCGAAGTGATGGAGCATGTGCCCGATGTGCCGACCTTTCTCGGCCAGCTCGAGGCGATCGACGCGGAGCTTTTCTTCCTCACCGTGCCGGACGCCTTCCAGTGCGGCAATCGCCACTTCGATTATCTTTCCGACAGCAAGACCTTTGTCGAGGTGGTGCATCCCGACCATAATGTCTGGTACACGCCCTACACCTTCGCCAACTCGGTCCGGAAATATAGCGGCTTCAATGTCGAGAAGCTGTGGTTCTTCAACGGCATCTCGCTGCTCGCCCTGCTCTCCAAGCCGCGGCTGGCGCTGGCCGCCTGAGCCGGCTCAGCCGAGCCGGTACAGGCCGGCGCCGTGCGGCGGGAGGTGCGCCTCCAGCCGCCCGGCGGCGGGCGGCAGCATGGCGCCGCTCCACAGATCGCGGACCGGCTGCGGCCCGTCCAGTCCGAGCGCGGCGAGCGGAAGCCCGACGGTGCGCGCCGTCTTGCCGGTGTTGAACAGGCCGACATAGCGGCCGCTCCCCGCGTCGGGCCGGGCGGACCAGATGCGCGTCTCGTCCTCCACGAAATGGGGCCGGTTGTCGCTGCTCGCCTGGTTGACCGCGAGCACCGCGCGGTTGGTGAGCAGGGCCAGCGTCGCGGCGTCGAGATGGCGCAGATCGCCGCCCATGATCAGCGGCGAGCGGGTGATCGCCCACAGGCTCATCAGCGTCTTCTGCTCGTCGGGCGTGAAGCGGCTGTCGCGCGCGCCGAGCGCGAGCCGACCGAGCGGCAGCATGTCCGCATCGGGCCAGGCGCCGGGCGCGCGCCACGGCGTCCAATTTTCGAGCCGCGTGAACTGCGCCTCGAGCATCGGCCATTCGTCCCAGAAATCGTCGCTGATCCGCCACATCTGCGCGAACCGGCGGACATGATCGCCCCGCAGCACCGGCGTCTCGCCCGGCGAGAGGCTGAGCGTGATCGGCCGGCCCGAGGCGCGGATCGCCTTGTGCGCCGCCTCGATCTCGGGCGCGTGCGCATCATAGGGGCGGCTCATATCGTCCATCTTGACGAAATCCACGCCCCAGCCGGCATAGAGCGCGAAGACGCTGTCATAATAGGCCTGGGCACCGGGCTTGCGCATGTCCACGCCGAACATGTCCGGGTTCCACGGACAGCGGCTGTCGGTGTCGGCGATGTCGGCGGCGCGATAGGGCGTGCCCAGCACCGGCAGGTTGCGCTTCACCGCCAGCCGGGGAATGCCGCGCATCAGATGAATGCCGAAGCGCATCCCCATGGCGTGGATATCGGCCGCCAGCGGCGCGAAGCCCTTGCCGCCGGCGCTAGATGGAAAGCGGTTGGGCGCGGGCAGCAGCCGGCCAAAGCCGTCCATCGCCGGCACGGGATTGGGCGTATAGGCGTAGCTCGAGGCTTCGGGCTCGTACCACTGGATGTCGATGGTGAAGATCGAATAGCCGAACGGCAGCAGCTTGGCGCGCATGATCGCGGCGGTCTCGCGCGCCTGCGCCTCGGTGATGGTGGTGCCGAAGCTGTTCCAGCTGTTCCAACCCATCGGCGGGGTGGGGGCGAGCGCCGCGCCCGGCGCCGGGGCGCCCGCGCGGACGGCGGCGGGCAGCGCGGCGGCCGCCGCCAGCATGGCGCGACGATCGATGCGCATGGCGCCGCCCGCCATTAATCCACCGCCTCGGGCCAGCCATCGGCGGTCCAGCGCACCGGCGAGATGCGCAGCGTCGGCGCCCCGTGCGCCGCCTTGTCATAGGCGTGGTAGACCAGATAGTCGCGGCCATCGGCATCGTGCAGAAAGCCGTTATGCCCCGGCCCGCGGAAGCGCTGCTGCTCGCGCAAATCGCCGCGCAGTATCACGGTGCCTCCGCCCTCCAGCATGCGGCTGCCATCCTTGCCGAGATAGGGCCCGGTCACAAGGCGCGCGCGGCCGACCACGGTGTAATAGGTGCTGTTCACGCCCTTGCAGCAATAATCATAGGAGGCGAACAGATAATAATAGTCGCCATGCCGGATCAGGAACGGCGCCTCGATCGGATCGGGCGCGCCCGCCGGCACCGGACGCCGCGCCAGCGCGATCGGCGGCGCGGCCGGATCGCGCGGCTTGCCGGTCTGACCATCGAGCGCGAACAGCTTGATGCCCGACCAGAAACTGCCGAGCGCCAGCCAGTGGCGTCCCGAAGCGTCCTCGATATGCGCGGGATCGATGGCGTTGAAATCGTCCGCCGGGGTGGATTGCACCGCCAGCCCCTCGTCGCGCCAGCCATAGCCGGGCTTGGCGGGATCGAGCGTGGGGCTGGTCATCAGACCGATCGCGGAGCGGTTCGAACCGAAGCTCGAAACGGCATAATAGAGGTGCCAGCGGCCATTCCAGAAGGAGAGGTCGGGCGCCCACATGCTCTTGGCGTCGGGAATGGCGCGCACCGCCCAGCCGGGCAGCGTGACCGCCGGCGGCGCTACCGTCCAGCGGCGCAGATCGGGCGAGCGCCGGCCCGACAGGATCTGCCCGCCGGCGCCGCCCAGGCCGGTGCCGAACACATAATAAGTGGAGCCCTCGCGCACCAGCACGGGATCGTGAACGGGCGCGATCGCGCCGCTGAGCACGCTGTTGATCGGGCCGCTCTCGGCGGGCCCGGCAAGCGCGGGCGCCGCCGCCGCCGCGAGCAACGCCGCCAGCCCCGCGCCCCTGCGGATCGCGCCCGCCACGATCAGAACTTGAACCGCGCGCCGAACTCGAAGGTCCGGTCATAGGTGCGCGTGTCGCGCGGCGTGGTGGAATAGACGCCGGTGGCGCTGTTCAGCCCCTTGAACTCGTCGTGATAGACGCGGTCCGTCAGGTTGGTGGCGTCGAAGGTGATGGTGGCGAAGGGGGTGATGGCATAGTTGACCGACAGATCGAGCTGTCCGGTCGGCCGTGCGACCACGCTGCCCGCCTGGAGACCGCCCGAATTATAGGCCGCCGCGAAGCTCGACCGCCAATTCCAGGCCAGTCGCGCCGAGACGCCGTATTTCTCGTAGATCGCCACCGCATTGTACGAATATTTGGACACGTTGACGAGCCGCTGCTTGCCGCCGTTGATGGGATCGTCGTTGCGGCCGATGATGTAGGTGCCGTTCAGCTGCGCGCCCAGCCCGCTCAGCGGCCCCGGCAGGAAATCGAAGAATTGCTGATAGGCGAGTTCGAGCCCTTTCAGCGTGCCGTCCACGCCGCGCGGACGGCTGACCAGCGCGGTCTGCCCCTGATAGGGCTCGATCGCCGAATAGACCTGAATATAGCCCTTGATCGTCTTGTAGAATCCCGCCGCCGTCAGGCTGGTGGTGGGGGTGAGATACCATTCCAGCGAGGCGTCGTAATTGTCCGCTTTGATCGGGCCCAGGCCGGGATTGCCGCCCGATCCGGTATAGGCGGTGCCGGTGCCGCCCGTGACGCCGTTGCTGGCATAGCCGACCAGCGGGTTGAGATCGGAGAAGTTCGGCCGCGTCAGCGTCTTGGCATAGGCGAGGCGGAACTGGAGCTTGCCGGTGAGCTTGGCGCGCAGCGTCGCGCTCGGCAGCGCGTTCAGATAATTCTCCCGGCTGGACACGCCATTGCCCTCGAGATCCTCGACGGTGTTGACGACACGCACGCCCGCCACGCCATCCACCGCGATGCCGCCGATATCGAAGCGATAGCCGGCCTGGCCGTAGAAGGCATAGGTCTTCTCGCTGTCGAAAAAGGCGAGATTGGGATCGAACGGCCGGTCCCCCGCCGGCTGCGAGAAGATGCCGCGGATCTGATCGGCGTGGCTCAGCAGATAATCCGCGTCGGACAGAGCGAAGCGGTCGATGCCCGCTCGGCCCTGGACGAGATCGCCCGGCGACAGCGTGGCGAGCCCGTCCACGCTGCTGAGCAGCACCGGATTGGTGATGCCGATCGGGGTGGACACCGTCGCCTGCGATTCCGCGCGGCGATCGGTATAGCGCACGCCGAACTTGAAGTTGGAGAGCAGGCCGCCATCGAAGCTGTGCGTCACATCGGCGCGATAGGCCCATTGCCGGCTGGTTTCGAGCGAGTGGTTGTCGAACAGCGTGCGCAGCGTGAAGTTGGCGGGATTGGTAAGATCGACCCCGCCGATGTTGATCAGCGGCGTACCGTTATTGTCGAAATTGTAGCTTGCCGTCGGCGCGTTGAACGAGGTGTCGACGATCAGGTTGCGGTTCGGCAGCTTGCTGTGGTTGTACACGATCTCGGCGGTGATCACGTCATGCTCGCCGGGGTTCCACTTGGCGCCCACATCGCCCTGGATCGTCGTCGTCTTGTTCTGGTAGGCCTGCATGCTGGACAGGGTATAGGCGTTGGTTTCCGTCACGCCGTTGGCCAGGGCCGGATAGGCATCATAGGTGGTGACGTTGGTCACCACGCCCGTCTTGGGCAGGCCCACGAAGAAGTTCGTGTCGATCCGGTTCTTATATTGCGTATAGAGGCCGTCGGCATAGAATTCGAGATTGTCCGCCGGCTTCCACTGGAGCGATCCGTTGAAGGCGAGCCGCTGCCGCTGCCCCACCGTGTAGAGGCCGCCCACCGTATCGGGAATGCCGATGCCCTGCCCCGCGCTGTTGCCGAAGGGCGGCGTGGTGAGGCAGGCGCCGGTCGGTCCGGTCACGCAGTTGGAGATGAAGTCGAACGCCGTGTCGTCGCGGTAGATGCGCCGATTGAAGGAGAAGCCGGCGAGCGCGCCGAATTCGCCCAGCCCGGTCTGCCAGCGGTCGCTCACCAGCGCATTGGCCAGCCCGCTCCACTTTTTGGACTGATCGGAATAGACCGCGCGGCCGCCGCCCGCGATCTGCAGGCCGTTGAAATCGAACGGGCGCCGCAGCCGCACATCGATCACGCCGACGACGCCGCCCTCGACGATGTCGGGCGTCGCCGTCTTGTACACGTCGACGCCGGCGATCAGCTCGGCGGGAATGTCCTGAAGCGCGATGCCGCGCGCCGCGCCGGTAAAGGCCTCGCGTCCGTTGAGGAGCGTGGCGGCGTTGGGCAGGCCGCGCACCAGCACCGCCGTCGCCTCGCCGCCGCCGCGGATGATCTGCACGCCCGTCACGCGCTGGAGCGCGTCGGACACGGTGTTGTCGGGCAGCTTGCCGATATCCTCGGCGACAATCGAGTCGACGATCTGCGGCGCCTGGCGCTTGATCGTCGCGGCCGAGGAAAGGCTGGCGCGCAGGCCGGTGACGATGATCTCGTTGCTGCCGGCGGCGGGATCGGCCGCAACCTGGCTGTCGAGCGGCGCGGCGGCGCCCGGCACCGGCGCGGCGCTGTCCGCCGGGCTTTGCTGCCGCGCGGGCGTGGTCAGCTGGGTCGCGCCCGGCGCGCCGGCGACGCTGGCGTTCGGATCCTGCTGGGCGAGAGCGGGCGTGGCGACGGCGATGGCAAGCGCGGACACGGCCGCGAGAGCATGGCGCTTCATGCGAGAACCTCCCCTGTGCGCGACGGGTTCAATCCCGTGCTTTCAAAACTCGTACAATTGAATATCGCCGCTTCGCGCGGCTTGCAACGGCTTTGTAGCCTTGCCTTGCAGATCCGCGCCGCCGCCGGATCGCCTTGCGTTCGGTCACGGAAAGCCGATCCAAATCAGCCCGGCCCGGCGCACAAGTCGGGCGCGAGCCGGCCGCACCCGCCCGCAGCGAAGCCCCCGCGTTTCGGCCTCCGAATTGTCCAACAAGTCTGCGGGATCGGCAGTCGGCAGCCGGACACGGACCCTCTCCTCCCGCCGGCCTCGGGGTTCTTCCGTGTCCGTTTCTTGGCGTTATGCACGCTCGCCGCACGGCGAGGCCGGGTGGCGCCGGTGGCGGGCGGCTGCGCCCGCGGCTCAGCGCGGCGGCGGGCTGGCCTGGGACGCGGCGGGCGTCGGGGCGGCCGCCGGAGCGGTGATCGCGCGCCGCACCTGCGCCGCGATATAGTCCATCTGGCCCGTGCCCGTCGCGTTCGCGTCGCTGCGGTACAGGCCGTTCAGATAGGCGCGGTCGAACGCCGTGAGCCCCTCCGGCGCGGGTTGCCGGGTGAAGAGCGACAGGATCGAAGGAACGCCCTGCGGCGCGCCGTCCGGGCTGAGCTGGGCGAGCGACACCAGCGCGAGATAATCGGCGAGTTGCTGATATTGGATGCCGTCGAGCCGGCGCGTGTCGACGAGGATGGTCTCGCGGATCAGCCGTGTCTGCGTGCTGGCGATGAGCCGCGAGCCGCCATCGAACCGCGCCGTCTGGGTGATGCCGTGCCCGCCCGAGCCCATGCCGCTGTCCGAGACCGGAGTGCCGAACTGGCCGGTGAAATCGGAGAGGCCGATCCACCGCACCGCATCGTGGCTGCGGCGCACCTGATCGAGCACCGCGCGATCATCGGCCGAGACCAGCCCCTGACGCTTGATCCGCAATCGGTCGATCAGCTTGGTCGGATCGTTGGAGGCGAGGATGAAGATGGAGGGCGCGCAGCCCGGCCCCCCGACGCGCAGCGCCAGCCCGCGCGCGATCACGCCGATGCGATCGGCGACGAACTGCGCCGCATCCTTGGGCAGGCCCGCCACCAGCACGCAGATATCGCCCGCCCAGCGCGCATATTGGCTTTCGAACCCACCCGTCTCGGTCGGCCGCGATAGCGCGCGCACCGCATGGTCGATCTCGCCCGCCGTCAGGCGATGCGCCTGCACGATGATCTCGGCGGGTTCCTGCTTCGGCGGCGGCGGCGATGGCGGCGCCGCGCGCGCAGGGGCCAGCGCCAGCGCCGAGGCGAGCGCGACCAGGATCGTGCGACCGGCTTTCATCCCGTCCTCTCCCACGCGCAGCTACGACACAGCCGCTTGATGGTACGGGAGAAAATGCGTTGCACAACAGGATTATCAGCCATTGCGGCGCGACCGCGCGCGGCGCGCGACGGGCCTGCTTCGCTCCCGTTCATCCGGCGCGGGCTAGGCGGGGGCAGGAGTGTCAGGAGTATCGTCATGCGTTTCGTCCCGATTGCCGCGCTGGCCGGACTGGTCGCCACCGCCGCCACCGCCAGCGTCGACACCACGCCGCCGCCGGGCGGCGTCTACCGGCTCAAGCCCGGCCTCTATGTCGCGCAGGGGACGCCGTGCAGCGATCCGCCCAATGCTGCGATCCGCAGCTATGACGGGCGCGGCCTGTCGACGCCGCACAGCCATGCGTGCCGCGTGCGCATTCTCGCGCGCCACGGCCAGCGCTTCACCGTGGCGCAGACCTGCCTCGATACCGGCACGGGGCCCGGCGCGCGCTTCGTCGAGCGGCAGGAGGTGACGGTGCCCGATGCGCTGACCGTTTCGATCCGCACGCGCGGGCCCGCGACGACGTACCGTTATTGCCCGATCGATCAGCTGCCCGCCAGCCTGCGCCCGTCGACGCGCTGATCGCGGCGCCGCCCCGTGCGCGAGGGAGCCCAAGCGCCTGATAAATGTTAGTGCCGCCACAGGGGAGGCACCAGCATGTGGCGGGCGGTTGAAACGGGCGGACGGTGGGGCCGCTGGCTGGCGGCGGCCGCGCTGCTCGTCGCGCTGGTGCTGCTGCTCGTGGCGGCGCTGCCCTGGGGGCTGGTCGCGCGCCATGCCGACCGGCCGCTGGCGGCGGTGCTCGGCCGATCGGTGGAGATTGGCGGCGCGCGCCGGATCGACTGGCTGTCGCTCACGCCCAGCATCGCCTTCACCAATGTGCGCATCGGCCAGGCCGAGGGCGACGGCCGCGCGCCGCTGGCGGTGATCGACCATGCGACGCTGCGCGTGGCGGCGCTACCGCTGCTGATCGGCCAGGTCCGCCCCCGCGCGCTCGAGCTGGACGGCGTGCGGGTGCATCTGGTGCGCGATGCGCAGGGCCGGACCAATTGGCGGCGGCCGGGCAAGGCGGGCGGCGGAGGCGGCGCGCCCGCCATCGGCCGCGTGACGGTACGCGCGATGCGCGTTCGGCTCGACGATGCGCGGCGCGGCCTCGTCCTGCTCGCCCGCGTCTCGGCGGATGCGACGGGCGTCGCGGTGCGCGGCCGCGGCACGCTGCGCGGCGCGCCGCTAGGTCTCGCGCTCCGCGCCGCGCCGCTCGATGGCGGAAACGCGCCCTGGCCGGCCCGGATCGCGCTGCGCTCGTCGCGCGCCACGATCGATGCGGCGCTGCGCCTCGATCATCCGCTCGATACCGGCCATTTCGACGCGCGGCTCGCCGCCGCCGGCCCGGACCTGCACGCGATCGACGATATATTCGAGATCGGCCTGTTCCACACGCAGCCGGTGCGGCTCACCGCGCGGCTGCGGCATGACGCACCGGCGTGGCGCATCGCGCATCTGGAGGCGCGGCTGGGCCGCACCGCGCTCGAGGCGGCGCTGCGCGTCACCCGCCCCCAGGGCCGGACCCGGCTGGAGGGCGAAGTCACCGCCACCACGCTCGATTTCGACGATTTCGCCTCGGACGCGCAACGCGCGCGCGGCGCCGCCGAGCAGGCGCGGATCGGCCCGCGCGTCGTGCCCGATACGCGCATTGTTCTCGCCCGGCTGCATTTCGATGGCGTGCTGCGGGTGCGCGCGCACCGCCTTCTGGGGGCGCCCGACAGCCCGTTCCGCAGCCTCGCCGCCACCGCCACGCTCGACGATCGGCGGCTGACGCTGGCGCCGCTCGCGATCGGCCTGCCGCACGGCGGCATCACCGGGCGGGCGCTGGTCGACCATCGCGGGCCGTCACCCAGGCTCGCGCTCGCGCTCCGGCTCGCGGGCGGCCGGGTCGAGGATATGCTGCCGCACCAGCAGGCGGTGCGCGGTCCGCTGCGCGCGGTGCTGCGGGTGAATGGCACCGGCGAGACGGTGCGGGCGGCGCTGGCGCGCGGCACCGGCCTGTTCGGCTTCGCGGTGGAACAGGGCCAGATCGATCGCGCCTATGCGACCTTTCTCGGCGGCGATGTTCTGAAGGGGTTGGGCGCGGCGATCGGCGGCGGCGGCGCGGCGGCGGCGCTGCCCTGTCTGGTCGGCCGGTTTCCGATCCGGGCCGGGCTGATGACCGCGCAGCCGCTGCTCGTCGCCACCGGCGTGTCGCGCGGCGATGGCGCGGGCACGATCCGGCTCGGGCCGGAAACGCTCGCGCTGCGCGTCCAGGGTCGCCCGGTGCGGCCGGGGCTGCTGCTCTCCACCGCGCCCGTGCGGCTGACGGGCACGCTGTCGCAGCCGCATCTCGATATCCGCCCGCCCCGGGCCGAGGGCGCTAAGAAGACCGGACTGCTCGATCGCGTCGGCTTCTTCCTCAAGAAGCTGCGGCTGCGCGGCGATGCGGGCGCGCCGCCGGCGGCGCCGGTGAACTGCCCGGCCGAGGCGACGCGCGCCCTATCCTGACGGCTTGTGCGCGTAGAGCTGCCGCGCGGCCAGCACCAGGAACATATAGTTGGTCTCGCCGCCGCCCAGCACATATTCGGTCTGTTGCCAGAAATAGGGCCAGACCTTGAGCTCGGGGAGATCCGGCCGGATCAGCGCGGTGCCGGACACCACGCCGCCGGGCACATAGCTCCAATCGGCCCGGTTGAAGCCATAGGCGGTCGTCACCGAGCGCGCGCCGACCCCGCTGGCGAAGGCGGCGGTGTTGCTGCCGGGATGCACGCCCAGCACGAAATCCAGCGCACGCACGAAGCGGCTGGTGGGCACCAGCTGCGGCCAGGCCTTGTGCAGCAGCCATTGCTGCACGCCGAATTCCTGGATCGTCCAGCCCGCGCCCCAGATATCGGGCTTGTAGGGGACGCCATAAGGGCTGTCCGCTCGCGCGGCCTTGTCCAGCCCCGCCTCATAGGTGGCGACGGCGGCGGTCACATCGGCGCGGAAGCCGGCATCGTCGATCCGGGAGAAGACCGGGGCGAGCATCCAGCCCGTGTCCGCGATCGCGTTGACGATACGCGGCTTGAGCGCCACCAGCCGCTGGAGATAGGGCTTTTCGCCCGTGGTGGCGGCGAGTTCGGCGAGCGCGAAGACGCGCGGGCCGATCTCGTCCGTCCGGTCGATCGCGCGATCGAACAGCGTGCGCGCCGTGGCGAGCGCATCGGCCGCCACGGCGGGGCTCGATGCGCGCAGCACCCGCGCCACCGTGGCGAGCTGCGCCGCGACGGTCAGCTCGCGCGCGGGATTGTCCTCGGTGAAGACGAGCCGGTCGTCGGCGCGGATCGCCACGCCATTGTTGAGCGTGCCCAGCCCCGGCACCGGCTTGCCGACGATATTGTCGGTCGCGTTGGCGGCCTCGCCGAGCAGCGTATATTGCGCGAGCGTGGCATCCTGGATGCCGCGATAGAGCCGGCCCATGGCATGGTAGCCGCCCAGCACCGAGAGCAGGCCATGCTCGATCTGCTGCACGGCATCGTTGCGGCCGTCGGGCTGGTGGATCAGCACGCGCTTGTGCGTCTCGTCGATCGTGGTCGCGTCATAATCGAGGCCGAATTCCTCGATCATCTTCGCCAGCAGCCACACCGTGCCCATCTGCGATTCGATGCGCAGATCATAATCGCCGGCATCGTGCCAGCCGCCGGCATCCAGCCCCGGCACATGATCGAGCGGCTTGAACCGAGTGAGCGTGCTCGGCCCCTGCGCATAGCCATCGAAATGGTTGAGGTTCACCGGCGCCATCAGCGCATCGTCGACATGGTCGAGCCCGTGCCAGACCCGGTATTTCTCCTCCACCCGCATGTGGCACATCTGGATCGGCAGGAAATAGTCCAGCGTCGGCTGCCACACGCCGCGATCATAGATATCCGCGCCGATCCGGAACGGCTCGGACAGCGCGCCGCGATAGCGGATGCGGTAGAGGCCGGGCTCGCGCACGCTGGAGAAATCCCAGGTGGCATAGCCGTAGCGCAGGAAGCGGCCCCAGGCCGCAGGCGCGCCGCTCTCCACCGGCTGCGGGCCGTCGGCGGTGATCCGCAGCAGCTGCACGGGATCGAACCGGGTATCGGCGGCGTCCTGCTCGATCACCAGCGTCTTGGGCTGGTCCGGCGCATAGCCGACCTGCGACACCTGGAGCACCGGCGGCGATGTCCAGCCGGGCACGACATGGGGCGTGATCGTCCATTCGATCGCGTTCTTGGTGGCACCGGCGGGGACCAGCTCGCGCACCACGAACCAGCCGTTATTGACCGTGCCGCGCGCATCGATCAGCCGCAGCGCGCCGGTCTGGCTGGTGATGCCCAGCCGCTGGAGATCCGTTTCGGGCGCGACCGTCAGGCTGTGCCCGGTGGCGAGCGGGGCGGCGATGGTGGCGCCCTGATCGGCCGTCATCGGCCCGCTCGGCTGCCGCGCGAACACGCCGGCCGTCTTGTCCATCAGCCAGGTCTTGCCGAACAGATCGCCGGGGAACAGCTCCAGGTTGAAGCCGAGCTTGCCGACATAGCGGGCCGGCAGCGGCTGATCGAGATCGACGCGCACATGCACGCTGTCGCCCGGGCCGGGCGTGACGGTGACGCTGTAGCCGAGCTTGAGATCGGGATAGACGATCGGGTTGAAGCCGGTCCGATCCTTGGCGGGATCGGGGAAGGAGAGATGGCGGCTGATGCTGTTGTGCGCGGGATCGACGAGGCGCGCGCCCGTCGCCGGCATCGGCGACCATTGCCCCGGCGCCGCCTCCAGCCGCAGATCGCCATTGGCGGCGACGCGCACGCCATGCTGGATGATCGTCACCCCGGTCTGGTGGCCATCGGGATAATAGTCGCTGAACGCCATCACGTTCAGCCCGGGCTCGGCGAGATAGCCGGCGGGATCGAGCCGCAGGCCGGGGCCGGCCGCCAGCGCCTGGCCGGCCAGGGCGAGGAGCGCGGCGCCGCTCAGCGCGGCGACATGGCCGCGCTTCATACCGCCTGCATGCCGTGCGTGTGGATCTTGCGCAGCAGATCGCGGTTGCGCGGCAGCTGCTGCCGCATCGAGCGCGTCGCCGCCTGGTTCTCGCGCACCATCCGCGCCGCGATGCGCGCGCCATCCGCCATGTCGAGCGGATCGACCTCGGTGCGGAAGCCCATGCCATAGAGCACATATTGATAGGAGGCGGCGGGAAAGACTTCTTCCAGCCGGTCGAACTCGTCGAAGAACCAGGGCGATTGGTGCCGCCACAGGGTGAGCAGATCGCGCAGGCGCGGCGGGATCGTGTCGGGATCGACATTGTCGCGCCAGAAGGCGGTGTCGGTGCGCTTGGTCAGCACATAATGGAGCTTGAGGAAGTCGATGATCCGGCCCCAGCGATAGCGCGTCACCTCGTTGAAGCGGCGCGAGACGATGTCCATCACGCCGCGCGTCGCCGGCATCTGCTCGGCGATCAGCTTGGCGGACAGCTCGATCAGCACGATCGCCGAGGCTTCGAGCGGCTCGAGAAAGCCCGCCGCCAGTCCGACGGCGACGCAGTTGCGCTGCCAGAAGGTCTCGCGATGGCCCGAGCGGATCGGGATGCGGCGGATCGCCAGATCCTGGTGCTTGGGCCCGATATAGGCGCGCAGCTCGGCCTCGGCGCTGTCCGGATCGCTGTGCCGGCTGGAATAGACATAGCCGACCCCGCGCCGCGTCGGCAGGCCGATATCCCAGATCCAGCCCGATTTCTGCGCGGTGGAGATGGTGTGCGAGGCGATCGGATCGTCCGGCGTGTCATAGGGCAGCTGCACCGCGAGCGCGGTGTCGCAGAACAGCACGTCGCTGCAATCGCGGAACGGCACGCCCAGCGTCTCGCCCAGGAGCAGCGCCTTGAAGCCGGTGCAGTCGACAAAGAGATCGCCCGCGATGCGGCCGGCCTGTTCGGTGTGGACGGCGGCGATATCGCCATCCTCGCGCTGCTCGACCGAGCGCACATCGGCCAGGATGTGGCGCACGCCCAGCACTTCGGTGCAATGCTCGCGCAGGAAGGTGGCGAATTTGCCGGCATCGAGATGATAGGCGTAGTTGGCCACCGCATCATATTCGCGCGTGGCGATCGTCTTGGGCGCGAGGCCCTCGTCGCACAGCACGCCCTGCGGGCACACCGTGTCGCAGAAGCTCGATCCCGGCGCCGCCGCGCCCGCCAGCCAGTGCGGCACGAGATTGAGCTGGGTGAAGCCCTGCGGCATCATCAGCGGGTGGTAATAGGCGTCGTCCGCGGCGCCCGTCGTCCATTTGGCGAACTTGGCGCCCTGCTTGAACGCGGCATCGCAGCGGCGGAAGAATTCCGTCTCGGAGACGCCCATCTTTTCCAGCGTCGAGCGCAGCGTGGGCCAGGTGCCCTCGCCCACGCCGATGATCGGCACATTGGGGCTTTCCACCAAGGTGACCGAGAAGCGGCCGGCGGCGATCCGGCCCTTGTGACGGGCGGCGATGATCCCCGCCGCCAGCCATCCGGCGGTTCCCCCGCCCACGATCACCACGTCGCGTACCGCAGCGCTCACGCTGAAACTCTCCGAGAAGCTATTGTTATACAGCTAGTATCCCGCAACGGGCGGGAATCGTCCAGTACGATCCCCGCCCGTCCGCCCCGGCTCAGAGCCGGAAGTGCGCGCCCACCGTGAAGCGGCGGCCATAGCGGAAGGCATCCAGCAGCTGGTTGCTGTACCGGCCATGGGTGCTCAGCGTTTCATCGTTGAGGTTGAGAGCCTCGAAGAAGACGCTGATCTGCTTGTTGATGTCATAGCTGGTCGAGAAGTCGACCTGGGTGCTGGCATTGACGAAGGTCGGCTCGGTCCCGAAGGCCGAGTTGTTCTGCGTCTGACCGAACCGGTCCAGATACTCGTCGCGCCAGTTGACCGCGACGCGCGCCTGGAAGCCATGCTTGTCGTAGAAGCCGACGAAGTTCGCCGAATTGGCCAGACCCGTGACGGCGAAGCCGCTGATCGAGATGTCCGACGGATCATACTTCTTGTTGGTGCCGACGAAGGTGGCGTTGGCGGTGAAGCCGAAGCCGGTATCGGCGAAGACATGCTGCACCGCGAGCTCGACGCCCTTGATCACCGCCGACGGGCCATTGACCTGCTGGGTGACGGTGAAGGACGCCGCCGCGCCGGTGGTGGGATCGACCACGCCGTTGATCGCCTGGCGGGTGGAGCCGCCGACCACGAAATTGGTCACGCGCTTCACGAAGAAGTCCACCGAGGCATAGGAGTTGCGGCGGTAATACCATTCCGCGCCGACGTCGAAATTGTCGGCGAGATAGGGATTGAGCCGCGGATTGCCGCCGGTGGCGACCAGCGCGCCGACCCGCTGCGTGTTGGGCACGTTGAGCACGGGCGTCAGCACGTTGAGCGCCGGCCGGGTGAGCGTGCGCGAGGCGTCGAAGCGCAGCTTCAACTTGTCGGTCACGTTCAGGCCGAGATCGAGGTTGGGCAGCAGATAGCTGTAGGTGTGGGTGGTGGACACCGGCGTGGTGCCGGTGAAGCTCACCAGGAAGGCGGTGAGATCGCCCGTCTGGACGGTCAGGCCGGTCGGCAGCTGGCCGAGGCCCTCGGACGTGACCTTGGTCACTTCCTCGCGCAGACCCGCATTGATGTGGAACGGCATGTCGCCGATCTTGGTCTCCTGGTGCAGGGTCAGATAGCCCGACCAGACGCGCTCGGTGATCTTCTGGAAGCTCGCCGGGTTCAGCACCGAGTCGTAGGTGCCGGTGAAGCCGTTGACCGAGCCGTAATTATAGCCGGGGATATTCTGCGTCTGCGGATTGCCCAGGCCCTTGATGTAGTTCAGCACGGCATAGGGATCGAACACCAGGACCCGCGGCGGCAGCGCGCCCGCACCCGAGAAGCCCGGGATGAAGTTGGCGGTGCTGAAGCTGTTGGTGAAGAGGTTCTGCGGCAGCGCCAGGCCGGTGGCCGAGCCGCTGGCCGGACCATAGCCCGAATAAGCCTGCCAGAAATTGTTGGTGAAGGTGTCGTAGTTGGAGAGCTGGAACTGATCGCGCACATATTGCGCGCCGATCCGGATCTTCAGATCATCGCCATTATAGGCCGCCTCGAACTTGGCCTGATCCACCGTATCCTTGTTGCGCTGGCTGGTGATCGGCACGACGTGCGAGCCGATGATGCCGTTGCCGAGGAAGTTGGCGGAGTCGCCCGCCGGGCCATAGCCGGTCGGCGCCGGAATGGAGTTGGTGCCGATGTTGGTGAGGCCGACCGAGGTCGCGTTCGGGCCGCCATAGCCGACATCGACGTCGAGGCTGCTGAACTGGCCCCCCGGATTGAGCCAGGAGCGCGCATGGCTGCCATCGAAGTTCAGGCTGACGCGATCGCTGACGTCCCACTTCAGATTGCCGCCCAGCTGGTTGTTCTGGAGAACCTGCTGGTTGATCTGGCCCTGGAAGTCGGTCGGCGAGGCCGGCTGGGTGAAGCTGGTGACGGTGCCGTTCTTGTCGAAGGTGATGTCGCGCAGATTGCTCTGGTTGAACCAGACGCTGTAGCCCGACTGGTCGGCGCGGATCTTCTGGCGCGAGAAATTGTCGTCGATCGTCAGCAGCACCGCTTCGGACGGCTTCCACTGCAGCGCGATGCGCCCGTCGATGCGGGTGTCCTTGGTGTCCTCGCGATAGATGCCGTAATCCTGGGAGTAGAAGCCCGGGATGGTCTTGTTCGCGTCGGTGAGCTGGGCGTCGGTGCAGGTCGCGGTCTGCTGGCAGGGCGCGAAGAAGGCGCCGTTCCAGCCCTGGTTGTTGATGTGGTTCGTCTGGGTCTTGTGCTGGGTGTAGATGACGTCCGCCAGCACGCCGATGGTGTCGTCGGCGAAGGTGTCGCTCAGCAGCAGGCCGCCAGCCGGCGCCGCCTTGCCCGCCCCATCGTTGATCGAGCCCGAGGCCGAGGCCGCCAGGCGGAAGCCCGGATGATCGAACGGCTTGGGGAACTTGATGTTGATGGTGGCGCCGATGGCGCCGGCGGCGAGGCCGGCATCGGGCGTCTTCAGGATGTCGAGTTCGCCGACGAAATCGGCGCCGACGGTGCTGAAGTCGAAGCCGCGGCTGCTGGTGCCGCTCGAGATCGGGCGGCCGTCATAAAGGGTTTCGTTGAAGGCGGGGCCGAAGCCGCGCACGGTGATGGCCACCGCGTCGCCGGTCGTGCCGGGCAGGCCGCCCAGGCTGCTGGTGCCGCGGCTGACCGAGACGCCGGGCACGCGCTGGAGCGCGGCGGCGACGTTCGAATCGGGGAATTTGCCGATATCCTCGGCCGAAATGGCATCGACGATGCCCGGCGAGGCGCGCTTGATGTCCATGTTGCGCTGGAGCGATCCGCGCAGACCGGTGACGATGATCTCCTGGCTGCCGGTGCCGTTGGTGACATTGCCGGCGCCATTCACCTCATTGTCGTTGTGCGTGCCCGCGACCGGATTGGTCTCCGGCGCCTTGGGCGCGGACGAGGCCTGGGCCGAGGTGCTGTCGGTGGCGGCGCCGCCATCGACGGGCGCGACATTGGTGGTGGTGGGCGGCGCGGCCTGGATGGCGGCATCGCTGGCCGGCGCCTGGGCGCGCGCGCCGGCGCCGATCACCGCGAGGCCGGACACGCCGACCATGAGGGCCGTGCGCGCGAGCGCCCCGGCCGGACGACGCATTCCATTCGATTTAGTGTAAAGCGACATTATGGCTCTCCCCGTGTGCCGTCTCGCGAGCACACGCCACCGACCGCTCCCGCGCCCGTATCGCGCAGTGCGTATACTTTATCGGCAGGCGCATACTCTCCAGCCTCAACTCCCCCTTTTCGAGGTAAATTGAGGCGGCCTTCTGCTTTTGCTTGCTAAACCCCGAGCATCCCCCTTTGACGGTGTAGCTCTTCTCCCGTCTTGCTTGCGATTCTTGAATTAGCCGAGCCGGTTAGCGCTATCAATAGCAATCAGCAAAATGGGGGAAATATTTTGACAAGGCTGTCGTCAGTCGATTGTATCGCGCAACGGACCGCCGGCGCGGCGGCGAGATCGGCCGCATGACAGGGCGGCCAAGGAGAGGAAGACGGGCATGGCGCGGGTAGAGTTGCTGGATCCAAAAGTCCATGGCGAGCTGCGTTACGACGCGCGCCGCGCCGCGCGCGAAAACCGCGATCGTTTCGTCCAGATCGCGCCAATCGAGTTTCCGCTCGTCGCGGTCCGGTATCCGATATTCCTTAGCAAGGATGCCGAGACGGGCGGCTTCTATTTCGGTGCGATGCTCGGCATCGATCCCGATGAAAATCTGTACGCCGGCGATGATGCGATCGCCGCGCCCTACCGCCCGCTGCAACTCCAGCGCCTGCCCTTTTTCCTCGCCGCCGAAGGGCTGGCCGCCGATCTGGAAAATCCGTATCTTTCAGAAACGGGACCGGGCGAAACCCTGTTTGATTTCACCGGCGAATATAGCGACTATCTGCAAACGGTACGAACCGCTCTGGTTGCGTTGCATAACGGAATGGATAGTGGCCGCGCGCTCGCCAGGACGCTGCTTGAGCATGATCTGGTCGAATCGGTCGAGATCGAGCTGAGCTTCGATGATGGCAGCACGCGCACGCTGGAGGGCCTGTACAGCGTGTCGCGCGACAGCCTCTCGGCGCTCCCCGATACTGTCGTCACCAGCCTGTTCCGTTCGGGCGATCTCGAGCGCATCCATCTGCTGCTCGCGTCGCTCAAGTGCGTGCCGATGGTGGCCGCGCGGAAAAATGCGCGGTTGGGCTGAGCCATGGCGGCGCTGATCGAGGCGCGCGACGGCGCCGGGCTCGACGCCGCCGGCTTCGATGCGATCGCCGCCGCCTGCCGGCCGGTGGTGCTGCGCGGCCTGGTGCGGCACTGGCCGCTGGTGGCCGCGGCCGAAACACCGCACGGGCTCGCCGCCTATGTCGACCGCTATGACAGCGGCGGCATGGTCGAGGCCTTTGTCGGCGATCCCGCCATCGCGGGCCGCTATTTTTATGGCGACACGCTCGACGGCTTCAATTTCGAGCGCCAGCGGATGACGCTGCGCGAGGCGGTGGCGGCACTGGCGGCGCCACGCACGCCCGGCGTGCCCAGCCTCTATATCGGCTCGCTGCCGATCGACGCCTATCTGCCCGGGCTGGCCGAGCAGGTGCGCGTCCCGCCCCGCCCCGGGCTCACCGGCGGGCGGCTGTGGATCGGGCATGAATCGCTCGTCTCCACCCATCACGACATGCTGGACAATCTCGCCTGCGTGGTGGCGGGGCGGCGGCGCTTCACTCTGTACCCGCCCGAGCTGATCGGCGATCTCTATGTCGGCCCGCTCGATCGCACCATGGCGGGCCAACCGGTCAGCCTCGCCGCCTCGGCGCCGCCGGGCGATCCGCGCTATCCGCGCTTCGCCGCCGTGGCGGATCAGGCGCTGGTCGCCGAACTCGAGCCGGGCGACGCGCTCTATATGCCCAAGCTCTGGTGGCATCAGGTCGAAGGGCTCGCCCCGTTCAACGCGCTGCTCAATTTCTGGTGGGACGGGTTCGCAGCGGGCGGCGATCCGCCCTTCGCCTCGGTCCTGCTGGCGATGATCAGCATCGCCGAGCGCCCGCCGGGGGAACGCGCGGCGTGGCGCGCGCTGTTCGATCATTATGTCTTCCGGCCGGACCGCCATCCGCTCGAGCATCTGCCGGCCGCCGATCATGGCGTGCTCGGCCCGCTGCGGCAGACCTATGGCCGGCTGCGCGCGCAGGTGATGCGGATGCTGCGGGGCTGAGCCACGCTCAGTGCGACAGAGAGAGCCGCTCCAGCCCGAGCCGGCGATCGCTTTCGGCGGCGGCGTCGAGCGCCTGATGGATTTTCCACAAGGCCTTTTCCAGCAGCAGCACGTGCGAGCGGCGCGCATCGCGCGGATCGGGCTGGCGCCGCACCATGTCGGCGGTCTCCAGCGCCGCGATCCAGCGCAGCGCCGTCGTCATCGGCGCGCCCGAGGCACGGCAGACATCCGAAACGCCCAGCGGTCGCGCCGCGGAATATGTGTGGATATAGAGTTCCAGCAGCATCGACCAGGCGGCATTGCCGGTCATTTCCCAACCGATAAAGTCACCGACGATGCGGTTGGCGCGCAACCAGGCGCGCGCCGTGGCAAGCCGGCGGGCGGTCTCGCGCTCGTCCCCTGCCAGGCTTGGGGGCGCCACCGGCCGGTCCTTACTTATGTCAGTCATTACTCTTGCTCAAGATCAATCGCCATGAACCGATGATAGCGAGTAAACCATCTTTTTGCCGGTTAGAGCCGGATCGGCGATTTTTGCGAGTGCTGCATCACCATCCCCGCTGATTTAGACCATTGTCTAGGGATCGGTGCCGCAAGCCGGCGCCGTCGGCAAGCCCTCTTACGGGGGCCGAGGGTGAAAGCCGAAGCGTTGACGCGCGGCGATGCTCTGGATCTGCTTGGCGCCGCCCTTCTCGGCGGACGCGATCGGCGGACGGTGCGAGCCGGTCGGCGGCGCCCGTCCTGTCACGCCGCCGGCCCGATGCCGCGCGCATCGGGTCCGCGCCGCACGAGGGCGGCGCGGTCCGGCGTTACCGGGCGGCGCCCGCGCCCGGTGCGGCGGCCGGCGTCTGGGTGAGGCTGATCGCCGCGTTGGCGGCCAGGATATAGGCGGAGGTGGTGCTCACCGTATATTCATTCTCGAACCACAGGAACGGCCAGTCGGTCTTGAGTTCGGGGAAATCGGGCTTGATCACGATCACGCCCGGCACCATTCCGCCCGGAATGAAGCTGTAATCGGCCCGATTATGACCATAGCCGATCAGTTTGGACTGGGTGCCGACGGTGGAGACGAGCGACAGCGCGTTGGCCGGGTGCCGTCCCAGGATATAATCGAGCGCGTTGAGCGTGTAGTCCGGGCCGACAATGTCCGGGAAGGCCGTGTGCAGCATGTACATGGCGGTCGCGAAGGTGGCGACCTGGTTGGAGCCTGCCCAGCTGCCCAGGCTGATCGGCACGCCAAAGGGATTGGCGGCGAGATCGCGATCCACCTTCTCCTTCACCGCGCGCGCCAGCGGCGCCAGCGCCGCGCGATACTCGGCGCCCATGAAGGGCAAGGCGCGCACCGCCGCCGCGCCCACCCAGTCGAAATGCTTGGCCACCACGGGCATCAGCGCGGTCAGCCGGCGCGTGTAGAGCGGCTCGCCCTTGGTGGCGAGGATCAGCTCCACCGTTGCCATCACATCGGCGACATCGGGCGCGCGCGGCGCGAAGGCATTGTCGCGCGCGGCCGCGCTGTCCACCAGCCGATCCTGCTGCTTGGCCCAGAGCGTGCGCGCGGCGGCGAGCGCCTCCTCGGCCATGGCGGGATCGCTGGCGCGCAGCGCGCGGCTCGCGCCCGCCAGCGCGCCCGCGACATAGAGATCATTGGCCGGAAGATCGGTGGTGAAGGCCCAGCGATCGTCGGGCTTGCCCGAGCGATCGCCGCTTACCGCATTGGCCGGCAGCGACGGATCGTAGAGCCGGCCATCGGTTTGCGAGCCGGCGTCGCCCAGATGCGCATATTGCCGCTGCACCGGATCGATGATGCCGACAATGGCGTGGCCGAACACCTTGTACTGGGCGAGCAGCTGGAGCGTGCCGTGGCGGATCTGCTGGATCGCGTCGGGCACGCCGTCGGGCTTGCGGATCTCCACCGCCCGCGCCGCCTCGTCCACGCTGGTCTCGTCCCAATCGAGCCCGAACATCTCGCGCGCCCAGACGAGATCGCGCACCACCCAGGCATTGTCCGGGGTCTGGATGTCGTAATCGCCGGCATCCTGCCAGCCGCCCACCGCGAGGCCGGGAATATGCTCGCCCGCCTTGAACGGCGAATCCAGCGAAGGCCCCATCTTATAGCCGTCGAAATGGATGTGGTTGGGCGGCGCCTGGCGCGCATCGTCGAGATGCGAGGGCGATTGCCAGACGCGGTACTGCTCGCGCACGCCGACATGATCCATCTGCTCGGCGAGGAAGCTGTCGAGCGATGTCTGCCAGATATGGGCATAGGCATCGGCGGCGATGCGGAACGGCGCCGTGGTGGTGGCGCCATAGCGGATCGCATAGATGCCGGGCGCGCGCACGCTCGAGAAATCGAAGGCGGCATAATCGTAGCGCATCCACCGGCCGCGCGGCTGCACGCGGGCGCGCAGCACCGGCTGACGGCTGCCATCCGCCGCAAGCCGCACCAGCTCCGCCTCGGCGGGCGCCTTGTCGTTCGGATCGCTCTCGATCAGCGCCACCTTGGCGCGATCGGGTGTATAGCCCGCCTGATTGTAGGAGACGACCGGGGGCCGCACCCAGCCGGGGATGCGATGCGGGCGCACGTGCCACACCACGGCATTGTCCTTGGCGCCGGCCTCGATCAGCGAGCGGACCACGAACCAGCCATTCTGCGCGCGCGCCCGCGCATCGTAGAGCGCCAGCGGCGCGGCGTCCGAGGTGATGGTGACGCGCGTCGCCGGATCCTCGGGGGCGAGCGTGATGCTGTGGCCGCCCGCCGCCAGCGGCAGCGGATCGCCCGATCCGTCCTTGGCCATCGGGCCGGTCGGGTGGCGCGGGAACAGGCCGGGCGCGTCGTCTAGCAGATAGGTCTTGCCGAAATAGGCGGTCGGCAGGAAATCGAGGTTGAAGCCGGCCTTGCCCGCAAGCGCCGGCGGCAGCGGCGCATCGAGATCGACCGCGATGCGGAACCCCTCGCCCTCGGCCGTCACCGTCACCTTGTAGCCGAGCTTCTCCTCCTTGAAGGCCGAGCGCACCACGATCTGGTCGGGCGCCGCGCCGAGCGTGCGGCTGACGAAGAGCGGCACCGGGCTCCATTGTTCGGGGGTGGGGCTCAGCCGCAAAGCGCCGTCGGTGGCGATGCGATCGCCGTGCAGCACCATCTGGATGCCGGCATTCTTCTCGTCGAAGAAGATCGGGCTGAACTGGTTCTGATCGACGATCACGCTGAGGCCCGGCGCCTCGAGCGTCTGCGCCGGGCCGAGCCGGAGCGCGGCGGCCTGCGCCTGCGCCGAGATCATGCACCCCGCCAGCAATACCGCAACCAACGTCCTGCGCATGCCCAAGCCTCCCTCTCCCGGTCGTGCTGCCCACGACTCGGCGTAGTGGCCTGCAATAGAGGCTTGCCGGTTGCGTTAATAGATGGATCTGGTCTTTCCCGAGAAAGTCCTCCGCTTGCCGATCGCGCACGGTTTATTCATCAGGATCAATAATCGTCTGTCGCTTGAGGCTGCATTGCCTCTGCTGTTCGGGCACGGCCCCGCCCGGATAGCCGCTAGCCCCGGCCCCGTCGCTGGCGGACGGGTTGGACGAGATGCTCGAGAAAGTTGCGGATCTCGATGCTGCGGCGGCGCGGATCGGTGACTTCGGCGTCGAGACCGAGCCGCCAGGCGAGATCGGCGCGATCGGGTGCGTGGTGCAGCGCCTCGATCCAGGCGGCGTGCGCGCGCACCGCCGCCGGACCGCGCGCCAGCCCCTGCTCGATCAGCGTCCCGGCCTCGCGCCGGAGCGCGGCCGCCACCTCGAACAGGCTGATCTCGGGATGATATTGCACGCCCCAGAACAGCCCCGCGCCGCACCGGATCGCGGCCGCCTGGACGGTGCTGACGCCGTTGGACGCGAGCAGCACGGCGCCCTCGGGCAGCGCCTCCACCTCGTCGCCATGGATGGCGGGCGCATCGAAGGCCGGCGGACGACCCGCGAGCAGGGGATGATCCCGCCCCTCGGCGGTGGGGTGGATGCGGCGCGCGAAGCCCGCCTCGCGCCGCGCCGCCATCGCCCGCACCCGCCCGCCGGCGGCGACGGTGGCGATCTGGAGCCCCGCGCACGAGCCGAAGCTGGGCGTGCCGGACGCGAAGACGGCGCGCATGAAGTCGATGACGCGGCGGTTTTCCGGGCGGTCCTCGTAGAGATGGAGCGGCGAGCCGGTGAGCAGCACGCCATCCACGGCGTCCAGCCCCAGGCCCGGCGGCAGGGCGGCGTCGCCATCGGTGGGCGCGACGCGGATCAGCCGCGCGTCGGGCGCGATCGCCGCCAGCTGCGCTTCATAGGTTTCGCCGGCGCTGCGGCCGACGGACTGGCGCCGCTTCTCGCGCGCCTGGGCGGGGCCGGTCTCGGCGATGAGCAGGGTAAGCGTCTTGTCGGGCACGCACGGTCTCGCGCTGGGAGGAGGAAGGTTTTGGGGCAGGCTGCGGACGATCAGCGCGGCGGTCGCAATCGCGCAGCGAGCGCGAGACCGGCGGCGAGCTGCACCGCGCCATAGAGGCGCCGGCGCCCGGGCTTGCCGGCAAAGGGGCGGACCAGCGCATCCACCGCCGCGCTGCGCGAACGCCAGAGATCGACATGGCGGCGCGGCTGGGCGAGGCCGAGCAGCCCATCGCCGATCATGAACAGCGCGGCCATCTCCGCCGTGCGGCGAAGCGCGGTGCTGCGATCCTGTGCGGTCATGTCCATCTCCTGCTGCCGCGCGCCAACGCGCGAGATGGCCCGAGCGGTGCGGATGGGCGTGCGCGCGCCGCCGCCGCCGCGCGGAGGAGCGCCGACGCGGCGGATCCGGTCAACCTCGTGGCTTTTCGGCAACACACCTCGTTCAAAGCTCCGTAGCCGTGCCGGATAAGCTTTACGAAGGATGAATGAAGCGCTTCGGTCCCCCCATCGTCCGCTGGGGGGCAGGCCAAGGGTTCATGGCTTGAGCGGACTGCGTAGGGAGTAGCCGCCATGTTGCGTTTTCGTTCAAGTTTCGGCCGCCGTGCGCGGCTGATCGTCGCCGCCTTGCCGCTCGTCCTGCCGGTCGTCGTCCACGCCCAGGCGCCGGCGCCGGACCCGCAATCGCTGGATGCGCCTGCCCCGGCGGCGCCCGCCGGCACGACGCCGACCCAATCGACCCCCGGCGTCGCGGCGGGGATCACCGGGCCGGCCGTGCAGCAGCAACAGGCCGAGACCAGCGGGCGCGATCAGGAGATCATCGTCACCGGATCGCACATCGCGCGGCCGACGCTGCGATCCCCGATCCCAGTCACCACCCTGTCCGCCGCCGATCTCACGCGCAGCGGCAACACCAATCTCGGGGACGCGCTGGTGCGGCTGCCCGCGCTCAGCACCAGCTTCAACCAGGCCGGCTCCACCGCCTTTATCGGCACCTCGGGGCTCAACATCCTCGATCTGCGCTCGCTCGGCCAGTCGCGCACGCTGGTGCTCGTCAACGGGCATCGCCACATCACCTCGCAGGAAGGCGAGTTCCTCGTCGACATCAACACCATCCCCAATGATCTGGTGGATCGCGTGGATGTCGTGACGGGCGGCAGCTCGGCCGCCTATGGCTCCGATGCCATGGCCGGCGTCGTCAACTTCGTGCTCAAGCAGAATTTCGACGGCCTCAGCGCCAACGCGCAGGGCGGCGTCTCCAGCCACCATGATCGCGGCAACTACAAGCTGTCCGTCACCGCCGGCAAGAATTTCGCCGAGGGGCGCGGCAACATCGCCGGCTCGTTCGAATATGACAGCTCCAGCCTCGTCACCTATGCCGATCGGCCGGGCCTGACCGGCGCCTTCGCCGGGCGGCGCCAGTTCCAGCTGGTCGACGATCCCACCGCCGACAACACCAATCCGGATCGCGTCTTCCTCCAGGGCGTGCGCAGCCTCGGCTATGCCGATGGCGGCAATTTCACCGCCTATAACGGATCGAGCATCCGCTCCTGCGCGGGCGCGCCGAGCACGGCCTGCCTGCCCAACGGCTTCCCGCGCATCTTCCTGTTCAACTCGGACGGCTCGCTGCGCGAGGCCAATTACGGCACCGATTTCCGGCCGGTCGGCTCGGGCAACACGCTGGGCGGCGACGGCTCGACGCTGAACAACACCGGCACGCTCCAGCCCTCGTACAAGCGCTACATCGCCAATATTCTTGGCCATTTCGACGTGTCGGAGGCGTTCCGCCCTTATTTCGAGGGGAAGTTCGTCCGCACCCAGAGCTTCAACCAGGGCACGCCGACCTTCTCGCAGGGTGGCGACCAGGGCCTGGACGCGGACGGCATCCCCTTCGCGCCCACCAACTATCTGAGCTACACGCCGATCGCGCTCGACAACGCCTTTCTCACGCCGCAGGCGCGCAGCGTCATCAGCGGGCTGTTGCCGGCCGGCGCCAACTACTTCAACCTCAACCGCAACAATGTCGATCTCGGCACGCGCGACGAGGCGGACCGGCGCGATACCTGGCGGGTCGTGGTGGGTGCGCAGGGCACGTTCAACGACGACTGGCACTATGACGTGGCCTTCAACTACGGCCATCTGAAGACCCGCAGCACCTTCTACAACAACCGCATCGAGCAGAATTTCTACAATTCCATCGATGCGGTGCGCAACGCCGCCGGCGATATCGTGTGCCGCATCAATCAGGCCAGCGTCACCGATCCGGCCTGCGCGCCGATCGACCTGCTCGGCGCGTTCGGCAGCCAGCAGACGGCGGCGCAGCGCCAGGCCGCGCTCGACTATTTCAACACCACCTCCTACCGGCGCGGCGCGGCGAGCGAACTCGACATCACCGCCAACATCACGGGCGACAGCTCGCAGCTGTTCGAGCTGCCGGGCGGCCCGGTGCGCTTCTCGATCGGCGGCGAATATCGCCGCGAGAAGGCGCATTATGCCTATGACGAGCTGGTCTCGAGCGGGCAGACCTTCCTCAACGCCATTCCGGACTTCCGGCCCCCCGCCTTCGCGGTGAAGGAGGCCTATGGCGAGCTGGATCTGCCGGTGCTCAAGAATATCCGCTTCGTGGACGAGCTGTCGCTGAACGGCGCGGTGCGCGTATCGGACTTCAAGGGCTCGGCCGGCACCGTCTACGCCTATAATGCCGGCGGCATCTATGCGCCCGTGTCGGACGTCCGCTTCCGCGTGAACTATTCACGCTCGGTCCGCGCGCCCACCTTGGGCGATCTCTACGCCTCCAACTCGATCAACTATGCGGGCGTCGACGACCCCTGCGACGTCAACTTCATCAACAAGGGCTCGAGCACCCGCGCGGCCAATTGCGCGGCGGCGGGCGTTCCGGCGGGCTTCGAGAATGCGGTCACGCGCTCGAGCCGGCTGCAGATCCTCTCCGGCGGCAATCCCGACCTGCAGGTCGAGAAATCCCGCAGCTGGACCTATGGCGTGATCCTGCAGCCGCGCATGATCCCGGGCCTGGTGGTGACGGTCGATTACTACGACATCAAGATCAACCAGGTCATCTCCTCGGTCGACGCGCAGACCATTTTGAACGGCTGCTACGACGCCGCCTCGCTGAGCAACGCCTTTTGTTCGCTCATCAACCCGCGCAATGGGGATGGCAGCTTCCAGCAGCCGGCGCTGCTCCAATCCTCGCTCAACTTCGCCGCCGAGCGCGCCAAGGGCATCGATCTCGATGTCGCCTATAATCATCGCTTCGGCGCGGACGACAATCTCGCGCTGCGCTTCATCGGCAATTGGAACCGCTTCCGCACCGACTATCCCTATGTCGACGATCCCAGCCGGCCCAGCCCGGTCAAGGGCACGCTCGGCCAGCCGGCGTTCCAGTTCAACGCCAACGCCGACTACACGCACAAGAAGGTGACGATCGGCTATACGCTGCGCTTCCTCGGCAAACAGTCGATCGCCAGCTACGAGACGCAGCATGTCGTCGCCGGGCTGGATGGCACGCCCTATGATCCCTATTATGCGGATCGCGTGAACTATCCGAATGTCTTCTACCATGATATCCGGGCCACGGTGCAGGTGGACCGGCGCTTCAGCCTGTATGGCGGCGTCGACAATGCCACCGATCGCAAGCCGCCCTTCGGGCTGCTCGGCAATGCAACGGGCTATAATAACTTCGATACGATCTACGACAATGTCGGCCGCTTCTTCTATGTGGGCGCGCGCGTGAAGATCTGACGCGCGCACCCCCGCGCCACGCCGCCCGCTCCGATCGGGGGTGGGCGGCGCGGCCGGGGACCCGCCATCGGCCGCGCCGGATCAGCGCGGCGGCGGCAGCAGCGCGTCGAGCCGACGCAGCCGATCGAGCGCCAGCGGCGCGGCCGGCCGCGCCAGGCCCGCCCGGAACAGCAGCGCCGCGCCGTTCGCCCGATAGGCGGGCCAGCGCGCCAGCCCCGGCGCGTTCGGATCGCCGGTGCGGGCGAACTGCACCCAATAGCGTTGCATCCGCTCGGCCTGCGCGCGATCGGCGGCGGGCCAGCGCCCGGCCGGATCGTTATTGCCCCAGACATAGCCAAGCTCGTCCGAATGGATGGCGCCGGGCGTGCGGCGGCCATCCAGGCCGGGGGGCGGATTGTCGAACTGGTAGAGCCAGGCCGGCGCCGCGCCCGGGCGCCGCCGCGCCTCGGCGACGCTCCAGCTGCGCCAGCCGAAATCGGTATCGCTCAGCAGCGCGCGGGCGGCGGCGGTGGCATCGGCGCCGGCGGCGGGATAAAGCCGCGCCCAGGTGGCGGCGCGCGGCCCGAAGCGCGCGCGCAGCTGCGCGGCGAAGGCGGCGGCGCCGGTGCGCGGCACGAAGCGCGCCGCCTCGTCGCTGTTCCAGCCGAGCAGGATCGGCACGCCGAGATCGCGCCCCTGCCGGTAGCGCGCGGTGATGTCGCCGGGCACCAGCACGCCATCGATGCCGGGCGCGGTGACGCGGCGCGGCGCGGTGACGCTGGCGGCGACGATCGCGCGCACCGGCAGCGCGCGCAACGCCGCCGCCGTCGAGGCGCCGAGCCGCCGTCCGAAGGCGAGGCCGGCGGCCTCGGCGGCGGCGCGCGCGGCGGCGGGGCTGGCGCCATCGGGCAGATCGAGCGCCGAGGGGCTTTCGAAGATCGCTTTGGCGACCAGGCCGCGCGCCGCCGGCGCGGTGGTGACGAGCAGCGCCGAGCCCCCTCCGGCGGACTGGCCGAACACGGTGATGTTGGCGGGATCGCCGCCGAAGCGCGCGATATTGGCGTGGACCCAGGCGAGCGCGGCGATCTGATCGCGCAGCCCGTAATTGCCGGAGACATGATCCGCCGCCTCGGCGCTGAGCGCGGGATGGGCGAGATAGCCGAGCGCGCCGAGCCGGTAGTTGATCGTCACGATCACCACGCCGCGCCGCGCGAGCGCGGTGCCTTCATAGGTGGATTGCGAGCCGGCGCCGGCGGTATAGCCGCCGCCGTGCAGCCACAGCATCACCGGCAACCGCGCCGCCGGCTGGGCGCGCGGGGTCCAGATGTTGAGGGTGAGGCAATCCTCGCTCGTGGAGTCGAGATCATGGCCCGCCCAATCGACCGGCGCCTGCGGGCAGACCGGGCCGAAGCGCGTGGCATCCCGCACGCCCGGCCAGGATGCGGGCGGCGCCGGCGGCCGCCAGCGACGCGCGCCGATGGGCGGGGCGGCATAGGGAATGGCCTTGAAGCGCAGCACGCCGCCGGCCGCCGTGCCGCGCACCAGGCCCTGCGCCACGCGCACGATCGGCGCGGCGGCGGCGGCGGGCGGCGCCGGTGGCGGCGGCGGGGCGGCGCCGGCCAGCGTGCCGGCGGCGAGCAGCAGCACGGCCTTCATGCGCCCGCCCCGCGCGGATAATCGCGCCACAGCCAGGCCAGCGCATCGGGCAGGGTCTGCGCGATCACATCGCCATCGACATGGCCGGCATCGGCGGCGAGCAGCGCGCGCACGTCATAGCCCCGCGCGCGCAGCGCCGATACCAGCCGGGCATTGGCGAGCGGCCAATTATGGTAGGTCTCCTCCGGATCCTGCCAGTGGAGATCGCGCTCGCCCACTTCCATCCAGATGCGGATCGGCTTGCGCGGCTGGCCCGGCACGAGCCGCGCGGCATAGTCCCAGGCGCCGTGCGGGGTCGCGGGATCGGGCGGCGACGCCTGGTTCACGAAGGTGCCCGAATAGCTCAGCACCTTGCCGAACCATTCGGGGTGGAACCAGGCCATGGTGAAGGCGGCGGCGGCGCCCGAACTGCCGCCCATGGTGGCGCGCCCGGCGGGATCGTCGGTGAAGCGCACGCCATAGAGGCGGGTAACGCGCGGCAGCACCTCCTGCTGCACGAATTCGGCGTAGCGCGGCGAGACGCTGTCATATTCGAGCCCGCGCTCTGAGCCCTGCGCATCGCCCCCGCCGGACTGGATCATCACCGCCACGATCGGCGGCACCCGGTGCGCGGCGATCAGCCCGTCGAGCGCGGCGGCGACGCGGGCGGCATAATCGCGCCCGTCCTGCACCACCAGCAGCGGCGCCGCCACGCCGGGCCGATAGCCCGCCGGAATATAGACGAAGACCTCGCGGCGATAGGGCCCCGGCACCGAGGTGTCGGCGAGCGGCGCGGCGACGCGATTGCCATAGGGGTCGCGGCGGCGGGTCGCCTCGCTGTCGCGCTGGCGGATGCCCGGAAAGAGGCGGCTCTCCTCGGATCGCATCAGGAAGCTACGCAGCACGCCGCGCGGCGCGGTGGCGCGCGGCGCCATCTCCGGCGCATCGCGATAGGGCGGCGCGATCCGCTCCATGATCGGCGGCGGCGGCGCGGCGGCGATCAGCCCCGCGCCGAGCAGCAGCATCCAGTCCGGCCGCGCGCCTGATCGCATCCTCCGCCTCTCCCCTTGGCCGCGTGGCGCGGCTGCGGGGATCATCCTGCGCGCCCGCGCGCCTTCTGCCAAGTGGTTGCGAACACATGAGAATGCGAAGGCACGCGGGGGGGCGGCGCCGGTCAGGCGAAATCCTCGAAATCGGTCCGCAGCGCCGCCGCCGCCGCGCGCACCGGCGCGCGCAGCCAATCGGCATCGCGGCCCGCGACATCGGCGCGCACCGCCTCGAGGCGCGCGGCATCGCCGGCGTGGCAGCAGGCGATCTCGGCGCCCATCAGCCGCAGCATCGGCGCCGAGAAGAGCAGATCGCCGGCATCGCCGACCTCGACCTTGCGGCTGTTGGGCGAGAGGCGGCGCACCACCAGCCCATCCGCGACGCGGTAATGGGGATCGACCGCGCGGGTGGCGGCGCCCGCGATCGCCGCCGCGCGCGGCGGCTCGGTGCGCGCCTCGGCGAATTGCGTCCAGGCGGAGGGCAGGATCGGCTTGCACTCGCGCACCACCGGCGCGCCGCGCCACAGCGCGAGCGCGGCATAGCGCGGGCGGCCGAGACTGCCGGTGCCGGCGGTACGCGCGAAGGCGGCGAAGGCGAGGCCGGGCTCGGGCATGGCGGCGGCGAGGGCCGCGCGGTAGTGCGGCGGCACCGGCTCGTCGGCGCGGTCGAGCCGCGCCCACCATTTGGCGCGCGCCTTTTCGGGCAGGAGGATGGCTTCGCGCAGCCAGCCATGGTCGCGCTCGAGGATCACCGGCGCCGGCGCCGCCAGCCCTTCGGCATAGCCCTGCCAGATCGCCTTGCAGACCGGCCCCGCCGAGCCGGAGCCGTGGCCGAGCAGCGCGGAGACGGCGAGGCGGACCAGATCGAGCGGATAGGGCATGACCGCCGCCTCGTCGAAATCATTGACGCCCCAGACCAGGCGCCCCTCGGCGTCGCGCCAGGTGCCGAAATTCTCGAGATGCGTGTCGCCGATGGCGAGGATGGGGGGCGCGGTCATCAGCTCGGGCAGCAGCGTCGGCGCGCGTTCCGCCCAGCGCCAATAGCTGGCGCGCAGAAAGGGAAAGGCACCCTCGCGCATGCGATCATGCTTGGCGGCGAGATCGGCCGCGACCACCGCGCCCGGCAGCTGCGCCGCCAGCCAGGCTTCGTAGCGCCGCACCGATTCCGCGATCGGCGGCACGCCATCCGCCGCCGCCCGCCGTTCCTGGCCCGATCCGTCCACGCTCATGCAACCCTCCGCCGGCTCGCGCTTTTCACAGATCAAGGAGATTGAAGATGCGCAAGACCAAGATGCTCACCCTCGGCCTCATGCTCGCGCCCGCGCTGCTCGCCGGGTGTAACACCGTGGCCGGCGCCGGCAAGGACGTGTCGTCGGCCGGGCGTGCCGTGACCGGCGCCGCCGAGCCGGTGCGCTGACCCCCGCCCCCCGACCCTTCTAACCCGCGAGAGACCATGGACGCCACCAGCGAACCCACCAGCCTGCTCGTCAATGCCCGCACCGACGGGCTCAAGGTGCGCACCCGCGACGGCGACGCGCTGGGCAGCGTGCATGCGCTGATGATCGACAAGCGCGCCGGCCAGACCCGCTTCGCGATCCTCGCGATCGGCGGCTTTTTGGGCATGAACAAGAGCTTCTACCCACTGCCCTTCGAGCTGATGCGCTATGACGGCGCGGCCGACGATTATGTCGTCACGACCGATCGGCGGGTGTTGGAAGGCGGGCCGAGCTGGGCGAACAACGCGCCGGACTTCAACCAGGCCTATGCCGACCGGGTCTCAAGCTATTACGGCGTGGCCTCCACCAACGTGGATGCCAGCGAGCCCGGTCCGACGCTCTAAGCCACTCGAAAAGCACGATTATATCGCGGCTTGACGAATAGGATTGCGGCCGCCATCTCACCCCCCGGGCACAATTCCGGGGGGAATGGGATGCGCGGCGGCTTCTGGGTGATGGCGATCTTCGCGACCGGCTGGGCGGTGGCGGGGCTGCACGCGGCGGGCTTTCCGCCGATCGCGCTGGCGGTGCCCGTGCTGATCTCGCTGCTGATCCTCGCCGCCGCGCATGCGCGCCCCCAGCCCGCGACCCAGGGCACGCCGCAGCGCGGCCGGACGATCGCGCGCTGGAGCCTGGTGGAGGGCGCGGCCATCGCCGCCGCCGCCATGCTCCTGCCGCGCCTGCACCATCGCGACGCGCTCTTCCCCGTGGTGGCGCTGATCGTGGGCGCGCATTTCCTGCCGCTCGCGCGCGCGCTGCCGGTGCGGCTCTACTATGCCACGGGCTTGGGGCTGATGCTGATCGGCCTGATCGGCTTCGCGCTGCCCGCGCCGATGCGGCCGCTGGCGGTGGGGCTGGGCGCGGCGGCGATGCTGTGGGGCACGGGGCTGGCGCGGCTGATCGCCCCCGCCGCCCCGACCGCGACCCAGGCCCCGACTGCGCCGGCCTGAGCGCCGCCTGGCGCCCGGGCGCCGCGGGCGTGGCGGCTCAGCCCCGGCCGACCAGGGCGGCGAGGCGGCGCACCAGGGCCATCAGCACCAGCGGCTTCTGGAGGTGCGGCGCATCGCGATGGCGGGGATCGCGCTCCTCGGGATCATAGCCGCTGGCGAAGAGAAAGGGGATGGCGCGCAGGGCGAGCGCATCGGCGACGGGATAGACCGGCTCGCCCGCGAGATTGACATCGAGCACCGCGACATCGGGCGCCGGGCCGGCGGCGAGGCAGGACAGGGCCGCCGCCACCGAGGGGGCCGCCGCGATCACCTCCGCGCCCTGCTCGACAAGCGCGCGCGACATCTGACGCGCGAGGATGAACTCATCCTCCACGATCAGCACGCGCACCCCGGCGAGCGCGCTCATGCCGGCGCATCCGGCGCGGTGGCGGCGCGCGAGAGCGGCAGCTCGATGACGCAGCGCAGCCCGTCGGCGGCGAAGCCGAACTGGACGCGCGCGCCCAGCTGATAGGGCACCGCCTCCTCGATCAGCTCGCGGCCCTGGCCGCTGCGGCCGGCATGATCGGGAATGCGCACGCCGCGCTCCGTCCAGCTGATGCGCAGCCAGGCGCGGGTGTCGCCGGCCGGCCGGAGCAGCTGCCAGGCGATGGCGAGCCGCGCGCCGGGCTGGCTGAGCGCGCCATATTTGGTGGCGTTGGTGATAAGCTCGTGGAGCGCGAGCGCGAGCGTCTGGATGCCGCTGGAGCGCAGCGCCACCGCCGGCGGACCATCCAGCGAGACGCGGCCATCCTCCTCGGGCAGCGCGCCGAAGGCGCTGAGTTCGGAGCGGAGCAGCTCGTCGAAGCCGATCCGCTCCAGCCCCTCGAGCCGGGAGAGGAGATTCTGCACGCGCGACAGCGCTGCGATCCGCGCCGAGAAGCTGGCGGCGAACGCCTCGAGCCCCGTGCTCGAGGCCAGCGTGCTCTCGGCGATCGCCTGCACCACGCCCATCAGGTTGCGCGTGCGGTGCTGAAGCTCGCCGATCAGCATCTGCAGCCGCTGCGCCGTCTCGCGCTCCTCGGTGACATCCTGGGTGATGCCGCCGATGCGGCGGACCACGCCATCGGCGTCGCGCAGCGGAAAGGCGGTGTTGCGGAACCAGCGCGTGCCGGTGCGGCCGGGCAGGCGGACGCGAAAGCTGTGCGTGCGCTGATGGCCCTGGCGCACCTCGCGGATCGCATCGGCGGCGGCGGCGCGATCCTCGGCGACGATGGCCTCGATGATCGCCTCGATCCGCGCGGGATCGGACACGTCGCCGCCGCCGGCATCCTCGCCGAACAATTTGCGCAGCGGCGCGCCGAGAAACTCGAACTCGCGCGTCTCGACATTGCGCAGCCACAGAATGTCCGACGACGCCTCGGCGAAATCGCGCAGCCGCGCCTCGCTGGCGCGGAGCGCGGCTTCCATGCGCCGGCGCTCGGTCGTCTCCTCCACCACCGCGCCGATGCCGACAATCTCCGCGCCCGAGCGGATCGGGAAGAAATGCTCGGTCCAGCTGCGCGCGCGCGAGGGCGCGGCCGGGGTCTGGCCGAAGACCTCGACATCGTGCCAGGCCTCGCCGGTGGCGAGGATCTCGCGCCAGCGCGCCATCAGCGCGTCGAGCCCCTCGATCCCGGGCAGAAGCTCCTTGGGCGTGCGGCCGATATGCGCCTCGGGGCTGAGGCCGTTCATCTCCGCGAGGCTGGCATTGACGCGCACGAAGCGCAGATCGCGATCCCAGATGGCGAGGCCGAGCGGCGCGGCGCTGAACAGCGCATCGAGCGCGGCGGCGGGGCTGGGGGTGGTGGCGACCCGGCGATCGCGCAGCGCGTCGGTGACGGCGGCGCGCAGCGGCTCGGACCAATGCTCGACGGGGCCGAGCGGGGTGTGCGACCAATCGAACGCGATCACTGATCCGGCCCCGGCCGCTGCACGCCACACCCCTTGCGCGCCGAATGGCCGGCGCTTTTGTGCCATCCTAGCAGGTCCGCCGCCGCTGCCAAGCTAAGTGGCTATGATCTTGTCTTAATCAGCATCAGCGCCGGCGCGCTCGGGCGGCGCCGACGCTTGACCGTGGCGGCGGTCCGTATACGATATATCGCCATGACGCACGTCGCGCCAGAGGCCCGGGCGGCCTCCCCGCTCCCCGCCCCGGCGCCCGCCGGGGGCCACCCGCCGGGCCTTGCCGTGCTGGCGCTGACCGAGACATGGGAGCGTTTCTCCTTCTACGGCATGCAGGCGCTGCTGCTGCTCTACCTCGCCACCGAGCTGCTGCCGGCGCGGCAGGACGCGCGCGTGCTGGGGCTGGCGACGCTGCGCCGCGCGATCGGCGCGGTGGCGGGCCCGCTGCCCGACGCGGCGCTGGCGGCGCAGATCTTCGGCCTCTATGCCGGGCTCGTCTATCTCACGCCGCTGGCGGGCGGGGCGATCGGCGACCGCTGGCTGGGGCGCCGCGCCACGGTGACGCTGGGCGCGCTGCTGATGGCGGCGGGGCATATGCTGCTGATCGCGCCCGCCGGCGTGCTGATCGGGCTGGGGCTGCTGATCCTCGGCTCGGGGTGCCTCAAGGGCAATATCGCCACCCAGCTGGGCGCGCTCTACCCGGCCGCCGATCCGCGCCGCGAGCGCGCCTTCCTGCTCTTCAACCTCGGCATCAACGCCGGCGCCTTTGCCGGCCCGCTGCTGTGCGGCGCGATCGCCGCCGCCGCCGGCAGCCATGCCGGCTTCGGCGCCGCCGGTGTCGCGATGCTGATCGGGCTGGCCGTCTACCGGCTCGGCGGCCGCGCGCTGCCGCCCGACGCGCCGCGCCGCCCCGCGCCGGCGCGGCGGCCGCCGATCGGCGCGGCGGGCGATGGCCGGCGCATCGCCGGGCTGATCGCGCTGATGGCGCTCGCCCTGCTCTACAATATCCCGTTCGGCCAGGGCTATGCCATGCTGCCCCTGTGGGTGGCCGAGGCGGTGGACCGGCGCGTGGGCGGCCATGACGTGCCGATCGCCTGGTATCTGGCGAGCGACGGGCTGGTGACGATGGCGGCGACGCCGCTGGTGCTGGCGCTCGTGAAGGCGCAGGCGGCGCGGGGCCGCGCGCCGGGCGCCGCCGCGCGGATCGCGACCGGCTGCGCGCTGCTGGCGGCGGCCGATCTGCTGCTCACCGCGCTCGCCGCCGCGAGCGGCGGCGCGCACCGCCTCGGCGCCTTCTGGCCCTTCGGCTATTTCCTGCTCGCCTCGACCGGCTATCTGTTCGTCATGCCGGTGCTGCTGGCGGAGGTTTCACGCGCGGCGCCGGCCCGCGCGACGGCGACGCTGATGGGGCTGGCCTATGCCGGCCTGTTCGTCGCCAATCTGGCGGCCGGCTGGCTGGCGCGATTCTATGCGCCGCTCGGCCCCGCGCGCTTCTGGGCGCTGCAGGCGGGGCTGGCGGCGGCGGGCGCGCTGATCGGCGGCGCCATGGCGCTGGCACGGCGGTATCGCCCGCGCCGCCCGGGCTGAGCACCCGGGACCACGGTCCGGCTTGCGGGCGGCGGCGGCGCTTGTCATGCACCCCCGCCAGGCATCGGGAGACGGACTAGGTGATAGTGGGGGCGATCGGCGCGGCGATCGGGCTGCTGGTGCTGCTGGTGGTGGGGGTGCGCGCGCCGCCCTTCATCGCCTTCGTGCTCGCCGCGACGCTGGCGGCGCTGCTGCTCGGCATTCCCCCCGCCCATATTCCCGCCGCGATCGAGAAGGGCATTGGCGACATGATCGGCCCGATCGTGGTGCTGATCGTGCTGGGCGCGCTGTTCGGCCGGCTGATCGCCGACAGCGGCGCGGCGCGGCGCATCGCCGATGCGCTGATCGCCCTGTTCGGCCAGCCGCGCCTGCCGCTGGCGATGGCGGCGACGGGGCTGCTGGTGGGCATTCCGCTGTTCTACAATGTCGGCTTCGTGCTGATGGTGCCGCTGATCTTCTCGGTGGTGCGGCGCGCGGGGCTGCCCGCCGTCTATGTCGGAGTGCCGCTGCTCGCCGGGCTCTCGATCGCGCACGGCTTTCTCCCGCCCCATCCCTCGCCGACCGCGCTGGTCGCGCAATTCCATGCGGATTTCGGCCGGACGCTGATCCTGGGCCTGATCGTGGGGGTGCCGACGCTGGCGATCGCCGGACCGCTCTTCGCGATGACCCTTAAGCGGATCGCGCCCGCCGGGCCGGTGGCGGGGCTGACCGAGGCGGGCGGCGCGGCGGCCGAGGCCGAGGCGCGGCCGCTGCCGGGGCTGGTGGCGAGCTTCGCCTGCGCGCTGCTCCCGGTGGTGCTGATCGCGGGCGCGACCGCGCTGGCGGCGCTGCCGCTGGCGCCCGGCACCCAGGCGGCGATCGCCTTTCTCGGCCATCCGGACATTGTGCTGCTCGTCGCCATCCTCGTCGCCATGGCCGCGCTCGGCCCCGCCTCGGGCCTGTCGCTGGCGGCGATGATGGAGGGCTTCACCGCCGCGATCCGCGACATCGCGCCGATCCTGCTGATCATCGCGGGCGCGGGCGCGCTCAAGGAGGTGCTGGTCGAGAGCGGCGCCGACAAGAGCCTGGCGGCGGGGCTGATCGGCCTGCCCGTCTCGCCGCTGCTGCTCGGCTGGCTGCTGGCCTGCGTGATCCGCGTCGCGCTCGGCTCGGCGACGGTGGCGGGGCTGACCGCCGCCGGGCTGATCCAGCCGGCGCTGGCGGGCAGCGGCGTCGATCCCAGCCTGATGGTGCTGGCGATCGGCGCGGGCAGCCTGATGTGCAGCCATGTGAATGATTCGGGCTTCTGGATGTTCAAGGAATATTTCGGCCTCAGCCTGCGCGACACTTTCCGCTCCTGGTCGCTGATGGAGACGCTGGTCGGGCTGTTCGGGCTGGTGTTCGTGCTGCTGCTCTCGGCCTGGCTCTAGAGGCGGGGCGCCGGCCTGGCCCAGGGCGGGGGCGGGAAGGCCAGCGGCGGCTGCGCCGCGCCGGGTGATCCGGCGGTGACCGCGCGGTAGAGGGCCGGCCCGAGCGGGCTGAAGCTGATCGCGTTGGCGGCCACCACCATCGCCAGCATCGCCCCGACGCCCCATCGCCAGGCGGGGTGGATACGGCCATGCGCGCGCGCGTCGTGGATCATGCCGGCGAGCGGGAAGAGCAGCGCCAGCCCGAACACCGCCTCGCCCGTAAAGGGGATCAGCAAGGGGCTGGGGATGAGCCTGCCGATCGCCGGCGCGAGCAGGATCGACATGCTGCAGAACATCAGCCGGCGGTGCCACAGCGTCCTGCGCCGCATCGCGATCGCCGCGGCGGCGAGCGCGGCGGACACATAGAGGGAGAGCGGGTTCATCACGGTGAAATAGGCGGGCTGGAAGAAGAAGGGCACGTGCAGCGTCCGGACCGAGACGATGGTGACATAGGTGCCCATGACCAGCATCGCGGGGATCCAGACGAGCGCGATCCAGCCGAGCCGCCGGTGCAGCGCGAGGCGATCGGAACCGGCGAGCAGAGTCTGCACCAGATAGAGAAGTGTCCAGCCGAAGAAGAAGAAGGCGTGGATATGGAGGAAGATGGGAACGCGGAAGCTCGACCGTCCCATGGCCAGCTGGAAGGAGAAGCCGGCGAAGACCAGCAGCGTCATGATGATCGCCGAGGCGACGAAGAAACGCTGTTCGCCGCGCCATGTCGATCGGTTTTCGAGCGCAATCGTTGCCATCAAACCAGCCCCCCGCTGATGGAGGGCGATGCATAGCAGTTTCTTGGCGGCCGGGCATCTGCTTTTGGCGCGCGCGGCGCCGGGACGTGCGGACTGTGTCGGCGCCGGCGAACGACTAGGGAGATGAGCGGGTTACGCCTTGCGCCCCGGTTCAGGCGGCGGCCGCGGCGGGAGGGGCGGCGGCGTAGGCGGCGAGGATGGCGTCGAGCAGGCCGGGGAAGCGGCGATCGAGATCGGCACGGCGCAGCGTGTTGACATGGCTGGTGCCGGCGGTGCGCGTATGGACCAGCCCGGCGCCGCGCAGCACGCGAAAATGGTGCGACATGCTCGATTTGGGGCGATCGCCGTTGAGCGCGGCGCAACTCGCCTCGCCCTCCGCGAGCTGCGCGACGATGGCGAGGCGCACCGGATCGCTGAGCGCCTGGAACAGGAGATCGAGCCCGACCGTCTCGATCGCGGGGTGCTGCATGGTCCTCACCCGCGCGGGCGTAGCACGGATCGCGCGGTCGCGCTATTGTACGGTGGTATTCGAACTATTAAACTGGTAGGACGCGCGTCGATCCCCAAGGAGGCTCCATGTCCGCCCTCTTCTCTTCCTACACGCTCAAATCCGTCACGCTGCGCAACCGCATCGCCGTCTCGCCCATGTGCCAATATATGGCCGAGGGAGACGGGCTGGTGAACGACTGGCACCGCGTCCATTACGAAGGCCTCGCGCGCGGCGGCGCCGGGCTGGTGGTGGTGGAGGCGACCGGCGTTTCGCCCGAGGGCCGCATCACCCCGGGCGATCTCGGCCTGTGGACCGACGCGCAGGGCGCGGCGCTGCGGCCGATCGTCGCGGCGATCAAGCGCTGGGGCGCGGTGCCCGGCATCCAGATCGGCCATGCCGGACGCAAGGCCAGCGCCAACCGCCCCTGGGAGGGCGACGATCATATCCCCGAGGACGATCCCCGCGCCTGGCAGCCGATCGCCCCCTCCGCCCTGGCCTTTGGCGGTGGCCTGCCGCGCGTGCCCCGGGCCATGACCGAAGCGGATATTGCCCGCGTCCAGGCCGATTTCGTCGCCGCCGCCACGCGCGCGCGCGACGCCGGCTTTGAATGGCTGGTGCTGCACTTCGCCCATGGCTATCTGGCCCAGAGCTTCTGGTCCGACCATTCCAACCAGCGCGCGGACGGCTATGGCGGCAGCGCCGAGGCGCGGGGCCGCTTCCTGCGCGAGACGCTGGCGGCGGTGCGCGCGGTGTGGCCGCAGGACAAGCCGCTGACGGCGCGCTTCGGCGTGCTCGAGTTCGACGGGCGCGACGAGGCGCAGCTCGCCGAATCGATCGCGCTGCTGGGCGCGCTCAAGGCCGGCGGGCTCGACTTCATCGATGTCAGCATCGGCTTCTCGACGCCGCAGGCGACCATCCCCTGGGGCGCGCATTTCCTGGCGGACATCGCCGCGCGGGTGCGCCGCGAGACCGGCCTGCCCGGCGCCACCAGCTGGTATATCAGCGGCGCCGAGGAGGCCGAGCAGCTGATCGCGGAAGACCGGCTGGATCTGGTGATGCTCGGCCGGCCGCTGCTCGCCGATCCGCACTGGCCCTATGCCGCCGCGCGGACGCTGGGGCTGGAGGAGGCGGCGTGGACGCTGCCCGCGCCCTATGCCCATTGGCTGGCGCGCTATCGCACCGCCTGAGCCCGGCGGTCAGCGCCCGGGGCGCGGCGGCGGGCCCTCCACCTGCGCCGCCGCCGGGCGCGGGCCGGGCGCCGCCGTCGCCGCCGCCGCCGGCCGGACAGGGGGGCGTCCACCCTCGCCGGCGCGCGCGCCGCGCCGCTGCAAAAGCTCGCGACGCATCCGATCCTCGGTTGCGGTGTCGTGCTGGTTCAAGCGCATGATCGTCTCCATCGACAGGCCCGGAGGCTGGGCTCGCGGCGCGGGAGTCGCACTCACCTAGGTCAGGCGCAGGGCGCTGGCCTCGTCGCCCCGGCCATGGCATGAGGCCAGCCGAGTTCGGGGAGAATGGAATGGCGCATCAAGGACTTGACCGGCGGTCGCTGATCGCCGCCGCGGCCGCTTCGGCGCTGCTGCCGGGCGCCGCCACGGTGCGCGCCGCCGCCCCCGCCGCCGCGACGCGGCCCCGCATCCGCCGCCTCGCCGCCGGGCTCGACCGCATCCTCGCCGCCGACGCGCCGGTGACGCTGGTGATGGACAAGATCGCCTGGGCCGAGGGGCCGCTCTGGATCGACGAGGCGGGCGCGCTGCTTCTCTCCGATCCGCCCGCCAACATCCTGCGGCGCTGGCGGCCGGGCGGCGGCGTCGAGATCCTGCTCCAGCCCTCGGGCGCCGGCGGCACCGATCCCACGCTGGTGCGCGAGCCCGGATCGAACGGGCTGGCGCGCGACGCCGCCGGACGGCTGCTGATCGCCAATAGCGGCGGCCGCTCGGTGGACCGGATCGCGATCGACGGGCGTGGCCCGCGCACCGTGCTGGTGGATCGCTACCAGGGCCGGCGCTTCAACAGCCCCAACGACATCGCGGTCGCGCGCGACGGCGCGCTCTATTTCACCGATCCGCCCTATGGCTTTGTCGATCCGGACCATTCGCCGCTGCGCGAACTGGCGTGGAACGGCGTCTACCGCTGGCGCGCGGGCGGCGAGGCGGTGCTGATCGACAAGGCGCTGACCCGGCCCAACGGGATCGGCCTCTCGCCCGACCAGACGCGTCTCTATGTCTCGGTGTCGGATGCGGCGGCGCCGCGGCTGATGGTGTATACGCTGGATGCGCGCGGCGGCGCGGGCGACCGGCGCGTGCTGGTGGCCGAGGCGGCGATGCCCGGACGCGGCGGCCCGGGCCTGCCCGACGGCCTCAAGGTGGCGCGCGACGGCACGCTGTTCTGCGCCATGCCGGGCGGCCTCACCATCCTCAGCCCCGAGGGCGAGCCGCTGGGGATCATCGCGCATGACCGCGCCATCGCCAATTGCGCGATCGGCGAGATGGGCCGCGCGCTGTTTCTGGCCGCCTCGGACAGCGTGTTCCGCGTGCCGCTGGCGCCCGGCTATCGCGGCTGAGCCTTGCGCGGGGCGCTGGCGCGGCTAGCGTCTGCAAGAACAAATCTTTGGGAGGACGCATGAAATTCGGCCTGTTCACGGCGCTGGCGGCAGCGCTTTCGGCGCCTGCGGCGGCCGAGCTGCGCGTGCCGCATCTCTTTTCCGATCATGCCGTGCTGCAGCGCGACCGGCCCCTCCATGTCTGGGGCTGGGCGACGCCGGGCGCGCAGGTGACGGTTTCGCTCCACACGCAGCAGAGCCGCGCCACCGCCGACCGGCTGGGCCGCTGGGACGGCTGGCTGATGCCCGAGCCCGCCGGCGGCCCCTATGACCTCACCATCACCGGCGACGGCGCCGAGGGCAGCCGCCATTTCGCCGACATCATGATCGGCGATGTGTGGTTCGCCTCGGGCCAGTCCAACATGGAGATGCCGCTGGCCGGCTTTCCGCCCTCGGCCCATGTCGCCCATGCGGCGGAGGAAATCGCCCATGCCGGCAATCCGCGCATCCGGCTGCTGCGGATCGATCATCGCAGCAGCCCCTTCCCGCTCGACGATATCGAGGCGGGCTGGACGCCAAGCACGCCGGACACGGCCAAGAGCTTTTCCGCGATCGGCTATTTCTTCGCCCGCGAGATCGCGGCGCGCGAGCATGTGACGGTGGGCGTGATCGATTCCGCCTGGGGCGGCACGCCGGCGGACAGCTGGGTCTCGATGGAGGCCTTCGGCGCCGATCCGCGCCTGCTCCCCGCCTTCGCCGCCCGCGCGCGGCTTGCCGAGGACGAGACGCGCAAGGACGCGCTGCTCGCCGCCGAGGCGCGCGAGGACGCCGCCGCGCGCCAGGCCGGCCGCCCGGTGCCCGCGCATGACTGGCATCCGCCGCAGGAAAGCTGGACGCCGGCCGGCCTGTACAACGCCATGGTCGCGCCCTTCACCGGCTATCAGATCAAGGGCGTGCTCTGGTATCAGGGCGAGACCAACAGCAAGGTCGACCGCGCGCCCTTCTATGCCGATCTGTTCCAGGGGCTGATCACCGACTGGCGCCATGGCTTCGGCCAGGGCGATTTCCCCTTCCTGTTCGCGCAAATCTCCAGCTTCGATTCGCCGCGCGAGAATTGGGGCATGGTGCGCGACGCGCAGCGCCGCGCGCTCGGCCTCGCCAACACCGCCATGGCGGTGACGACCGATGTCGGCGATCCCACCAATGTCCATCCCAGCGACAAGCAGACCGTGGCCGCGCGGCTGGCGCGCGCCGCGCGCGGCCTCGCTTATGGCGAGGCGATCGCCTACCAGCCGCCGCTCTATCGCCAGCTGAGCGGGGTGCCGGGCGGGCTGCGCGTGTGGTTCGACCATGGCGAGGGGCTGACCAGCCGGGGCGCCCCCGTGACGGGCTTCGAGATCGCCGGCGCCGACCATCGCTTCGTGCCCGCCACCGCCCGGATCGAGAAGGACAGCGTGGTGGTGACGGGCGCCGTCCCCGAGCCCGTCTATGTCCGGTACAATTGGAGCAATGTGACGCCGGGCGCGCTCTACAACGCCGCCGGCCTGCCCGCCTCCACCTTCACCTCCGAGGAGCGGATCGCCGGCCATCTCGCTTTTCCATGACCGCGCGCCGCCGCCTGGGTGACGGAAAAGTCTTTCCGGTGCATCTGCTTGGCCAGAGGTGTGGATGGACGCGAACAAGCGGTTGATCGGCTGGGTGGGGCGGCATGTGCTGCCCCATGAACGCGAGCTGCGCGGCTGGCTGCGCGCCGCCTTCCCCCAGGCCGATATCGACGATGTGGTGCAGGAGGCCTATTGCCGCCTCGCCGCGCTCGACGCGGTCGATCATATCGACGATCCGCGCCGCTATTTCTTCCGCACCGCGCGCAACGTGGTGCTGGAGCAGGTGCGCCGCACGCGCGTGGTGGCGATCGACACGGCGAGCGGCCTCGCCGAGTTCGAGACCGCGCTGGCCGAGGACAGCGTCTCGCCCGAGCGGATCGTCGCCGGCCGGCGCGCGCTCGCCCGGGTCGAGGCGCTGATCGCCGGCCTGCCCGACCGCGCGCGCCAGATCCTGCGCTGGCGCAAGATCGACGGCCTCGCCCAGCGCGAGATCGCCGAGCGGCTGGGGCTGACCGAGCATGTCGTCGAGAATGAGGTGGCGCGCGGGCTGCGGCGCGTGCTCGACGCGATGACCGCCGAGGAACGCGCCGAGCTGCCGCGCCGCACCCGCCGCCGTCCCGCCCGCCCCCAGCTGCGAGAGCATCATGATTGACGAACGCGCCTGTCTCTGGGTCGCGCGGCTGGACCGGGGCCTGAGCGCCGCCGAACGCGCCGCGCTGGAAAGCTGGCTGGCCGCCGATGGCCGGCATCGCGGCGCCCTGCTGCGCGCCCAGGCGGCGATGAGCCTGCTGGATCGCGGCCGCGCGCTCTCCGGCGGCGAGGCCGAGCCCGAAGCGGGCGCGGGCGCGGGCGCGATCGCCCGGCCCGATCGCCGCGCCGCGCTGCGCCTCGGCGGCGGCGCGCTCGCCGCCTCCTTGGTCGCGGCCCTGGGCTGGCGCGCCTGGCCGCGCGGCCGCCGCATCACCACCGCGATCGGCGAGATCCGCCATCTGCCGCTCGACGACGGCTCGGTGGCGGTGGTGAACAGCGGCAGCCGGCTCGTCGTCGCCTTCCGGCCGGAACGCCGCGCGATCGCGCTGGCGCGCGGCGAGGCCTGGTTCCAGGTCGCGCACAACCGCGCGCGGCCCTTCGTGGTGCGCGCGGGCGATGCCGAGATCGAGGCGGTGGGCACCGCCTTCGATGTCCGCCGCGACGGCGACGCCACGGAGGTGACGGTGACCGAGGGCGTGGTGCGGATCACCGCGCCGGGCGCCGCGCCGCGCCTGCTGGCGGCCGGCGATCAGGCGCGGATCGGCGCCGATGGCGTGGCGATCGCCGCGCTGGCGCCGGGCGCGAGCGATCGCCGCCTCGCCTGGCGCGAGGGGCGGATCGTGCTCGACGACACCAGCCTCGCCGCCGCCGCCGCCGAGTTCAACCGCTATCATGACGATCAGCTGGTGGTTGACGAACGCCTCGCCGCGCGCCGCGTGGTCGGCTGGTTCCAGACCGACGATCTCGAGGGCTTCGCCCGCGCCGGCGCGGCGATGGTCGGCGGCCGTGTCGACCGCGTGCCGGGCGGCTGGCGGATCGTTCCGAAAAATTCTTCTCCCGGCTGACGGAAGTCCGCCGGCCCCGCATCTTACCGGTACGCGTCATGAGAATGCGCGATCGATCGAAGGGGAGAGATGATGCGCCTGTCCGGCACGCCCGTTTTCGGGCTGGTTTCCGCTACCGCCCTGGCCATGGCCAGCCTCGCGCCCGGCGCGGCCCAGGCCCAGGCGCCCGCCGCGCGGCGCAGCTTCAACATGGCGCCCCAGCCGGCGGACAAGGGGCTGGTGCGCTTCGCCCAGCAGGCCGGCATCCAGATCCTCGCGCCCGCCACCGCCACGCGCGGCGCGCAGCTGGGCGGCCTGCGCGGCCAGTTCACCGTGGAGGAAGGGCTGCGGCGGCTGATCGCGCCGAGCCGGCTCCACCTCGTCTCGTTCGACGGGCGCACCGCCGTGCTGACCGGCGACGACAGCGCCGCCGCGCGCCCGGCGCCGGGCTTCCGCACCGTCGCCTTCCAGAACGCGACGCCGCCGGTGGCGGCCCCCGCGGGCGCCGGCGCCAGCCCCGCGCCCACCAGCCCGCCCGGCGCGGAGCCCGCCGCCGAGGCGCCGGCGCCGATGGAGGAGATCATCGTCACCGGCAACACCTCGGGCCGCCGCACCGTCTTCACCTCCTCGTCCAACGTCACGCTCGCCAACACCGCCGACATCCAGCGCAAGGCGCCGCGCTCGACGGCGGACGTGCTGGAGCTGGTGCCCGGCGTGTTCGTGGAAGGCACGGCGGGGCCGGTCTCCAACAATTATTCGGTGCGCGGCCTGCGCGGCGGCGGCCAGACCTTCATCGCGCTGGAAGAGGACGGCATGCCGATCCTCTATGGCGGCGCGGGCGCGGACATCTATTTCCAGAACGACATCACCATCGACCGCGTCGAGGCGGTGGAGGGCGGCACGTCGGGCGTGCTGGCGGTGAACGGCGCCGCCGCGACGATCAACTTCATCTCGCTCAAGCCCAGCTTCACCAAGCCGGTGGCCTCGGTGCGCTTCACCGGCACCACTTATGGCGATTACCGCGCCGACGGCTATTTCTCGGCGCCGCTCACCGACAGCCTCGCCTTCAGCCTGGGCGGCTATGTCGACAGCACGCGCGGCGTGCGTAGCTCGCCCTTCATCTACAATACCTATCATGTGAAGGCGATGCTGGAGAAGCGCTTCGCCGGCGGCGGCTTCGTGCGGCTGACGGCGCGGCGCGGCGACGAGCATGATCCCTATTATGCCGACATGCCCTTCGCCGTCTCCTCGAGCGGCAAGATCGGCGGCGTGCCCGGGCTCGATCCCAAATATGCCAATATCGGCGGCCCGGGCTTCGCCAATATCCTCGTGCCCGACAGCTGCGCGACCGGCGCCTGCCAGCGCCGCTTCAGCCTGAGCGAGGGCATCCACACCCGCACCAACCAGATTCGGCTCGATCTCGAGGCGCCGGTGACCGACGGCGTGACGCTGTTCGCGCGCGCCCGCTATCTGGACGCCTATTTCGATTTCAACGGCATCTTCGCGGGCAGCGGCGCGGGCACCGCCGGCCTCGCCAGCGCCAGCGCCTATCTCGATCCCGCCCGCTCGCCGATCGCCGGCTTTCTCGGCCAGGGGCTGGTCGCCTTTCCCGGCACCACCCAGTTCGGCATTCGCGACACGCGCACCGGGCGGATCATCCCCGCCTCCGACACGGCGACGCTGAACGCGCTCAACGGCAACGGCCTGCTCCAGCAGACGGTGCTCAACCACCAGACGGTGAAGACGCGCGATTTCGGCAGCGACTTCGGCGCGCGCTGGGACGCGGACATGGGCGCGCTCGACAATTCGCTGACGGTCGGCGGCATGGTCTACAATGTCCGCCGCTACAACGACCAGTCCGGCGTGGCGACGCTGATCAACGACGTGACCGACCAGTCCAACATCTACGACATCGTGGCGCTCGGCGCGAACGGCGCGCCGCTCGGCCAGCTCTCGAACAACGGCATGATCAGCTACGGCAATTGGGGCCAGGGGGTGTTCAAGGACGAGGTCACCTCGGTCTCGGGCTATTTCAACGACGAACTCAAGATCGGCACGCGCCTGCATGTCGATTTCGGCGCGCGCTACGAGCGCCAGCATGTCCGCGTGGATATCGGCGACACCGCGCCGGTGAACCAGCCCGTGCCGGCGGGCACGCCCGGCATCGTCGCCGATGTCGGCAGCACCTTCGCGGGCACCTATACCCGCCAGTCCGCCACCTATGACGATTGGGCCGCGACCGCCGGCGTCAACTATACGCTCACCGACAATATCGCCCTCTATGCCCGCTATGCGCGCGGCTTCCAGACCTTTGGCGGCGATACCGGCGGCACCCACAAGCCCTCGGACCTGACGCTGTACGAGGGCGGCGTGCGCTTCCAGAGCCGCTATCTCTCGGCCTCGGTGATCGGCTTCCGCACCATCTTCAAGAACCAGTCCTACCAGTTCATCAACCCAGACAATCCGGCGGTGCAGGCGAACGCGCTCGCCAACAACAAGACGAGCGGCGTGCAGTTCGACGCCAGCCTGAAGCCGGTCTCCTTCTTCAGCCTGACCGGCCAGGGCGTGTACCAGGATCCCAAGCTCAACAATCTGCGCTTCGATGGCGTCGCCCAGCCGCAATATGAGGGCAATACGCCGGAGCGGACGCCGAAACTGCTCTTCACCCTCACCCCGGCGGTGATCCTGCCCGACAATCGCGGCGAGATCTATCTGCGCTACAAGCATATCGGCAAGATCTACGCCGATAGCGGCAACGGCGTGGCGCTGCCGAGCTATGGCGTGATCACCATCGGCGGCAGCTTCAACGTGACGCCGCGCGTCAATGTCAATGTCAGCGTGGACAATCTCACCAACGTCAACGGCTTCACCGAAGGCAATCCGCGCCAGGGCCAGACCCAGTCGATCGTCGGCGGCTATTTCTACGGTCGCAGCATCGTCGGCCGCAACGCGCTGGTCAGCATGACGGTCAAGCTGTGAGGCGCGGCCGGCGGGCGGGCGTGCTGGCGGCGGCGGTCGGCTCGGCGGCGGCGCTGATCGGGGCCGCCGCGCCGCCGCCGGGCGATGCGCGGCGCGAGGGCCTGAACCTCAACGCCTTTGTGCAGCAGGGCCCGGTCGCGGCGCATATCGTGCTGCGCGACGGCACCGCGCCGCGCCTGCTCATAGCCTTTCCCGCCGGCAATAGCGGCGTGGCACTGTGGTTCGCGCCGCTCGCCGCGCCGGCGCGCTGGACGCTGACCGCGCCCGCGCGGCCGGTGACCGAGGCCGACGCGCAGGGCCGCGCGATGCACGGCGTGCGCTTCACCGTGCGCATCGACGCGCCGGCCCTGCGGCTGCGCCAGGCGCTGCTCACCAGCGTGCGCGTGCTGCGCGACTATCAGGCGCTCGGCACCGCTCCCGCGATGGTGACAAGCCCCGCGCGCCAGACCGGCGACACGCTGCGCTGGCAGCGCGACCGGCTGGACGGCGCCCCCGGCTACGCGCTGGCGGCGCGGGTGACGGGCGGCCGGCTGGTGGCGCCCGACATGATCCGCGCCGATGCGCAGGGCGGCATCACGCTGGACATCACCGCGCTGACCGGGGAGATGCCGCTTACCCCCTTGCCCACCGCCGATCTGCTCACCGCCGCCGCCAATCCCGATCCCGCCGCGCGCGCGGCGCTGGGCTTCCTCTCCTATCGCGAGAAGTTCCTGGCGGGCTCGTGGCGCTTCAACACCTATTTCGGGCGCGACACGCTGCTTTCGCTGCGGCTGCTGCTGCCGGCGCTGCAGCCGGGCGCGGTGGAGAGCGGGCTCGGATCGGTGCTGGCGCGGCTCTCGCCCGAGGGCCGGGTGGCGCATGAGGAGGATATCGGCGAGTTCGCGATCCTCGACCATCTCAAGCAGGACGGGACGCGATCGGCCGCGCCCGTCTATGACTATCGCATGATCGACGGCGATTTCCTGCTCGCGCCCGTGGCGCGGGCCTGGCTGCTCGACGATCCGCGCGGCGCCGCCCGCGCGCGCGCCTTCCTCGCCACGCCGATCGACGGGACGCCGGCGGGCGCCGCGCTGGTGCGCAACCTGCGCTTCGCGCTCACCCGCGCCGCCGCCTTCGCCGCCGCGCCCGCGCCGGCGCGGCTGATCGGGCTGCAGCCGGGCGTGCCGGTGGGCGAATGGCGCGACAGCAATGACGGGCTGGGCGGCGGCCGCTATCCCTATGACGTGAACGCGGTGCTGGTGCCCGCCGCGCTGGAGGCGGCGGCCGCGCTCGATCGCGCCGGGCTGCTCGCGGCCTATTATCAGCCGGGCGACGCGGCGCTGTTCGCGCGCGCCGCCGCCATGGCCGCGACCTGGCGCGACGCCGCGCCGCCGCTGTTCGCGGTGACGGTGCCGGCGGCCGCGGCGCGCGCGGCGGCGGCGCGCTTCGCCGCCGCGCAGGGCGTGCCCGCGCCCGCCATGGCGGGGCCGCTGCGCTATCATGCGATCGCGCTCGACGCCGCCTATCGGCCGGTGCCGATCCAGAACAGCGACGAGGGCTTCGCGCTGCTCTTCGGCACGCCCGACCCCGAGCGACTGGCGGTGGCGCTGGATACGCTCGGCCGCCCCTTTCCGGCGGGGCTGATGACGGGCGCGGGGCTGCTGGTGGCCAATCCCGCTTTCGCGCCGCCCGCGCTCCAGGCCAAGTTCGGCGCCAATGCCTATCACGGCATGGTCGTCTGGTCGTGGCAGCAGGCGCTCGCCGCCGCCGGCCTCGCCCGCCAGCGCGCGCGCACCGATCTGCCCGCGCCGCTGCGCTGCCGGCTGGTGGCGGCGGAGACGGCGCTGTGGCGCGCGATCGACGCGACGCGCGCGGTGCAAAGCTCCGAACTCTGGTCGTGGCGCTATGCGGACGGCACCTATGCGGTGGTGCCGTTCGGGGCGCGCGGCAAGGACGCCGACGAATCCAACGCCGCGCAATTGTGGAGCACCGTCTATCTCGCGCTCCATCCGCCCGCCGCGGCGCCGACTTGCCCCGGCGGCGCGAGCCGCTAGAGCGGAGCCATGGCCGGCGACCGCATCCATTCCCTCGTCATTCTCGGCGGCGGCACCGCCGGCTGGATGACGGCGGCGGCGCTGGCGCGCACGCTGCCGCCGGGGCTCGAAATCACCCTGGTCGAGTCCGACGCCATCGGCACCATCGGCGTGGGCGAGGCGACGATCCCGACCATCCACTGGTTCAACCAGCTCGCCGGGATCGACGAGGCGGAGTTCATGGCGGCGACCGGCGCCACCTACAAGCTCGGCATCGAATTCAGCGGCTGGACCGGCGATGGCAGCCGCTATTTCCACCCCTTCGGCACGTTCGGACCGCCGCAGGACGGGGTGATGTTCCTCCACCGGCTGATCCGCGCGCGGCTGGCGGGCGAGGCGATCGACCCTGAGGCCTATTCGCTCACCGCCCAGGCGGCGCGCGCCGGCCGCTTCGCCAAGCCGGTGGCGGATCCGCGCTCGCCGCTCGCCACGCTCGGCTATGCCTATCATTTCGACGCGGGCCGCTACGCCGCCTTTCTCCGCGCGCGCGCCGAGGCGGCGGGGGTGCGCCGGATCGAGGCGCTGGTGGAGGGGGCGGAGCGCGATCCGGCGAGCGGCGCCGTCGCCGCGCTCGCCACCTCGGCCGGGCGCATCGCGGGCGATCTCTTCATCGACTGTTCGGGGCTGCGCGGGCTGCTGATCGGCGAGACGCTCGGCATCGGCTATGAGGATTGGAGCGCGTGGCTGCCGTGCGATCGCGCCTGGGCGGTGCCGACCGCCGCCGAGACCGAGCCGCGCCCCTATACCCGCGCCACCGCCGCCGAGGCCGGCTGGCGCTGGCGCATCCCGCTCCAGCATCGCACCGGCAATGGCTATGTCTATTCCAGCCGCTTCCAGTCGGATGCGGCGGCGCGCGCGGCGCTGCTCGGGGCGCTCGACGCGCCGGTGCTGGCCGAGCCCCGGCTGATCCGCTTCCGCCCCGGCCGCCGCGCGCGCGCCTGGTCGGCCAATGTGGTGGCGATCGGGCTCGCGGCGGGGTTTCTGGAGCCGCTGGAATCGACCAGCATCCACCTCATCCAGAGCGGGATCGCCAAGCTGCTCGCGCTGTTCCCGCCGGGCGGCGGCAGCGCCTTGCTGGCCGAGCAATATAATCGCCTGATGGCGCGCGAGATGGAGGAGATACGCGACATCCTCATCCTCCATTATGCGATGACTTCGGGCCGCCCCGAGCCGATGTGGCGCGAGCGCCAGACGATGACGCTGCCCGACAGCCTCGCCTGGCGGCTCGACCATTTCCGCGAGACCGGCCGCATCGTGCTGGCGAGCGAGGAATTGTTCCGCGACGCGAGCTGGTTCGCCATTCTCGATGGGCAGGGCGTGCGCGCCCGCGACCATAGCCCGATGATCGAGGGGGAGAGCGTGGCGGCGCTGACGGCGCGGCTCGCCGCCGTCCGCGAGGCCACCGCCGCCGCCTGCGCGCGGCTGCCGCGGCTCGCGCCCCCCGGCGGCGCGGCGCGCGGCTAGGCCGGCTCAGTCGCCCGCGTCGGCGGCGGTCTGGTAGGGCCAGCTCCAGTCGCGGATCTCGGGCATGTCCTCGCCATGGGTGGTGACATAGTCATGATGCGCGATCAGTGCGTCGCGAAAGGCCTGGCGCGCGGGGCCGGCGGTATCGGCGAGGCCGGGCACGCGCGCGATCGCATCCATGGCGAGATGGTAGCGATCGAGATCGTTGCGCACCACCATGTCGAACGGGGTGGTGGTGGTGCCCTCCTCCTTGAAGCCGCGGACATGGAGATTGGCGTGGCTGGCGCGGCGATAGGTGAGCCGGTGGATCAGCCAGGGATAGCCGTGATAGGCGAAGAGGATCGGCCGGGTGCGCGTGAAGATCGCCTCGAAATCGGCATCGGTGAGGCCGTGCGGATGCTCCTCGCGCGGCTGGAGCGTCATGAGATCGACCACATTCACCACCCGCACGCGCAGATCGGGCAGGTGCTGGCGCAGCAGATCGGCGGCGGCGATCGTCTCCAGCGTCGGCACGTCGCCGCAACAGGCGAGCACCAGGTCGGGCGCCTCGCCGGGCTGCTCGCTGCCCGCCCAGTGCCAGATGCCGAGGCCGGCGGCGCAGTGGATCTCGGCCTGCTCCGCCGTCAGCCATTGCGGCGCGGGCTGCTTGCCCGCGACGATGACGTTGATCCGGTCGTGCGTGCCCAAGCAATGGTCCAGCGTGCGCAGCAGGCAATTGGCGTCGGGCGGCAGATAGACGCGGACGATGTCGGCCTTCTTGTTGACGACATGATCGATGAAGCCGGGATCCTGATGGCTGAAGCCGTTATGATCCTGCCGCCAGACATGGCTGGACAGAAGATAGGTGAGCGACGGCACCGGCCGCCGCCAGTCCAGCGCGCGCGAGACCTTCAGCCATTTGGCATGCTGGTTGAACATGGAATCGACGATGTGGACAAAGGCCTCGTAGCAGTTGAACAGGCCGTGCCGGCCGGTGAGCGTATAGCCTTCGAGCCAGCCCTGGCAGAGATGTTCGGACAGGACCTCCATCACCCGCCCGCCGCGCGCCAGCCCCTCGTCATAGGGCTCGATCCGCTCCATCCAGGCGCGGTCGCTGACGTCAAACACGGCGGAGAGCCGGTTGCTGGCCGTCTCGTCCGGCCCCATGACGCGGAAATTGCGCGCCGCCTCGCTCCGCCGCAGCAGCTCGGCGAGATAGGCGCCGGCCGCGCGCGTCGCCTCGGCGACGGCGCCGCCGGGGTGCGGCACCGCCACCTCGAAGGCGCGCCAGTCGGGCCGGTCGAGCGGCGCGCGGCGGCCGCCATTGGCATAGAGCGAGGCGCCCATGCGCTTGCCGCCGACCGGCGCGAGCGCGCGCAGCTCGGGCAGCAGCCGGCCCTCGCCGTCGAACAGCTCCTCGATCCGATAGCCGCGCATCCAGGATTCGAGCAGCGCGCGATGATCCGCATTCTCGCGCGCGGCGGCGATCGGCACCTGATGCGCGCGCCAAAAGCCCTCGACGCGCTTGCCGTCGACCTGCTTGGGGCCGGTCCAGCCCTTGGGGCTGCGCAGCACGATCATCGGCCAGCGCGGCGGCGCGGCGGCGGGCGCGGCCTGCCCGGCACGGGCCGCCGCCTGGATCGCGGCGATGGCGGTGAGCGCCTGGTCCATCGCCGCCGCCATCGCCTGGTGCATCACCAGCGGATCGTCGCCGCAGACGAACAGCGGATCATGGCCGAGCGCCTCGAAGAATTGGCGCAGCGCGGCATCGTCCATCCGGCCGAAAATGGTCGGCCCGGCGATCTTGTAGCCGTTCAGGTGCAGGATCGGCAGCACCGCGCCATCGTGGCGGGGATCGAGGAACTTGTTGCCGTGCCACGAGGCGGCGAGCGGCCCCGTCTCGGCCTCGCCATCGCCGACCACGCAGGCGACGACCAGATCGGGATTGTCGAAGGCGGCGCCATAGGCGTGGACGAGCGCATAGCCAAGCTCGCCGCCCTCATGGATCGAGCCGGGCGTTTCGGGCGCGGCGTGGCTGGGAATGCCGCCGGGAAAGGAGAATTGCCGGAACAGCCGCTTCATGCCGGCCTCGTTCTCGGCGATCTCGGGATAGATCTCGCTGTAGCTGCCCTCGAGATAGGTGTTGGCCACCATGCCCGGCCCGCCATGGCCGGGTCCGCAGATATAGAGCATGTCGAGATCGCGCGCGCGGATCACGCGGTTGAGATGGGCATAGATGAAGTTGAGGCCGGGGGTGGTGCCCCAATGGCCGAGCAGACGCGGCTTGATGTGCGCGGCCTCGAGCGGCACGCGCAGCAGCGGATTGTCGAGCAGGTAGATCTGGCCGACCGAGAGATAGTTGGCGGCGCGCCAGTAGCGATCGATCAGGGCCGCCTCGGCGGCGTCCAGCGGGTGGGCGGCATCGGTCATCGGTCGGTCTCCGCGAGCAGGGGGAGGCTTTGGTCGGCGATCACACGTTCCTCGTCGGCCGGCACGATCCGCACGGTGACGGGCGCGCCGGGCGCGCTGATCACCGGCCGGGCGGCTTCGTTGGCGGCCTGATCGAGCGCGAGGCCGAGCCAGGCGAGCCGCGCGCAGGCGCGCGCGCGGATCGGCGCGGCATGTTCGCCGATGCCGCCGGTGAAGACGAGCCCGTCGAGCCCGCCCAGCGCCGCCGCCATCGCCCCCACGCCCTGCGCCAGCCGCCAGAGGAACAGCGCGATCGCCGCCTCCGCCGCCGGCTCGGTGCTCTCGAGCAGGGCGCGCATATCGCCGGTGCCGCCCGTCAGCCCCTTGAGGCCGGACTCCTTGTAGAGCAGCGTCTCGATCCGCTCCGGCGACCAATGCTTGTGCTGGAGCAGGTAGAGGATCACGCCGGGATCGAGCGCGCCCGGCCGCGTGGCCATGACCAGGCCGTCGAGCGCGGAAAAGCCCATGCTGGTATCGACGCTGCGGCCGCCCGCCATGGCGCAGAGGCTGGCGCCGGCGCCGAGATGCGCCACCACCACGCGCCCGGCGGCGAGCGCGGGATCAATGTCCGCGAGCGTGTGCGCCACATGCGTGTAGGACAGGCCGTGAAAGCCGTAGCGCAGCACGCCCTCGCGGGCGAGATCGGGCGGCAGCGCGAAGTGGCGCGCCGGCTCGGCCATGGTGGCGTGGAAGGCGGTATCGAAACAGGCGGTCTGCGCCACCTGGGGGCGGTGCGCGGCGACCGCGCGCATCGCGTTGAGCGCGTGCGGCTGGTGCAGCGGCGCGAGCGGGCACAGCGCCTCCAGCGCGGCGAGCACCGCCGCATCCACCCGCACCGGCGCGGTGAAATCGCGCCCGCCATGAACGACGCGATGGCCGACGCCGACCAGCTCGGCAGCGCCCGTCTGGCTGTCGATCCAGTCGAGCAGCGTGCCGAGCAGCGCCTCGTGCGTGCCATCCTCGCCTGCGGACCAGCGCCGCTCGATCAGACAGGCGCCGGCGGCATCCTTGGCGATGAGGTGCGGCGTAGCGCCGATACCCTCGATCTGCCCGCGCACCCGCGCCGCGCGCGCGCCGCGATCGGCCTCGAACAGGGCGAATTTGAGGCTCGACGAGCCGCTGTTCAGGGCGAGGATGGTGCCGCGCATCCGGTGTCTCCCGGCGATGAGGCCTGCGGCGCAAGCGTCCGGCCGGCGCGATCGTTCCTCGGCTGGTCCCGCGCGCCGGCTCGCCCGAGCCGATCCGCCGCGCGGCGCGCAGCGCGCGGCGGATCGACAAGCGCGATCCCCTGCGCCAAGGGCGGGGCGCCCCGGCATAAGAGGAGGGATCATGCAGTGCTCGGACATTCTGATCGTCGGCGCGGGCCATGCCGGCGCCCAGCTCGCGATCGCGCTGCGCCAGCGCGGCTTTGCGGGCACGATCCGGATCGTCGGCGAGGAACCCGATCTTCCCTATGAGCGGCCGCCGCTCTCGAAGGACTATCTCTCGGGCGCGCGGAGCTTCGAGCGCATCCTGATCCGCCAGCCGGGCTTCTGGACGGAGCGTGCGATCACGATCGACACGGGCGTGCGGATCGATGCGGTGGATGCCGAGGCCCGCACCGCGCGCGCGCAGGACGGCCGCCTCTTCGGCTATGGCGCGCTGGTATGGGCGGCGGGCGGCCATGCGCGCCGCCTGTCGTGCGACGGCTTCGCGCTCGACGGCGTCCATGCCGTCCGCAGCCGCGCCGATGTCGACCGGATGATCGCCGCGCTGGACGGGGTGCGGCGGGTCGCGGTGATCGGCGGCGGCTATGTCGGGCTCGAGGCGGCCGCCGTCCTGCGCACGCTCGGCAAATCGGTGGTGGTGCTGGAGGCGCAGGCGCGGGTGCTGGCGCGCGTCGCCGGCGTGGCGCTCTCGCGCTTCTACGAGGCCGAGCATCGCGCCCAGGGCGTGGATGTGCGGCTCAACGTGCGGGTCGCCTGCATCGAGGGCGCGGAGGGCCGGGCGTGCGGCGTGCGGCTGGCGGACGGCACGATCGTGCCCGCCGACATGGTGATCGTCGGCATCGGCATCGTGCCGGCGGTGGAACCGCTGATCGCGGCCGGCGCGCGCGGCGGCGACGGGGTGGCCGTCGACGAGCATGGCCGCACCTCGCTGCCGGGCATCTGGGCGATCGGCGATTGCGCGCTCCACGCCAACGCTTTTGCCGAGGGCCTGCCGATCCGGCTGGAATCGGTGCAGAACGCCAACGACATGGCGACCAATGTGGCGAAGGCGCTGACGAACGCGCCCGAACGCTATCACGCCCTGCCCTGGTTCTGGTCGAACCAATATGATCTCAAGCTTCAGACGGTGGGCCTCTCCGCCGGGCACGATGCCGAGGTGGTGCGCGGCGATCCCGCCAGCCGCGCCTTCTCCATCGTCTATCTCAAGCAGGGCCGGGTGGTGGCGGTGGACGCGGTCAATGCGGTGAAGGACTTCGTCCAGGGCAGGGCGCTGGTCCTCGCACAGGCGGTGATCGATCCGGCGCTGCTCGCCGACGCCGCGCGGCCGCTCAAGAGCCTGATCGCGCCCGATGCCCCGGCCGGAGTGGCGTGACGCGCGTCACGCCGCCACCCGCCCCTCGCCGGCGTCCGCCCCGCCGGCCCGCGCCGCCGCCCGGATATCGGCGGCGAGCGCGTCCACCCGCGCGGGATCGGCATCCCAGGCGAACATGAAGCGGGCGCCGCCGCCGATGAAGGTATAGAAGCGCCAGCCGCGCGCGCGCAGCGCCGCCAGCAGCGCCGCATCGGCCTTGAGGAACACCGCATTGGCCTCCACCGGGAACATCAGCGCCACGCCGGGCACGTCCGCGATCGCCCGCGCGAGCCGTAGGGCGCACGCATTGCCGTGCCGCGCATTGGTGAGCCACGCCCCGCTTTCCAGAAGCCCGACCCAGGGCGCCGACAGGAAGCGCATCTTGGAGGCGAGCTGGCCCGCCTGCTTGCAGCGATAATCGAAATCGCGCGCCAGTTCGGTATCGAAGAACAGCACCGCCTCGCCCACCGCCATGCCGTTCTTGGTGCCGCCGAAGCACAGCACATCGACCCCGGCGCGCCAACTTATATCCGCCGGATCGCAGCCCAGCGTGGCGCAGGCATGGGCGAAGCGCGCGCCATCCATGTGGAGCTTGAGGCCAAGCTCGCGGCAGACCGCCGACAGGCTGCGGATCTCGTCCACCGTATAGACCTGGCCGGTCTCGGTCGGCTGGGTGATGGTGACGACGCGCGGCTTGGGAAAGTGGATGTCCGAGCGGCCGGTGGCGAGCGCGCGGATCGTCTCGGCCGTGAGCTTGCCGTTTTCGGTGTGCGCCACCAGCAGCTTCGATCCGTTGGAGAAGAATTCGGGCGCGCCGCACTCGTCGGTCTCGACATGCGCCTGCGCCGAGCAGATCACGCTGTGATAGGATTGGCAGAGCGCGGCGAGCGCCAGCGAATTGGCGGCGGTTCCGTTGAAGGCGAAGAACACCTCGCACGCCGCCCCGAACAGGCCGCGGAACGCATCCGATGCGCGCTGCGTCCACAGATCCTCGCCATAGGCGGTGGCGGAGCCGGTGTTCGCCGCCTCCATGGCGCGCCACACCTCGGGGCAGATCCCCGCATAATTGTCACTGGCGAACTGCTGGCTGCTGGGCATTGCGTCCTGGTCCTTCGTCCGGTTCCCACCAGATTTCGGATCGACGCATGGCTTGGTCCCGTTTGGTTGCCGGTCCGGCCACATCCCTCCCGCACGGGAGGCACCACCTTGCCCGGGAGCAGGTTGGTGCCGGGCGTCGGCCCGACTCTTGATGTCGTGGACGCCCTAGCGGCGCGACACGGCGGGATCAAGCCGACACGACCGCGCGCGCGTCGCATAGCGGTACAGGGGCGCCAGGGCACCAGGCGCGCGCCGCCGCGTTGCCGCCGGATGCGCCATCCAACCCCCGACCCCCTCAAGCCCGGACAGGAGAGTGTCTGGGACTATCCCCGCCCCGCCATCGCCGAGGCGATCACGGCGCATATCGTCGTGATCCTCGGCGGCGAGACGATCGCCGAGACGCAGCATGCGGTCCGGACGCTCGAGACGAGCCATCCGCCGAGCTATTATCTGCCCCCGGACGCGGTGCGCGCGGGCGTGCTGCTCCCCGCGACGGGATCGAGCTTTTGCGAATGGAAGGGTGACGCCCGCTATTTCGACGTGGTGGGCGGCGGGGTGCGTCGCCCGCGCGCGGCGTGGAGCTATCCCGATCCGACCCCCGGCTTCGCGCTACTGCGCGACCATATCGCCTTCTACGCGGCGGCGATGGACGCCTGCTTCGTGGATGGCGAGCGGGTGGTGCCGCAGCCGGGCGGCTTTTACGGCGGCTGGATCACCACGCGCGTGGCCGGGCCGTTCAAGGGCGGCCCGGGCAGCGCGGGCTGGTGAGACGCGCCGTCGTGATCGGCAGCGGCGGCGGGATCGGCGCGGCGCTGGCGCGGAGGCTGGCGGCGAGCGCCGGCTTCGATATGGTCCACGCCCTCTCGCGCCATCCGCCCCCGAACGAGGGACCGGGGCCGCTGCGGCCGGGCTATATCGATATCGGCGCGCCCGACAGCATCGCGGCGGCGGCGGCGGCGATCGGCGGACCGCTCGAGCTGGTGCTCATCGCCACCGGGCTGCTGCACGAGGGCGAACACCGCCCCGAACGCGCGCTCAAGGCGCTGGACGCCGCCTGGCTCGCCGGCCAGTTCCAGATCAACGCGATCGGTCCGGCGCTGGTGCTGCGCCATTTCGCGCCGCTGCTCGCCGGCGATCGCCGCGCGATCATCGCCGCGCTCTCGGCGCGGGTCGGCAGCATCTCGGACAACCGGCTCGGCGGATGGTATGGCTATCGCGCCTCCAAGGCGGCGCTCAACATGATTGTCCGCACCGCCGCGATCGAACTCGCGCGGGTGCGGCCCGCCGCGATCTGCGTCGGCCTGCATCCGGGCACGGTGGATACCGGGCTCAGCCGGCCCTTCCGGAGCGGAGTGCCCGCGGCGCGGCGCTTCACCCCCGAGGCCGCCGCAGATCGGCTGCTCCGCGTGCTCGACGGGCTGGACGCGCGCGCCACCGGCCGCTGCTTCGCCTGGGACGGCAGCGAGGTGCCGCCCTGACGCGGGCGGCGGCGGATCAGGCGGCGGCGCGGCGCTCCGCCTCGATCCAAGCGCGCAGCGCGTCGGGCGCCATCGGCCGGCCGAAGACATAGCCCTGGCCCTGCTCGCATCCCTGCTCGCGCAGGAAGGCGGCGACGGCCATCGTTTCGATCCCCTCGGCCACCACCTCATAGCCGAGATCCTGCGCCAGCCGGATCATGCTGCGGATCAGCCGGCGATCGGCCTCGCGCGTCTCGATATCGGCGACAAAGGCGCGGTCGATCTTGACGATCCGCGCGGGCAGCCGCTGGAGATAGGCGAGGCTGCTATAGCCGGTGCCGAAATCGTCGATGGCGATGCGGAAGCCGGCGGCGGCGAGCGCGGCGAGGCAGGCGGTGGATTGCGCCGTCTCCGCCATCAGCGCGCTTTCGGTCAGCTCGATCTCGATCAGCTCGACGGGCACGTCATGGGCGCGCAGGCACCGCTCCAGCCTGTGCGGCAGATCCGGCTCATCGAGATTGGCGGCGGAGATGTTGAGCGAGACGGGCAGGACGAGGCCGGCGCGGCGCCAGGCGCCGACCTGCGCGACGGCGGCGCGCATCACCCAATCGGTGGTGCGCGCGATCAGCGAGGTGCGCTCCACCGCCGGGATGAACTCGGCCGGCGGAACCTCGCCATGCGCGGGATGATGCCAGCGCAGCAGCGCCTCGGCGCCGACACAGGCGCCCGTGGCGAGCGCGATCCGCGGCTGATAGACGAGGCGCAGCTCGCCCGGGCTATCGAAGGCGGAGCCGAAGGATTCGATCAGCGCCAGCCGGCGATGGTGGCGGCCGTCCGCCGCGGCGGAGAAGATGTTGATCGCGCCATCGCCCGTGCGCGCATCCTGCGCGGCGCTGTGGCCGCCGCGCAGCACATCCTCGGGCGTGATCGCGCCGAGCGTGAAGGGCATCACCCCGATCGACACGGTGGTGAGGAAGCGCACCGAGGAGCGTGCCCGCGCATCGAGGAAATGCGTCTTCAGCAGGCCGACATAATCGTCCAGCGCGGCGCCGTCCGGGGCGAGGAAGGCGAATTGGGTGGCGGCCACATGATAGGCGGCGCGATCCGCCGGCATGCGCGCGCGCAGCGCCTGCGCCGCCTCGCGCACCATCTCGTCCAGCCGGCCCGCGCCCATCACGCGGCTGAGCGCGCTGAGCTCGTCATGCCGGGCGAGATCGATCAGCACCGCGATCCGCGACGCGCCCGGCCGATCGCGCGCGAGATCGGCGAGATCCTCGAGAAACTGGTTGCGATTGGGGAAGCCGCTGACGGGATCGACGCGGCCATAGGCGTGCTGCAGCTCGATCTGCGCCATCACCATGGCCGCGAGATCGCGCAGCGCCGCCCGCTCCGCCGCGCTCACAACGCGCGGGACGGTGCCGAGCACGCACAGGGCGCCCAATCCGTGGCCGTCGCGCGTGACCAGCGGCGCGCCGGCATAGAAGCGGATGCCATCGCGCGCGAGCCGGCTTTCGGCATAAGCGGGGCATAGCGCGAGATCGGACAGGATCAGCACGTCCTGCCGCTCCGCGACTTCGGCGCAAGGCGCCTGATCGCGCGCGATATGATCATGCTCGACGCCGATGCGCGACTTGAACCATTGCCGGTCGCGATCGGTGAGCGAGATGGCGGCGATCGGCAGATCGAAGATCTGCGCGGCCAGCCGGGTGATGCGATCGAAGCTCTCGCTCGCCGGCGTATCGAGCAGGCACAAATGGTGCAGCGCGCCCAGACGGGCTTCCTCCAGATCGTGGGCGCTCTGTTCGTCCATGGTCCCGCTTTTCACGCCTTCCCCTTAACAAACGGGAAAAGCAGGAGCATTTTTTATACGATCAGAGCAGCCGATCCAGAGTGATCGGGAGATCGCGCACGCGCTTGCCGGTGGCGTTGAAGATCGCGTTGGCGATCGCCGCGCCGGTGCCGGTGATGCCGATCTCGCCGATGCCGCGCGCGCCCATGGGCGTGTGCGGATCGGGAATGTCGGTCCAGATCACGTCGATCTCGGGCACGTCGAGATGCGCCGGGATGTGATAGTCCGACAGGCTCGGATTGGCGATGCGGCCGGTGCGCGGATCGAGCTGGGTCTCCTCCATCAGCGCCAGGCCGATGCCCATGATGATGCCGCCGCGGAACTGGCTGGCCGCCGTCTTGGGGTTGAGGATGCGGCCGCAATCGAAGGAGCCGAGAAAGCGGCGCACGCGCGGCTCGCCGGTAACGGCGTTGACCGCCACCTCGCAGAACATCGCGCCATGGCTGTGCATCGACCAATGCTGGGTCTCGAGCGGCATCGGCGGCTCCGCCTCGACGCTGATCGACTCGCGTCGGGCGCGGGCCAGGATCGAGGCGTAGCTTTCGTGCCGGCCCGGATCGTCGAGCGCGCACAGCCCGGCCTCGCGGCTCGCCACCTCGTCCACCGACAGGCCGGCCAGCGGGGAATCATTGCCCGCGAGCGCCAGCAGCGCCTTCACCAGCGCGCGATGCGCGGCGATGATCGAGGCGCCGATCGCCGCGGTCTGTTGCGAGCCGCCGGCCAGCACCACGCCCGGCAGGGTGGAATCGCCATAGTCGAACCGGATCGCCGCCATCGGCAGGCCGAGCCGTTCCGCCGTCACCTGGCTGTGCGCGGTGGCCGTGCCCATGCCCATTTCGTGCGCCGCGATCGCCACCACCGCCTCGCCGGCGGCGGTGAGCGTGATCCGCGCCGCGCCGCCCGGCATGCGGTAATAGGGATAGGTGGCGGTGGCGCAGCCCAGGCCGATCAGCCATTCGCCCTCGCGCCGCGCGCCCGGCCGGGGATCGCGCGCGGACCAGCCGAAGCGTTCCGCGCCCGCCCGCCACGCCTGATCGAGATGACGCGCCGAGAACGGCAGATTGGACAGCGGATCGCGCTCGGGCTCGTTGCGCAGCCGCAGCGCCACCGGATCCATGGCCAGCGCATGGGCCAGCTCGTCCATCGCCGATTCCAGCGCGAAGGTGCCGACCGACTCCCCGGGCGCGCGCATGAAGGTGTTGCTCAGCACGTCCAGCTCGACCGTCTCCACCGCGAGCTTGACCGTCTCGGCGGCATAGGCGCTGCGCGTCGGCAGGATGAAGGGCTCGGGCATGGCGTTGGCGCGCGATTTGGGCGTCACCCCCTCATGGATCAGCGCGGTGAGCCGGCCGCTGCGATCCGCGCCCAGGGCGACGCGCTGCTCGGTCGGCGCGCGGCCGCCGACGATCCGGTACACCGCCTCGCGCGAGAGCACGAGCCGCACCGGCCGGCCGCTCAGCCTTGCCCCCGCCGCCGCGAGGATCTGGTGCTGCCACAGGCATTTGCCACCAAAGCCGCCACCCACGAACGGCGAGGTGACGATCACCTGCCGCTCGTCGATGCCGAACATATGGGCGAGCGACCAGGCGGTGTGGGCGACGAGCTGGGAGGCGTCGTGCAGCCGCAACGTATCCCCCTCCCAATAGCAGGTGACGCCGTGCAGCTCGATCGCATTGTGATTGTGGCGCGGCGTGGTGTAGCGCTGGTCCACCCGCACCTCGGCGGCGGCGAGCGCCTGCTCTGCATCGCCGCGCGCATCGTGCAGCGGGCCGCCCATAAATTCGGCCGGCCGCGCGCCGCGCGCCTTGGCCTCGGCGAAATCGGTGAGCGCCGGCTCGGCCGCATAGTCGACCTCCACCAGCATCGCGGCATGATCCGCCTGTTCCTGGCTCTCGGCGAGCACCAGCGCCACCGGCTCGCCATTCCAGGCGATGCGATCGTCCTGCATCACCGGCAGCGTATCGCCGCCGGCCGCCTTGGGCGCGGAGAGGAAGACGGGCGGCGGCCGCAGCCGCGGCGCGTTGCGGTGCGTCATCACCGCCACCACGCCCGGCGCCGCCTCGGCCGCCGCCGTATCGAGCCGGCTGATCCGGCCGCGCGCGATGCGGCTGTGCACCAACGCGCCATAGACCATCGCCTCGACCGGGAATTCGGCCGCGAACGGCGCCTTGCCCGACACCTTGAGCGGACCATCGATCCGCGACACGGGCTGGCCGATCACGCCATGCTGGTGGCGGATCAGCGGATCGGGAACACCGCCGGGAATCCACTGGTCCGGCGCGAGCGCCACCGCCTTGCCGATCGCCGCCTGGACCAGACCCTGCGCGGCCTGCTTGGCCTCCTCGATCATGCTCATGCCGCGCCTCCCGCCACTTCGGTCAGCACGGCGACGATGGTGCGCCGCGCCAGTTCGATCTTGAAGCCATTGTCGCGGAGCGGCGCCGCGCCCGCCAGCAGCGCCTCGGCGGCTTCGGCGAAGCGCGCGGGCTCGGCCGCGCCGCCGATCAGCGCCGCCTCGGCCGCCGGGACGCGCCACGGCTTGGGCGCGACGCCGCCCAGCGCGATCCGCGCCTCGGTGATCCGCCCCTCCTTGATCGCCAGCGCGCCGGCGACCGAGACCAGCGCGAAGGCATAGCTCGCGCGATCGCGGACCTTGCGATAGGTGGCGCGCAGCGCGGGCGAAACCGGCGGAAGCAGGATGGCGGTGATAAGCTCGCCCGGCGCGAGATCGGTGTCGCGGTCGGGGCGGTCGCCCGGCAGGCGGTGGAGATCGGCGAGCGCGAGGGTGCGCGCGCCGTCCGGGCCTTCGATCTCGAGCTGCGCATCATAGGCGAGCAACGCCACCGCCATGTCCGACGGATGGGTGGCGACACAGGCTTCGGAGGCGCCGAGAATGGCGTGGGCGCGGTTGAAGCCGCCGATCGCGTCGCAGCCGGCGCCGGGGGTGCGCTTGTTGCAGCGTGCGCCCTCGACATCGTAGAAATAGGCGCAGCGCGTGCGCTGGAGCAGATTGCCGCCGGCGGTCGCCATATTGCGGATCTGCGCGCTGGCGCCGGCGAGGATGGCGCGCGCCAGCGCGGGATAGCGGGTGCGCACGAGGCGATGCTCGGCGATCGCGGTGTTGCGCGCCGCCGCGCCGATGCGCAGCCCCTCGCCCGCCGCCGCGATCTCGGCGGAAAGCCCGGTGACATCCACCAGCGCCGCCGGCCGCTCGATCGTCTCGCGCATCAGATCGACGAGATTGGTGCCGCCGCCAAGATAGCGGACGGGCGCGCCGCCGGCGCGGCGCACGGCATCCGCCGCGTCGGCGGCGCGGGCATAACCGAAGGGGGTCATGCCATCGTCTCCAAGCTCTGCGCGATCGCTTCGATGATGCCGTTATGCGCGCCGCAGCGGCAGAGATTGCCGCTCATCCGCTCGCGCAGCTCGGCGCCGTCGAGCAGGATCGTCTCCTCGGCCAGATCGGCGGTGACATGGCTGGGCACGCCGCGCCTTGCTTCCGCCACCATGTCGACCGCCGAACAGATCTGGCCGGGCGTGCAATAGCCGCACTGGAACCCGTCATGCTCGATAAAGGCCTGTTGCAGCGGGTGCAGCGCCGTCTCGGTGCCGAGGCCCTCGATGGTGGTGATGGAACGGCCCTCATATTGCACCGCGAGCGCGAGGCAGGAGAGGATGCGCATGCCATCCACCAGCACGGTGCAGGCGCCGCACGCCCCCTGGTTGCAGCCCTTCTTGGTCCCGGGGAGGCCGAGCCGATCGCGTAGCAGATCCAGCAGCGATACGCGCGGATCCTCCGGCAGCGCCACCGGCGCGCCATTCACCGTCAAGCCCATGACGACCCTCCCCTTTGCTTTCCGCACCGTGGCGGCGGACCACGCCGGAGCCGCCAACCCCGATCATGTCCTTTGGTTGCATTGTCTTAGATCAGCTTTTGGAGCTTTGCCGCGCGACGAGCCGAGCCGTGCTCCGGGTGCGGCCATGCGCGGCGGGATCGCCGCCGCGCAGCGCGGCGCGGTGGTATCGCTACCAAGGACAGGGAGAGGATCTATGCTCAATCGCGGTTCGATCCGCCGGTCCGCAGGTGCCCCGCTGGCGCTGGTGCTCGCGATCGCCTCGGCCGCGCCAGCGACGGCGGCGGCGGATAAGGGCTGCGCGGCGCCGATCGCCGTGTGCACGCATCCGGTCGCGGGCGGCTTCGCGCTGATCCGCCCCGGTCGCCCGGCCACGGTGCTGATCGACGCGAACGCCGATCCGGCGGTGCGCCAGGCCGCGACCAGCTTCGCCGAGGATCTCGGCCGGGTCGGCGGGCGGCGCGCCACGCTGATCGACGATCCCGCGCGCGCGCACGGCCCGGTGGTGCTGATCGGCGTGCGCGGACAAAGCCCGATGCTCGACCGGCTGATCGCCGCGCGCAAGATCGCGGCGGAGGATCTGGCCGGCCAGTGGGAGGCCTATCGCCAGATCGTGGTGGAGCATCCGCTGCCCGGCGTGCCGCGCGCGCTGGTGGTGATCGGCAGCGACCGCCGCGGCGCGGTGTTCGGCACCTATGATCTGAGCGCGCGGATCGGCGTATCGCCCTGGTACTGGTTCGCCGATGTGCCGGTGGCGCGGCACCGCCGGCTGGACATCACCCCCGGCGCGCGGCGCGACCAGCCCAAGGTCCGCTATCGCGGCTTCTTCATCAACGACGAGGATCCGAGCTTCAGCGGCTGGGCCAAGGCGCGGTTCGGCGGCGTCAATGCGCGCATGTACCGCCATGTCTTCGAGCTGGAACTGCGGTTGATGGGCAATTATTTCTGGCCCGCCATGTGGGGCAAGGCCTTCCACCAGGACGATCCCGAGAATGGCCGCCTCGCCGATGCAATGGGCATCGTCATCGGCAGCTCGCATCACGAGCCGATGATGCGCGCGCAGGCCGAATGGCACCGCCCGCAGCCCGGCCTCACCACCGGCGGCCCCTGGGATTATACGCGGAACGGCGCCAATCTCCGCGCCTTCTGGCGCGGCGGCATCGCCCGGATGATGAGCAAGGGCGGCGGCCGGGCCTATGACAGCCTCGTCACCATCGGCATGCGCGGCGATGGCGACGAGGCGATGGGCGGAGGCACCGCCACGGCGCTGCTCGAAAAGATCGTGGCCGACCAGCGCGCGATCATCGCCGACGTGACCGGCCGCCCCGCCGCCGAGACGCCGCAGATCTGGGCGCTCTACAAGGAGGTGCAGGATTATTACGATCATGGGATGCGCGTGCCCGACGACGTGATCCTGCTCTTTTCGGACGATAATTGGGGGCAGCTGCGGCGCCTGCCGGCGGCAGGCGATCATCATCCCGGCGGCTACGGCATCTATTATCATTTCGACTATGTCGGCGCGCCGCGCAACTATAAGTGGATCAACACCAACGCCATCGAGAAGATCTGGCAGCAGATGGACCTCGCCTATCAGGCGAACGCGCGCGCCGCCTGGATCGTCAATGTTGGCGATCTGAAGCCGATGGAATATCCGCTCAGCTTCTTCCTCCGCCAGGCCTGGGATCCGGACGCGATGACGCTGGCGGCGATGCAGGCCTTTCCGCGCGACTGGGCGGCCGCCGCCTTCGGGCCAGGCCAGGCCGCCGCGATCGGCGCGCTCCTGACCCGCTATGGCCAAGGCGTGGCGCTCCGCAAGCCCGAGCTGCTCGATCCCGACAGCTTCCCGCTCGGCGGCCAGACCGCGACGCGTCTGGACGGCGGCGCCTTCGGCCGCGCGGTCGAGACCTGGACGCGGCTCGAGCGCGATGTGGCGCGGGTCCGCACGCACCTCGCGGCCGATCAGCGCGACGCCTATTTCGAACTGGTGGAGCATCCGGTGCGGGCGATGGCGACGCTCTACCGCCTCTATTATGCGGTCGCGTGGAACCACCGTCTCGCCGGCGCCGGCGATCCGCGCGCCAATGTCTTCGCCGATCGGGCGGAGGCGGCCTTTGCCGAGGATCAGGCGCTGACCCGCGCCTATCACGCGCTGCGCGGCGGCAAATGGGACGGCATGATGCGCCAGACGCATATCGGCTATACCGGCTGGCAGGAGCCGGCGCGCCAGATCATGCCGGCGGTGACGCGCATCGCCGCCGCCGGGCCGGTGCCGCCGATCCGCTTCGCCACGCTCCCCGCGCCCGATCCCGACACGCTGCATATCGAAGCGGCGGACTATGTCGGCGCCGAAGGCGCGGCGGGTCTGCGCTGGGCGGTGATCCCGCATCTCGGATCGGGGCGCGGCGCGGTGACCAGTCTGCCCCAGGGCCGCGCGCCGACCCGGCCGGCGGACGGGATGCGGCTCGACTATGCCATCCGCGTCGCGCGCGACGGGCCGGTCGACATCGGGCTGACTTTGGTGCCGACGCTCGACACCAGCGGCGCGGGCGTGCTGCGCACCGGCGTGTCGCTGGACGATGGGCCGGTGGCGGTGCTGGAGGATCGGCTGACGCCCTCGCCCGACGATCCGGCGACGGCGGCGCAGCGCGCCTGGACGCGCGCGGTGATCGAGAACCGGCGCGATCTTCACCTGCGCCTGCCGCATGTCGCCGCGGGGGCGCATCGGCTCTCGGTGTGGCGGCTGGATGGCAATGTGGTGCTGGGCGGCCTCACCGTCACCAGCCGCCCCGACGACCGCTAGGCGGCGGCGGGACGGCTGGATCGGGCGCCGGCGCGTCCGTGCAGGTTCGGGGTGGCCGCGCCGGCCTGGGAGCGGGGTCGGCTCCCATCCGGTTCGGCCCGCTTAGAAGCGCAGGCTGATCTCGCCGCCGAAGGTCCGCGGCGCGTTGAAATTGCCGTAGTCCCCGAGGATGTTGTTGACGCTCGCCGTGGTCGCGCTGGTGGTCGGCGCGCCGGGCAGGCTGTTCGAGGGATCGCGGCGATACACATAGGCGCGATCGAACAGGTTGCGCACCCAGACGCTCGCCGTCAGCCGCGTATCGCCCCGCCCGACATTGATATCGGCCAGCGCGAGCCGGGCATTGGCGATGAAGGACGAGTCCGCCTTGGTGGCGAACTGGTCGAAGGTCTGCGTCGCCTGCGCGTAATTGCCGTCGATATGGAAGCGCAGCTTGGCGCCGTCGCTCACCATCGGCATGGGCAGCTCATAATCGATCGATCCGCTCGCCGCGTTGCGCGGCGTGAAGACGATGTAGAAGCGCTGCAACGTGGTGTAGCTGACGCCGCCCGCATTGACCGTGATCGGCACCAGCGGGATCTTGGTATAGGTATAGGCATAGGAGGCGCTCAGCGTCAGCCCGTCCACCGGACGCAGCGTCAGATCGGCCTCGACACCCCGGATCTTGGTGGTGCCGGGCGCATTGATCGTCACGAGATTGTTGAAATTGCCCGTCGCCGTCGTCTGGATCGAGCTGATATCGACCTGGCTGTCATCGCGGTCCATGATGTAGCCGGCAACGTTGAAGCGGCCGCGATGGCCCCAGAAATCGGTCTTCATGCCGACTTCGTAGGAGCGCACATCCTCCGGATTGAACGCCTGATAGTTGGACGTGCGCGAGCTGGCGCCGCCGGCGCGATAGCCGGTCGCATATTTGGCGTAGACATGCACGTCGTTGCTCACGTCATAGGCGAGCGTGACCATCGGGTTGAAGCGGTTCCAGCTGGCATCGAGCGGGCGATAGCCGTTGGCGGCGGCGATGTCCGGGCGCAGCGCGTAATCGATGTTGCGCGACATCAGCAGCTCGCCCTGCTTCTTGTCGTGCGTGTAGCGGCCGCCGGCGGTGAGGTGGATCGCGTCGGTCGCGTTCCACGTCACCTGGCCATAGACGGCATAGCTGCGCGAGCGCACCCGCGAGGCGCGGTCGGTGGAGCGGCACTCGGTCTGCGAGCCGAACCCGCCCGAGCCGCGGCACGGATCGAGGATCACATATTGATAGCCGCTGGTCTGGCCGGGCGTGACATAGCCGGTGATCGCGTTGGAATTGGGCGTGGCAGCATCGTCGCGCACATGTTCGTTGAAATAATAGAGGCCGGCCACATAATCGAAGCGGCTGATCGTGCCGACCGCCTGGAACTCCTGGCTGAACTGGGTCTGGTTCAGATTGGCGAGGCTGTAGCGGCTGAAATTGCACGCGGTGGTGGCGCAGCCCGGCGCGACCACGGGCACGCGGTGCGCGCCGCCGCTATTGTCCCACTGGCCGACATTCACGCCGCGCCACGCGGTGATCGAGCGCAGCTCGATCTGCGGGGCGATGCTCCATTTGAGATTGTTGGTGAAGCCATGGGTGCGATCGACGCTCGGCTGCTGCGGCACGCCGATATCGGCGACCGTCATGCGCTTGTCGCCCTCCACCACCACGCCGGGCAGGGTCGGCTTCACCGTCCCGGTCAGCGTCGTATATTGGGTGCCCGGCAGCACGCACTTGGGCGCGGCGGCCTGCGGCCCGGCGACGCAGCCATTGGGATTGACGTTGAGCAGCTGGCTGTAGAAGGGCGAATTGCTGTCGCGGCTGTAATCGAACGAGAAGTCGTTGGTGATGCCGTCGACCGGCTTCCACCGCACGGCGGCGCGGATGCCCTTCCGATCATAATAGTTCCACCCGGTCGCGCCCTCGAGCGGGTTCTTGGTGGTGGCGTCCTGATGCTGGATCACGCCATCCAGTTTTACGCTGAAGCCATGCACCTCGGGCAGATCGAGATGCAGCTCGGTATTGTGCGATCCGTAATTGCCGATGCCGCCCGTCACGCGGCCCTCGAAGCGGCCGCTCGGGCCACGGCTGACAAGGCTCAGCGCGCCGCCCTCGGTGTTGCGGCCGAACAGCGTGCCCTGCGGGCCTTTCAGCACCTCGACGCGCTCGATATCGAAGAGCGCCGCGTTGAGGCCGTGCTGGCGGCCGAGATAGACGCCGTCGATATAGATGCCGACGCCCTGCTCGCGCGCGGGCTGGTTGGCATCCAGCGGCACGATGCCGCGAATGCCGATGGTGAGCGCGCTCTGCCGCGCCTCGAAGGTGGCGACGCGCAGCCCCGGCACCGCGCCGTCGGCGAGATCGAGCAGGCTCTGCACATGGCGATCGCGCAGCGTCTGGGCGCTGAGCACCGAGATGGAGATTGGGGTCTGCTGGAGATTGGTCTCGCGCTTGGTGGCGGTGACGACGATCTCGCCGAGCGGCTCGGCATCGGCCCCGGCGGCCGCATCCGGCGCGGCGGCGGCGTCGGGCGCGGCCGCGAAGGCGAGCGCCGGCGCACTCAGCGCTGCACTCGCAAGAAGGAAGGGAAGCGCGGCGCGCAGACGCGTGGAGACCGCCCCGCGAAGCGGGCGCGTGGAATAGTTCTGGTTCATTCTAGACCCCTTGCGCGGCCCCACCGCCGCGATGCGGGGCCGCTAGCGCGCCAATGGCGACAAAAAGGGGTAGAACTCGTTACACTTTTGCGACGCCGAGAAATTCCGTAATCTTGTGAAATGTTTCGTTACATGGCGCGCATTTTCAACGCCGCAAATTTGCGGTGGTGTGACCCTCGGGACACGATTTCGAGGGGTCGGAGTCGAATCGCCGGTCAGGCCGGTTCGGCGAGGATGGCGGCCTCTGTGACCGCCGCCACCTCGCCGCGATCGCCCAGCACCACGCCCACGCGCTGGTGCAGCGCGGCCGGCTCCATCTCCATCAGCCGCACCCGCCCGTCGGTGGCGGCGCCGCCCGCCTGCTCGACCAGAAAGGCCATGGGATTGGCCTCGTACATCAGCCGCAGCCGCGCCTTGCCCGGCTGGCGATGATCGGCGGGATAGAGGAAGACGCCGCCGCGCTTGAGGATGCGATGCACGTCCGCGACCATCGAGCCCGTCCAGCGCATATTATAGTCGCGCCCGCACGGGCCCGCCGCCCCCGTCACCCGCTCCTCGACATAGCGCGCCACGGCGGGCGACCATTGCCGCCGGTTGGACATGTTGATCGCGAATTCGGGATATTGCTCGGGGATGGTCATCGGCCCGTCGGTGAGCTTCCACGAACCGATCTCGCGATCCAGCGTGAACTCGTACACGCCGGTGCCGACGCTCAGCACCAGCAGCGTCTGCGGGCCGTAGATGGCATAGCCTGCAGCGATCTGGCGCGCGCCGGGCTGGAGGAAATCGGCCTCGGTCACGTCGCGCCCGCTGGCGCTTTCCGGCGCCTTCAGCACCGAGAAGATGGTGCCGACCGAAATATCGACATCGATATTGCTGGAGCCGTCGATCGGATCGAACAGCAGCAGATATTCGCCCTTGGGATAGCGGTTGGGCACGCGGTGGAGCGTCTCCATCTCCTCGGACGCCATGGCGGCGAGGTGGCCGCCCCATTCATTGGCCTCGAGCAGCAGCTCGTTGGCGAGCACGTCGAGCTTCTTCTGCACCTCGCCCTGGATATTCTCGCGGCTGAGTTCGCCCAGCACGTCGCCCAGCGCGCCCTTGGAGATGGCGTGGCTGATCGTCTTGCAGGCGCGCGCCACCGTCTCGATCAGCAGGCGCAGCTGCGGCGGCATGGCCCGGGGCCCCTGCTGCTGCTCGATCAGGAAGCGGGTCAAGGTCTTGCGTTGCATGCGGCGCACTCGCGCTGGAGGGATGGGCGACGCCTCCGCGCGCGGGCGCCGTGGCCCCGCCATAGCCCGCCGCTGGCGGCGATCGCAACCGGCCCCGGCCACGATCGCCGCCCATCAGGCTACATCTTGAAGGAGATACGCGCGTACCCGAACTGGCCCGGCACGTCATAGGTGGTGGGATCGTAATTAGGACCGGTGCAGGTATAGCAGGCCGGCGGCTTGGTGTTGAACACGTTGATCACGCCGAGCGTGAAGGCGAAGCGCTTGTCGAGAAAGCCGGGCGTGTAGACGAGCTGCACGTCGCCGTAGAAGCGCTCCTTCAGCTCATGCACCGTATCCCCGTTCAGCTCGGTGACATGGTGAATATAGCGGCCCGTGAAGGACGTATCGAACTCGCCCAGCGACCAGCTCAGCACGCCCGTGCCCTTGAACTTGGGATAGGACTGATCGGGGAAGCCGCGCGTGGTGCCGCGATAGCTGATCGTGGCGGCGCCGTCGGCGGTGGGGAAGCTCTCGGTATATTTGGCGAGATAATTGCCGTTGAGCGTGAAGCCGAAGGCGCCGACGCCGGTCTGGGGCGAGCGATAGGTGAGCGTCAGGTCCACGCCCTTGGTGCGGATGCTGCCGATATTCTGCAACAGGCCGATCACGCGCGAGATGATGCCGCTCGGCGTCCGGATCACATTGGCGCAGGCGCTGGGATCGCCCAGCTCCGCGCAGCGGCTCAGCGTCACCTGCGGGTTGATCGCGGCGATCGCGCCCTTCACCTTGATGTCGTAATAATTGACCTCGAGGCTCAGCTGGCTGGCGAAGCCGCTGTCGCGCACCCAGTGCGGGCTGAACACGCCGCCGAACAGCCAGGTGCGCGAGGTTTCCGGCTTGAGGCTGCGATTACCGCCGGTGAGCGTGCCGATCTGGCCGCCCTGCGGCTCCTGATAGCTGCCGCTCGCGGGCACGCCATTGGCGATGCAGTTGTTGCGCACCGTCTCCGAAGCCTGCCAGCGCGCGCCGGCGACATTGGTGCAGGGATCGTTGATCGGCGCGTCCGCGCGGCTTTGGGCGCCGAACAATTCGCCCAGGCCCGGCGCGCGGAAGCCTTCCGCATAGGAGGCGCGGAGCAGCAGATCCTCCGCCGGCTTCCACAGGCCGGTGCCGGTGAAGGTGGTGCTGCTGCCGCTGGTGGAATAGCTGGCGTGGCGCACCGCGCCATCCGCCTCCAGCATATGGAAGACGGGCACATCCTTGAGCAGCGGCACGCGCAGCTCACCATAGACTTCGTCGCTATTATATTTGCCGCTGGCCGCCTGCGCGGGGATATCGGCGCCGAGCCCGGCCTGGATCAGCGGATCGGGGGTGAAGGAGCCGCGCTGGATGCGATGCTCATAGCCGACCGCGATGCCGACATTGCCGGCGGGCAATTTGAACAGATCGCCGGTGATGTTGGCGGTATAGTCATACAGGGTCTGGCTGCTCTTGTCCTTCTCGACGAAGGAAATGTAGTTGAGCATCGCCGGCGTGATCGAGCCCAGTCCGCCGAACAGGTTGAGCGGCACGCAATCGTCGGTGCATTGCGCGAGCGGGCCGAGCGCGCGCTGCACCTTGGCCGCGTTGACATTGCCCGTGAAGATCTGACGGGCATCGTTCAGGCCGAACACCGCGTTGGCGTCCCAGTAGAATTTGCGCCCGAACAGATCGAAATTGCCATCGAGCGTGGTCGTGACCGACCAGGTATCGACACGCTGCGTGTAGGTGCGCTGCCCCGCCTCCACCAGACGTCGCGCGACATAGCTGTAGGTGGCGGGCTGGCCGTTGCCGCCGGCCGACAGCGTGATGCCGAACGGATTATACGGATTGGTCGCGTCGATCGAGACGGTATCGAGCAAGGTGCCATTGCCCGCGTCCGGCCCCACGAACAACGGCAGGAAGGCCGCCTGGTTCTGCGAGTTGCGGCGATTATACACCGCCTTGACACGCAGGTTCACGTTGGAGGCGACTTCCTGCTTAAGGCTGACGAAACCGCCAATCCGCTCCGACGGCGTGAGATAGTAGTTATAGGGCGAGAAGTTGAAGCGGTCGGCATTGGTGAATGTGCGATAATCGCCGCCCACGCCTGTCGGATCATAGACGCCGCGGCTGGTGAGCGGCGGGTTGCGCACGGTCAGCGCGCCGCCCGCGGGCAGCGTGGGGTTGCCGGGGTTGAACAGGAAGCGGCCATTCACCGAGGCCGACGAGCAGCCGCCGATCGGATCGGTGCAGCTCGTCTGGAAGGGATTGGGGAATTGCGATTCCTTCCGGTCGGCGGTGGAAACCTTGTTCTGCTTCACATAGCTGAAGCCCGCCACCAGCGTGGTGCCGCCATGCTTCAGGCCGTAGCTGATATCGTAATCCTGGGTGTGGCCGTCGCCCTGGCGGAAGGTCCCGAACTGGGCGGAGGCGCGGAGCCCGGTCTGGCTCGCCTTGGTGATGATGTTTACCACGCCCGCGATCGCGTCCGAGCCATAGAGCGGCGACTGGCCCGATTGCAGCACCTCGATCCGCTCGATCTGGCTGTTGGGTATGGTGTTGAGATCGACGGTGGAGGGAATGCCGCTGCCCGCCGTCGCCGGAACATAGCGCAGCCCGTCGACCAGCACGAGCGTGCGCTTGGCCAGCAGGTAGCGCAGATCGATTTCGGCGGTGCCGGCGCCGACGCCGCCGCCATCCTGCGGATTGCCGATATTGCCGCTGTTATTGGCCTTGGTGTTGAGACCGCCCGCCGCGCTGGGCAGACGCTGGAGAATGTCGGCCACCGAACTCAGGCCGGTCTGGGCGAGGCTGGATTGGTCCAGCGTCACCACGGGGCTGCTATTGTCGAGCGGGTCGCGCCGGATGCGCGAGCCGGTGACGATGATCGCCTCGCCCGGATCGGCGCCATTGCCCGCCGCCGCCGCGCCCGCCGCCGGCCCGACATCCACCGCCTGCGCGGAGAGCGCCGCCGGCAAGGCCAGCGCGGCGAGGCAGATCGTTGCGTGCAAAAGTGCCTTGGTCGCCATTTTGTCCCCCAATGCGACGTGAACTCGGGAGGCAACTTTCCGGAGTCATTGCTGCACCGCAATGGAGTTCCGACGGCATATTGCGTATTGCGGAAAGGTGTAGCAACTATGTTACAGGGATGACACGCCCCGCGACACAAGCTGTCACAGCAGCAGGGTGCCGTCGGCGTCGCGCACCAGCAGCGCGCGGGGGAAGATGAGGCTGAACTCCGCGCCGTCGCCCTCGGCGCGGTTGCCGGCGCGCACCGTCATGCCCATCGCTTCGGCAAAGGCCTTGACGATCGCGAGGCCGAGCCCGGTGCCGCCGATCTTGCGGTCCGATCCCTCCAGTCGGCGGAAAGTCTCGAACACGTCCGCCTCGCGCCCGGGCGGAATGCCCGGCCCCTGGTCCAGCACCGACAGGATGAGCCGATCGGCACGGTGCGTGCCGCGCACCACGATCGGCGTGCCCGGCGCGCCATAGATGCCGGCATTGTCCAGCAGGTTGAGCAGGCAATGGTGGAGCAGCTGGGGATCGACCCGCACCAGCGGCAGATTGGGCGGCACCTCGAGGCGAATGGCATGGCCCTCGAGCGCGCGGCGTGCGTCCTGCGCCGCGCCGGCCACCGCGTCGCTCAGATCCACCGGCTCCAGCCGCAGCGTCAGCGCCCCCGCCTCGACCCGCGCCATGTCGAGCAGATTGGCGACGAAGCGGTTGAGGCGGTTGGCCTCGCTGGTGATGGTGCCGATCAGCGCCGGGCTCGGCGCGCGGGCCAGTTCGGCGGCGGCGGCGAGAATGGCGGTGAGCGGCGTGCGCAGATCATGGCTCACCGAGGAGAGCAGCGCCGCGCGCAGCCGGTCGCGCTCGCGCAGCCGGTCGACATCGCGCATGTCGCGCTCCAGCCGCAGCCGCTCCAGCAGCAGCGCCGCCTGGTCGATCAGGCTGGCGAGCAGCGGCCATTGATCGGACCGGATCGGCTCGGCGCCATCCTCGCGGGCGAGGCCGATCACGCCGAGCGTGCGCTCGCCCGCGCGCAGCGGCCGGAACAGCCATTCCGAGGCGGCGAGCGTGCCCGATCCGCGCCCGGCCGGCGCGCCGCTGTCCAGCGCCCATTGCGCGGCCGCCATCTCCATCGGTTCGATCCGCGCATCGGCGACATTGGCCGCCACCACCACCAGCCCGCCGCCGGTGGGCGCGGGGCCGAGCAGCACCGCGCGGACGCCGAGCAGCCGCCCGATCTCCTCGCAGATCGCGCGCGCCAGCGCCTGGCTGTCGTTGAGCGGGCCGAGCCGGCCGAGAAAACCCGCCAGCGCGGCATTGGCGCGCGCGCTGGCCGCCGCGAGATCGGCCTGGGCGCGCACCCGCGCGGTCAGCTGGCTGGTCGCCACCGCCACGCCGAGCAGCACGCACACCGAGACGACATTCTCGGGATTGCTGATCGTCAGCGTCCAGGTCGGCGGGAGGAAGAAGAAGTTATAGGCGAGCGACGAGGCGACGCCCGCGAACAGCCCCGCGCGCAGCCCGAACAGGCTGGCGGCCGCCATCACCGGCAGCAGATAGAGCAGCGCGACATTGCCGAGCTGGAGGATGTGGAAGAGCGTGGTGGCGACCCCCGTCACCGCCGCCACCATCGCCGCCGTCCAGCCATAGCCCGCCGGCGCGCCCCAGCCGGCGCCCAAGCCCGCGGCCGGCCGGCGGCGGCGCGTCGGGGCGGGCGCGGCGATCGGCAGCACATGCACCGCCATGTCGGGCGTCTCGCGCACCAGCTGGTCCACCACCGAGCCGTGGCGCAGCTCGAACCAGCGCGACCGCGCCGATTTGCCCACCACCAGCTGGGTCGCGCGGGCCTCGGCCGCGAAGGCCTTGAGCCCTTCCACGACATGGGTCGCGGGGACGCTCGCCACCGCCCCGCCGAGCTGGGTGGCGAGCGCAAGCGCCTGAGCGATGCGGCGATGCGCCTCGGCATCGAAGCTCTGGGCGCGCGGCGTCTCGACATAGACCGCCGTCCAGGGCGCGTGGAGCGCATCGGCGATGCGCTTGGCGGCGCGCACCAGCCCCTCGCCGCCCGGCTGCTCGCTCACCGCCACGACGATGCGTTCGCCGCCCGCCCAGGTGCCGCCGACGCCGAGCGCGCGGACATGATCGAGCATCTGCGCGTCCACCGCCTGCGCCGCGCGGCGCAGCGCCAGCTCGCGCAACGCCGAGAGGTTGGACTTGGAGAAGAAATGCGCCAGCGCCCGGGTCGCCTCCTCGGGCAGATAGACCTTGCCGGCGCGGAGCCGCTCGATCAGCTCGTCGGGCGGAATGTCGACCACCTCGATCTCGGCGGCCTCGAGGATCGAATCCGGCACCGTCTCGCGCACCCGCACGCGGGTGAAGGAGGCGACCACGTCGTTGAGGCTCTCGACATGCTGGATATTGACCGTGGAATAGACGTCGATCCCCGCGTCCAGCAATTCCTCCACATCCTGGTACCGCTTGGCGTGGCGGCTGCCGGGCGCGTTGCTGTGCGCCAGCTCGTCCACCAGCACCAGCCGGGGCGCGCGCGCGAGAATGGCGTCGAGATCCATCTCGAACAGCGTCTGCCCTTCATAGGCGATCTCGCGACGCGGCACGATCTCGTAGCCGCGCGTCAGCGCCTCGGTCTCGGCGCGGCCGTGCGTCTCCACCACGCCGATCACCACGTCCGCGCCGCCGAGGCGACGGGCGCGTCCGTCCGTCAGCATCTCATAGGTCTTGCCGACCCCCGGCGCCGCGCCGAGGAAGATTTTGAGCCGCCCGCGGCCCTCCTGCGCCGCCTGGCGCAGCAAGGCCTCGGGCGAGGGCGCGGCGCCGCCCGGCATCAGGGCGCGCGGCCGAGCTGATCGAGCGCGCGGTTGAGCGCCAGCACATTGACGCGGGGCTCGCCGAGGATCGCGGCGAGCGGCGCCTCGGTCTGCGCGGCGACGAGCGCATCGAGCCGCGCCGGGGCGAGGCCGCGCGCCCGCGCCACGCGCGCGATCTGGGCGCGCGCCGCATCCGGCGAAAGATCGGGATCGAGGCCCGAGCCCGAGGCGGTGACGAGATCGGCCGGAATGGCGCCGGCCACGCCCGCGCGCCGCAGCGCCGCGACATCGCCGCGCACCCTGTCGGCCAGCGCCTGCGCCGCCGGGCCGAGATTGGAGCCGCCCGAGGCCATGCCGTCATAGCCCTTGCCCGCCGCCGAGGGCCGGCCGTGGAAGTAGCGGTCGCTGGTGAAGCTCTGGCCGATCAGCGCCGAGCCGATCGGGCGGCTGCCCGCGAACACCAGGCTGCCATTGGCCTGGCGCGGCAGCAGCGTCTGTCCGATCCCCGTCATCAGGAGAGGATAGACGATGCCGAGCAGCAAGGCGAACAGCAGCGTGAGCACCAGCGCGGGCCGCAGAGCGGAGACGATATCCTTGGTCATGATGGCGTTCCTCAGGCGAGACCGAGGCCGGTGACGGCGAGGTCGATGAGCTTGATGCCGACAAACGGCGCGATGAGTCCGCCCAGGCCGTAGACGGCGAGATTGCGCGCCAGCAGCGGCCCCGCCCCCATCGGCCGATAGGCGACGCCGCGCAGCGCCAGCGGCACCAGCAGCGGGATGATGAGCGCGTTGAAGATGATCGCGGACAGGATCGCGCTCTCGGGCGTGGCCAGCCGCATCACGTTGAGCACCGCCAGGCCGGGATACAGGGCCACGAACATCGCCGGGATGATGGCGAAATATTTGGCGACGTCATTGGCCACCGAGAAGGTGGTGAGCGCGCCGCGCGTCATCAGCAGCTGTTTGCCGAGCCCCACGATCTCGATCAGCTTGGTCGGGTCGCTGTCGAGATCCACCATGTTGCCGGCCTCGCGCGCGGCCTGGGTGCCGGTGTTCATCGCCACGCCGACATCCGCCTGGGCGAGCGCGGGCGCGTCGTTGGTGCCGTCGCCGCACATCGCCACCAGCCGGCCGCCGCGCTGCTCGTCGCGGATCAGCGCCAACTTGTCCTCCGGGGTGGCCTGGGCGAGGAAATCGTCAACCCCCGCCTCGGCGGCGATCGCCGCGGCGGTGAGCGGATTGTCGCCGGTGATCATAACCGTGCGGATGCCCATCTGGCGCAGCGCGCCGAACCGCTCGCGAATGCCCGCCTTGACGACATCCTTGAGGAAGATCGCGCCGAGCAGCCGGCCGTCGCGCGCCACCGCGAGTGGCGTGCCGCCGGCGCGCGCGATCTCGTCCGTGATCCGGCGCAGCTCGGTGGCGGCGGCGGTCTGGCCGAGGCCCGGATGCGCGCGCAGGATCGAATCCACCGCGCCCTTCTGGATCAGCACGCCGCCGGCGCGCACGCCGGAAATGCGCGTCTGCGCGGTGAAGGGGATGATCTCGCTCCCCGCCGGCAGCACCGTGGTCTGCACGAGATGCTGCTGGCGCGCCAGCGCCACGATCGAGCGGCCCTCGGGCGTCTCGTCGGCGAGGCTGGCGAGCAGCGCCGCCTCGGCCAGCTCGGCCTCGAGCGTGCCGTCCACCGGCCGGAACAGCGACGCCTGGCGATCGCCGATCGTGATCGTGCCGGTCTTGTCGAGCAGCAGCACATCGACATCGCCCGCCGCCTCCACCGCGCGGCCCGATTTGGCGAGCACGTTGAAGCGCACCAGCCGGTCCATGCCGGCGATGCCGATCGCCGAGAGCAGCGCGGCGATCGTGGTGGGGATGAGGGTGATGAGCAGCGCCGCCAGGATCGCCACCGGGATGCTGCCGCCGGCATAGGCGGCGAAGCCCGGCACCGTCGCCACCGCGATCAGGAAGATGATCGTCAGTCCCACCAGCAACAGGGTGAGCGCGATCTCGTTGGGCGTCTTCTGCCGCTCCGCGCCCTCGACCAGCGCGATCATGCGATCGAGAAAGCCCTGGCCGGGATTGACGGTGACGCGGACCTTGATCTGATCCGACAGCACGCGCGTGCCCGCCGTCACCGCCGAGCGGTCGCCGCCGGCCTCGCGGATCACGGGCGCGCTTTCGCCGGTGATCGCCGCCTCGTTGACCGAGGCGACGCCCTCGATCACCTCGCCGTCCGAGGGGATGAGATCGCCGGTTTCCACCAGCACCACATCGCCCAGCCGCAGCGCGCTGGCGGGCACCGGCTCGAGCCCGCCCGAGGCCCGCAGCCTCTTGGCCGAAAGCTCGGCCTTGGTGGCGCGCAGCGAGGCGGCCTGCGCCTTGCCCCGCCCCTCGGCGAGCGCCTCGGCGAAGGTGCCGAACAGCACCGTCAGCCACAGCCAGATCACCAGCTGGAGCTTGAAGCCGGTGCCCAGCCCGTCATGGCCGACGAGCAGCAGCAGGGTGAGCAAGGCCGCCACCACGGCGGTGGTGAACATCACCGGGTTGCGGACGAGCTGGCGCGGATCGAGCTTGCGGACGGCATCGGCCGCCGCCGGCAGCATCAGCGCCGAGGTGAACAGAGATTGGGACGTGCGGGCCATGACAGGCGCTCCGGTCAGAACAGCTGGCCGCGGATCATCGCGAGATGATCGGCGATCGGGCCAAGGGCGAGGCTCGGCAGGAAGGTAAGGCCGCCGAGAATGAGGATGATGCCGACCAGCAGGCCGACCCAGAGCGGGCCGGTGGTGGGGAAGGAGCCGGCCGAGGGCGGCACGGGCTTCTTCGCCGCCAGCCCGCCCGCGATCGCCAGCATCGGCACGATGATGAAGAAGCGCCCCACCCACATGGCGACGCCCAGCAGCCCGTCATAATAGGGCGTGCTCGCGGTGAGCCCCGCAAAGGCCGAGCCGTTATTGGCCACCGCGCTGGTGAAGGCGTAGAGGATCTCGCCAAAGCCGTGCGGACCCTTGTTGAGCGGGCCGGCAAGCCCGGGCGCGACCACCGAGGACAGGGCGGTGAGGCCGAGAATGGCGAGCGGCAGCACCGCGATCGCCAGCACCGCCAGCTTCACCTCGCGGCTTTCGATCTTCTTGCCGACATATTCGGGCGTGCGGCCCACCATCAGGCCGGCGACGAACACCGCCAGCAGCGCGAACAGCAGAAAGCCGTAGATGCCGGCGCCGACGCCGCCCACCACCACCTCGCCGAGCTGCATGTTGAACAGCGGCACCAGGCCGCCGAGCGCGGTGAAACTGTCGTGCATGGCGTTGACCGCGCCGCACGAGGCGGCGGTGGTGACGACCGCGAACAGCGCCGAGGCGGCGACGCCGAAGCGCACCTCCTTGCCTTCCATATTGCCGCCCGCGACGCCCAGGCCGTGGAGCACGGGATTGCCCGCCGCTTCCTGCCAATAGGCGACGGCCACGCCGGCGAGGAAGAGCAGCACCATCGCCGCCAGGATCGCCCAGCCCTGGCGCGTGTCCTTCACCGCCTTGCCGAAGGTGAAGGTGAGCCCGAAGCCGAGCACGAAGATCGACAGCATCTGCACGAAGTTGGTGAGGCCGGTCGGGTTCTCGAACGGGTGCGCGCTATTGGCGTTGAAGAAGCCGCCGCCATTGGTGCCCAGCATCTTGATCGCCTCCTGGCTGGCCACCGGGCCGAGCGCGAGGCTCTGCTTGGCGCCTTCCAGCGTGGTGAGGTCGATCGCGCCCGCGAGCGTTTGCGGCACGCCGCAGGCGATCAGGAACAGCGCGTAGACGATCGAGACGGGCAGCAGCAGATACAGGGTGATGCGCGTGCAATCGGCCCAGAAATTGCCGATCGTCGCGGCCTCGCGCCGGGCGAAGCCGCGGAACAGCGCAAAGGCCAGCGCGATACCCGTCGCCGCCGACAGGAAATTGTGCAGCGTCAGCCCCAGCATCTGCGACAGGTTCGACATGGTCGATTCCCCCGCATAGCTCTGCCAGTTGGTGTTGGTGGTGAAGCTGATCGCGGTGTTGGCGGCGAGATGCCCGGGTACGGCGGCGAGCCCGAGCGGATTGCCCGGCAACAGCGCCTGGCCGCGCAGCACGGCATAGGTGAAGAGCATCAGCGCCGCGTTGAAAAGCAGCATGTGAATGGCGTAGCGGCGCCAGCCCTGCTCGGCGTCCGGATCGATCCCGGCGAGCCGGTAGAAGCCCCGCTCGACCGGGCCGAGCAGCGCGTGGAGCGGCGTCCGCCGCCCCTCGTACAGCGCGAACAGCCACAGCCCCACCGGCTTGGTGAGGGCGAGCAGGATGGCGAGAAAGGCGGCGATGAGCAGCCAGCCCTGAATGGTCATGCGTCCGCTCCTTCAGAAGCGCTCGGGCCGCATCAGCACGGCGACGAGATAGGCGATGAGGCCGAGCGCGACGAGCGCGGCGAGCCAGAGATCGAGGGTCATGCCGGCCTCCTCAGGCATGGTCGCAGAGGCGGACATAGGCGAGCGTGGCGGCGGTGAGGCCCGCCATCACGGCGAGCCAGAGCAGATCCTGCATAAGCGTTTCCTTTGCTGGCCATTGCGGGGCGATCAGAAACCGGCGGTGAGCGTGCCGACCACGCGGCTGCCGGCGATGCTGCCGCGGCCATCCTGGCCCTGGCTGAAGGCGGGCTGGAGATAGGCGGAGTCGCGGCGGCTGATATCGGTGTCGATCCAGGCGAGGCCGAGCGTCAGCTGCTTCCAATGCGCCTCGCCGCCGAGCGACCAGTCCCAATAGTCGCCCGTCGGCGCGGCGCTGGTGGCGTTGGGGCCGAGCCCGTCATTGCCGTGGCTGTGGCCGATATGCGCCTTGGCGGTGATCGGCAGGTTCGGCAGCGCCAGCGCGCCGTCGGCGGCGAGGTAGAGATTGTCCTTCTTGTCCCCGGGATGGCTGTAGACGCCGGCGGCGGCCTCGGCGCCGGTGCGATACCAGCGCCCGAGCGCCTGCTGCGGCGGCGCATAGGCGACGCTGCCGGTGAGCGTGAGCGGCCCGCGCGTGCCGCCGAGCTTCACATAGGGCTCGGCATAGTCGCTCCGGTCCGCGCCGCCGGGATAGAGATACCAGGTCAGCCCGACATCGAGCGTCGCGGCATCGGACAAGGCGCGGCGATAGCCGCCGATCAGGTCCAGCTCCATATTGGCGCCGCCGAAGCTGCCCCAGCCGGCCAGGCTGGAGCTCCAGAAGCCGGCATAGAGCCCGCTTTGATGCGCCACGGTGATGCCGCCCTGGACGGCGGCATGATTGTCGGACTGGGAGACGCCGCGCAGACGATAGTCGCTCACCAGCGCGGCCGAGCCGCTGATGGTGAAGGGGCCGGCATCGGCGGCGGTGGCGGCGCCCGGCGCGGCCAAGGCCGTGAGCGCGGACGCGGCAAGGAAGAGACGCTTCATCTTGTACCCCCGGCGAGCGCGGCCGCCGACCCTCGACGGCCCGCCTCGCGAGGAGGCTCAAGTAGAGCCGCGCCGGATTGGATTGCGAGAGCGATTCCCGACGATCGCATATGTTTCGCATAAGGTACGCGGGAAGCGGCGCCGGGGCGGGGCGCGGAGGCGGCGCGCGATCTGGCCCGCCAAGTCTAGACAGGGGGACTCACGCCGCGCCCATGCTGGCGGCGGTTCTGGCGCGCGGCGGGACGGTGGATCAGGGGCCGACGCGGCCGCGCGCCGGCCCCTGATGCTCAGCCGCGGATGAAGGCGAGCAGATCGGCGTTGATGACATCGGCATGGGTGGTCGCCATGCCATGGGGGAAGCCCGGATAGGTCTTGATCGTGCCGTGCTTGAGCAGGGTGATGGCGATGCGCGCCGAATCGTCGATCGGCACGATCTGGTCGTCCTCGCCGTGCAGCACCAGCACGGGCACGTCGATCGCCTTGAGATCCTCGGTGAAGTCGGTTTCGGAAAAGGCCTTGATGCAATCATAATGGGCCTTGGCGCCGCCCATCATGCCCTGGCGCCACCAGTTGCGCACCACGCCTTCGATGAGCGGCGTGCCCGGGCGGTTGAAGCCGTAAAAGGGCCCGCTCGGCACATCGAGGAAGAATTGCGCGCGATCGGCGGCGAGCGCCGCGCGGAAGCCGTCGAACACCTCGATCGGCAGGCCGCCGGGATTGGCCTCGCTCTTGACCATCACCGGCGGCACCGCGCCGATCAGCACCGCCTTGGCGACCCGGCCCGGCGTGGCGCGCGCGACATAATGCGCGACCTCGCCGCCGCCGGTGGAGTGGCCGATATGCACGGCGTTCTTGAGATCGAGATGCGCGGCGAGCGCGGCCACGTCGGCGGCGTAGCTGTCCATCTCATTGCCCGTATCCGTCTGACTGGAGCGGCCATGGCCGCGCCGATCATGCGCGATCACGCGATAGCCCTCGCCCAGGAAGAAGAGCATCTGCGCGTCCCAATCGTCGGCGCTGAGCGGCCAGCCATGATGGAACATGATCGGCTGCGCCTCGCGCGGCCCCCAATCCTTGTAGAAGAGGGTGATGCCGTCGGTGGTGGTGATGGTGCTCATCGCGATTCCTTTCGACCCTGCGGCGTGCGCGACGCGACAGGCCGCTGGCCCACCAGCTAAGCCTATCGTTTCGCAGCCATAACCCTAATCAAGCCGGGGCCTGCTGGCCAGCCGTTGCGGTCCCCGGCATCGCCTTTCACGACGCCGGCCGCCCGCGCCTCGACCGGCGCGCGACATGGCCGGCAAGGCGTGGCGGCGCGCGCAGTCACGCGACGCGACGCGCCGCCACGCGATCCGCGTTCGAGACGAGGGGGCGACCGGGCGGTCGCCGCGACGCGGCGGCGGCGCCCGCACCGTGGCGCGCCGCCACGCTGGCGTGCTGGCGTCGGGCGCGGCCTCCGCCATCCAGTCCGTCGCGCGTGACAGAGCCTTGCCGATGGTCGATCCCCTGGCCAGGCGCGGACGGCGGTCGCGACGCGCCGGCCGGCGTCGGGCGCGCATCTCGAGACGGAGACTGTGCCGAACCCTGCCATCCCCGCGCTTCGGTGATGACGGCGCCGCACCAGCCCAGGCCAAGCGGCGGACCATCGATGGGCGCCTGCACGCGGGGGGCGGCGACAGGATGGGCGCGCGCTGGTCGGGCTCTGCCCCCCCGCTGGTGACAGCCGGCCGGCTGGAGCAGCGGAGCGACACGAGCCGCGCTTGCACCTCCGGCACAGCCCTTGCGGACGAGCCGCGCCTGGGATGCCTAGCGGACCAGCACCATCGACCCACCGATCCGCGCCGGCGCGCGGCGGAGAGCGGCGTGCTGGCCGCCTTCTGTACGAGGCCGTAGACTCATAAAGCGGACGGACCGCTACCGCCCCACAAGTGGACATAGAAGCTAAAGCGAACTCGTCCCGATAGGCGACAGGCCACCGTGATGCGAGAGCGAGGGCTAGATGAAGCGATTAGCGCCTAGCTCAGATCTGGTTCGCCGAGCGATGCGGCGATCTCATGATGAAACTGCCAGTTCCCCTCGGCCCACCCAACCGTCTGAACAGACTCAGCGATCTTCCACCCCGAGCCAGTACGATGGAACTTAAGATCGTACCCGCCAATGAGTGTCTGGTTCGGGCTACCATTCGCCGCGCGATAATAGTGGCTGGCGTGCATCAACACATGGCATGACGCAGTGTCGCCGTCGATAACTATGCTCTGTGGGATCATGATATGTTCGTCGCCGTCTAGCTGACTGTGAAACTTGTCAGCCAGCTTGCACCACTTGTCTGCCGAGACCGTCATGCGTCCCATGCCAATCGTCGGTTCGTGATCGACTTCGATCGTGTCGCCATAGCAGGTCCGAAGCTTCTCAAAATCGTGTGCGTCCGTTGATTGGCCATAGCGCTGCACGAGGTCGGAGATAGCGATATAGTCCAGAAGGTACGCGACCTTCTCGTCAAGGCCGGCGCTGCGCACATGAACAAGCTGGGCGGCGGTATCGCTGAACATGCGTTGATCTCCTGCGGAAACGAGCAAACAGATTGAAACGCCCTCGATGATCGCTAGATGGAGGGGGCCTCCGGTTCATTTACGGAGGTTGCCTCCGGATATCAAGGTGTGATGTGACAGAAGACCGCGCCACTGCTCAGAAACGCCGGCCTCGGGCCGATGGCGAGAGAAACAGGGAGCGGCTCCTTGCGGTCGCCAAGCAGGTTTTTACCGAGGCTGGCGCCTCCGCAAGCCTTGAACACATCGCCCGCCAAGCGGGCGTCGGAATAGGGACGCTATACCGTCACTATCCCACGCGTGACGCCCTGATCGAAGCCGTTTATAGGCAAGAAATTGACGCCTTGGCTCAGGCCGGAACGAGGTTCGCTGAAACTATGGAGCCGGTCCCCGCCTTGCGGGCTTGGCTTCACCTTTTTATCGATTTCGTCGAGACCAAGCACGACATCGGAGAAGCGCTGGGAACACTGATCGGAGGTCCGGAGCCGCTCTATAGCGGCACACCGGCCCTGCTCTCGCCGCCGATCACTAAGCTCGTCGAGGCGGTGAACCATGACGCCACGCTCCGCATCACGATCCCTCCACTCGACCTATTGCGCGCAATCGTCGGCGTCGGGACCATAAGGCCCGGACCAAATTGGAAAGAGCACGCAGTCGGCTTGGTCGCGTTGTTATTGAACGGCGCGAGCGACCATAGCTCACCATTGTGATGGCGTGGGATTTCGCCAAGCGGCTGCTTGAACGTCCGCTTACCGATCCCGAAAGCAGCCCGAGCGCTATCCACCAAGATACGCGCTTCCGCCGCTTCGCGAAGAGCGGCCGTTTATGAGTTCACGACCTAACACACGCGGATAGTGGCTTTGCTCGAGCAGCGGAGTGACACGCGCCGCGCTTGCACCACCGGCCCAGCCGATCCGGACGCCCCGGATCGCGGGACGCGCGGACAGGAGAAAGCGCCGCACAGCGCAGGGACGAAGGCCGCACCAGACCCAGGCTTGCGCGGTCACCGCGTCCCATCCGGCGGCGCATGGCACGGTTCGCGCTTGGGGAATGACCGAGGCCGCCGCCACCACCGCCATTCCGGCGCAAGAAAATCACCGGCGGCGCGGGAGCTTTTCACCCGTCACGCCGTTATGCCCTTCGAGACCCGGCACCAATGCCCCCCCGCTCGCCGGATCTCGCAAAGCTACGGCCCCGCCGGTCCTCCCCCCCGGCCGGCGGGGCCAATTGCAGAGCGCGTGGCATGGCCGCGAACCGCCAGCCTCCCAAGACGCGACACAATCGCAACGCGCCTCGGCGCGGCCCGCCGCCCGTCTCCGTTCGCCCCTCTCCGCCATAATCATCCGCCGCGGGGCGCGCCCGAGCCGCCGCGCGCGCCCACTCGCCGACGCCCCGGTCGCGCCCGCCGATCAGAAGCGGAAGGCGAGCCGGGCGGTGGCATTATGGTCGGTCGCGCCGGCGCGGAGCGTCGCGGCGTGGCGCAGCGTCAGGCTGGCGCCGCGCGCCACCGCGACATCCACCGTGACATTGGTGCTGGCACCGTCGCGCGGCAGCGCGGCGCTGCGGATGGTGAAGGGCGCGCCATCCGCGAAGGCGACGCGGCTGCGCCCCGCGAGCGGGCCGAAGCCATGCTGCCACCCCAGTCCGCCGCCGATCCGCACGGGCAGGCCCAAGGCCGCCAGGTCCGCGGTCGCGCGCGCGCCGAGCGTGACACTGGTCTGAAGCCGGGTGTCGCCGGGCGAGACCAGCGCGCCGGGGCCGCCCTGCTCGGTGAAGCGGCGGCGCCACGCCTGGCCGAGCGCGAGCTGGCCATAGGGCTCGATCCGGATCGGGCCTGAGGCCAGCCGCCACCCGGCTTCGACAAAGCCCTGGCTCGTCATCGCGCCCGCACTGGTCGAGGGCTGGCCCTGCAGCGTCGAGACGGCGAGCACGCGATCGGTGTCGATCGATTGCAGCGCCGTCATCGCGCCGCCGCGCAGCACCAGCGCGCCCAGCCGCGCGGTGCCATAGGCGCCGAGGTGGACGCTCTCGATCCGCGCGCTGGCGGCGAGCGCGCGATCCTCCACGCGGTCGCGGCCATAGCCCCCCACCAGGCCCAGGCTCGCCGTGCCGGACAGCGGCACGTCCCAGCCGACGAGCAGACCGCCGCCCGAGACGCGCGCGCCATAGGCGGTGGCGTCGCCGCGATAGCGGCTCCACCCGCCAAAGCCCGTCATCCACACGCGCGGGCCACCCTGCCCGGCGTCCGCCAGCCGGTCGGACAGATCGCGCGCATGATCGGCCACCGTGTCGCGCACCATGCGCCCGCGCTCGATCAGCGCGGCATTGGCCTGGGCGTGGATCTCGCCCGAAAGTTGCGAGAAAGCGCGCTCGGGCTCGGCGTCGCGCAGGAAGAGCGCGGCGTCGGCGATCGGGTGTGTCTGCGGCAGCCGGTCCACGGCGCGCGCCGCCGCGCGGGCATTGCCGGAGCGGACCCCCTCGGCGAAGCTGCCCCCCGCCCGATCGTTTCGGACCAGGAGCAGCGTCAGATCCTTGAAGTCGGCGCTGGGCGTGACCTTGGCGGTGAGATAGGCATAATCCTGCTTCACCCCGGCATAGGTGCCGTAAATGCCGCCATCGGCATGGACGAAATTATAGGGCACCGCTTTCTTATACCCGGTCCGCGCCCCCTGGATGTCGGTGATCTCGAGCATGACATTGCCCTCGATCACCATCCGGCCCTTGGTGGTCAGCCTGTCGCTTTCGCCCGCCTCGTTCACCCGGATGAGGTGCCGCGACCCTGCGCCGAGCAGGATATCGGTTTTCGCGGTGATCGTGCCGAACCCGCCGGGTCCGCCGGGCGCCACCACGCCGCCCGCGCCCATCCTCAGCCTGCCGACCGTGCCGCTCCCCTCGAGCCGACCCAGCGCGCCGACCTTCGCCACCATCGAGCCGAGCTGCGCATCGCCGAGCGCGGCCGTGCCCTTGGCGATATCCAGCGTGCCGGCGAAGTCGCCGCTGCCCGCGAGCATAAGCCGGCCGCCGCCCGTCATCGCGACGGTGCCGCCGAAACCGGTCCAGCTGCCGCCCAACCGGTAGCTCTCCGCGCCCGCCAGCTCGAGCGTGGCGCCGTAGCCGAACTGCGTCAGCCCGGCATAATCAGCCCGGCCGGTGATGCGCAGCGTGCCGGAGCCACTTAGGTTGAGACCACCTTCGCCGGACAGGCTGTTGGTCACTTCCAGTGTCTTGTCCGACTCCACCAACAGGGTGCTGTCGCTCTCCAGCGTGATGGCGCGTGCCGTGACCATATCTTCGGTGACGTCTAGCGTGCCGCCCGCCAGGGTGATGCCGCCCTCGGGCGCACCCAGCGCCGTATCCGCGCCCACTTCGAGCGTGCCGGTGGCGATCCGCGTTCCGCCCGCATAGCTGTTGACGCCATCCAGCCGGACCACGCCATCCCCGCCGACGGTCAGCCCGCCCGCGCCGGACAGGCTGTTGGTGAGTTGCAGCCTTTTGCCCGCGTCCACCGAAATGCCGCTGTTGCTCTCGATCGCTATGGGGCGCGCCAAGACTATGTCCTCGGTGACGCTCAGCGTGCCCCCCGCTAGGGTGATGCCGCCCTCGGGCGCGCCTAACGCCGTGTCCGCGCCGACTTCGAGCGTGCCCGCGCTGATCCGCGTGCCGCCCGCATGACTGTTGATACCATCGAGCCGGAGCACGCCGTCCCCGCTAACGGTCAGCCCGCCCGCGCCGGACAGGGTGTTGGTCAACTGGAGCCTTTTGCCCGCCTCAACCGCGATACCACTATCGCTCTCGATCGTTACGGGGCGTGCCGAGACGAAATCCTCAAGCGCGCGCAGCGTGCCACCTGCCAGGGTGATGCCAATATCCGGCGCGCCAAGCGCCGTATCCGCGCTCACTTCAAGCGTGCCCGCGCTGATCCGCGTGCCGCCTGCATGACTGTTGATACCGTCCAGCCGGAGCACGCCGTCCCCGCCGACGGTCAGCGCGCCCGCGCCGGACAGGCTGTTGGTCAATTGCAGCCTTTTGCCCGCCTCCACCGAAATTCCGCTGTCGCTCTCGATCACTATGGCCCGCGCCGAGACGAAATCCTCAAGCGCGCGCAGCGTACCGCCCGCCAGGGTGATGCCGCCCTCGGGCGCGCCGAGCGCCGTGTCCGCGCCCAGTTCGAGCGTACCCGCACTGATCTTGGTGCCGCCCGCATAGCTGTTGACGCCGTCCAGCCGGAGCACGCCGTCGCCGCCGACAGTCAGCCCGCCCGCGCCGGACAGGCTGTTGGTGAGTTGCAGCCGTTTGCCCGCATCGACCGAAATGCCGCTGGTGCTGTCGATCGTTACGGTCCGCGCCGAGATTATGTCGTCGGTGGCGCGCAGCGTACCGCCCGCCAGGGTGATGCCGCCCTCAGGCGCACCGAGCGCCGTGTCCGCACCCAGTTCGAGCGTGCCGGCGCTGATCTTGGTGCCGCCCGCATAGCTGTTGACGCCGTCGAGCCGGAGCACGCCGTCGCCGCCGACAGTCAGCCCGCCCGCGCCGGACAGGCTGTTGGTGAGTTGCAGCCTTTTGCCCGCATCGACCGAAATGCCGCTGGTGCTGTCGATCGTTACGGTCCGCGCCGAGACTATGTCGTCGGTGGCGCGCAGCGTACCGCCCGCCAGGGTGATGCCGCCCTCAGGCGCACCGAGCGCCGTATCCGCGCCCACTTCGAGCGTGCCGGCGCTGATCTTGGTGCCGCCCGCATAGCTGTTGAGGCCGTCCAGCCGGAGCACGCCGTCGCCGCCGACAGTCAGCCCGCCCGCGCCGGACAGGCTGTTGGTGAGTTGCAGTCGCTTGTCCGCGTCCACCGAAATGCCGCTGGTGCTGTCGATCGTTACGGTCCGCGCCGAGACTATGTCGTCGGTGGCGCGCAGCGTACCGCCCGCCAGGGTGACGCCGCCTTCGGGCGCACCCAGCGCCGTGTCCGCACCCACTTCGAGCGTGCCGGCGGCGACCCGCGTACCGCCCGCATAGCTGTTGACGCCATCCAGCCGGAGCACGCCGTCCCCGCTAACCGTCAGCCCGCCCGCGCCGGACAGATTGTTGGTCAATTGGAGCCTTTTGCCCGCCTCCACCGCGATGCCGCTATCGCTCTCGATCGATATGGGGCGCGCCGAGACGAAATCGTCAAGCGCGCGCAGCGTGCCACCCGCCAGGGTGACGCCGCCCTCGGGCGCACCCAACGCCGTATCCGCGCCCACTTCGAGCGTGCCGGCGGCGATCCGCGTTCCGCCGGCATAGTTGTTGACACCATCCAGCCGGAGCACGCCGTCCCCAAGAACGGTCAGCCCGCCCGCGCCGGACAATGTGTTGGTGAGTTGCAGCCGCTCGCCCGCCGCCACCGAAATGCCGCTGTTGCTATCGAGCGATTGGGCGCGTGCCGAAATGCCGCTTGCACCTCCGAGCGTCATGGCGCGCGCCGAAATGCCGCTTGCGCCCTCGAGCGTTATGGCGCGCGCCGAGACGAAACCTATTGTGGCGTGCAGGATGGCTTCATGCATGAGGATGACGCGGCTATACTGGTCGCCCAGCGCCGTATCCGCGCCCACTTCGAGCGTTCCCGACTCGATCCGCGTGCCGCCCGCATAGCTGTTGACAGCCTCCAGCCGGAGCGCGCCGGCCCCGCGAAGGACCAGCGCGCCGGCGCCGGACAGGCTGTTGATGAGTTGCAGCCGCTTGTCCGCGTCCACCGAAATGATGCTGTCGCTCTCGATCGTTACGGGGCGCGCCGAGACTATGTCGTCGGTGACGCGCAGCGTGCCGCCCGCCAGGGTGATGCCGCCCTCGGGCGCGCCGAGCGCCGTGTCCGCGCCCACTTCGAGCGTCCCCGCACTGATCTTGGTGCCGCCCGCATAGCTGTTGGTGCCGGTCAGGCGGATCGTGCCAGCGCCGATTTTCTCAAGCGCCCCGCTGCCGATGATCGGCACGTCGATCGTCGCCAATGTATCGGCGCCCTCCGCCCAGAGCCGGCCGCCCGCACCGAGATCCAGTGCATGCGGAGGCGTCGCGTTCTGCGGCTCCGCGGCGATGAGGCGATAGTCCGATGTGAGGAATTCCAGCGTTTTGAAGCTTTGCCGCCCTTTGACCGTGATCGTGCCCGGCGTGCCGTCGAACACCAGCGTGTCGCCCGCCCAAGGCGTGGCGGAGGAGGCGCCGTTGAGCACGGTCTTGGTGTCATCCCACACGCCGTCGCCACCCCGGTTGACGCCGTCCCCGCTCCAATATTGCAGGCGCTCGTCGGCCACCGCGAGATCGAGGCCTTTCTCCAGCGGCTGGAGGCGCGCGCTATTGCCGTCGATCAGATAGTTGGTCAGCGTGATATCGCGGTTGACCAGCGATCCGTCGGTCTTGAACAGGTGGTAGACGCCGGCGCCATAGCCGGGCTGGTTCACGATGGTGAGGCGGCCGGCCAAAGTGAGGGCATTGCTGACGTCGAAGATGGCGTCCCCGCCCCCGCCGGGCTCGCCGAGCGTCACGCGCGTTTCGGCGCCCTCTCGCAGCGTCAGCGTACCGAGCTTCATCGTGCCGCCATTCTGCCCGCCGGACAAGATGCCGCCGCGATAGACGGTGACGATGCCGCCCGTGCCGCCGCCCCCCTGGATCGTGGCGTTCTCGCCCACATCGATGCCGGCGCTGGGGCCGAACACGCCCCCCTCGAGCAGGTCCAGCGTGGCGCCGCTGCCGAGTCTGATCGTGCCGAAGAATTGGCGGGCGTCACCCGCGATCCCCAGCCGACTGTTATTGAGCGCGATCAGCGAGAAAACCGAGCCGCTGAGTTTTCCGGCGAAAACCGTGTCCTGCGGCGCTTCGGCGGCGGCGAGCGTGATCGCGCTCCCTTGCGCCAGGGTGCGTTGGGCAGGATCGGCGCCGGTGATGATCAGGCTTTTCCCGCCGAGCGTGATGGTGCCGCCGCTGCCGGACAGGCCCTGGATGCGGGTGGCGCCCAGGGTCGCAGTCGAGAGATCGAGCGTCCCGTCGCTGATGGCGAACCGGCCCTTCCGCATATCGCTGGCGAGGTCGGTGATCTGCAGGCCGCCCTTCTCGACCGCGATCAGGCCGGACCAGTCCGAAAGATCGCCGCGCAGGGACAGGATCTGGTCGCCCGTCTTCCGGATTTCGCCGCTGCCCGTGATCTTGCCGCCGAAACGGTCGGAACTCGTCTGGTTGATCGCGATCGAGGCACCACCGACGCGCAGCTCGCTCTGGCCCAGCGAGCTTGTGATATTGGTGATGATCGCCCCGCTGGAGCCGGACATGTCCAGCACCCCGCCGGTCAGAACCGTCTTCTTGGCCGCCTCGAGCGAGGCACTGCCCTCAAGCGCCAGCGTGCCGTCCGCGATCGTCACCGCGCCCGCATAGTTGGACAGGTCGCCCGTCAAGGTGAGGCTGGCGTCGCCCAGCTTGGCCAGCGCGACATCGCTGCCGCCGACGATCGCCCCCTTGAAGATGCCGTCCGCATTCTGCTTGACCGTGAGCGGATCACCGGGTGTCGCGATGGTGAGGATGCCGGCCTCGCTCCCGCTCAGATTGGCAAGCTCGGGCAGCCGGCCCTTGAGTGTGAGCTTGGCGTTGACCGCCATGCTCGTGCCGGCGCGGTTCACGCCGTTCAACACCAACTCGCCCGCATCGACGACGATACCGCCGGCGAAATTGTCCAGCCCTTCGTCATTGTCCTGAACGAGCGACAGCGTGCCGTCGCCCGCCTTGCGCAGCGTGCCGCTGCCGCGGACCGTGCCTATGAGCTCATAGTCTTCCTTTTGGAGAATGGTGAGCGGCGCGGCGCCCATCTCGATCACGCCCACGCCGCTCAGCGTGGGGATGGTCGTGCCCGGCGTGGCGTTGCGCGCGGGATCCCCCGTCGCGCTGATGTCGAGCGTGACGTTGCCGGATTCCGCTTCACCGGCGAGGTACAGGGCATTAGCCGTTTCCAGCGATGCGCCGGCATCGAGCTTGAGCGTACCGGCCGTAATCCGCCAGCTTGCGGTGCTGTCGGTCCGGCCGAACAGCAGCAGGCTATCGTCGCCGGCTTTCTGGATCTCGCCGAAACCGCCATAATCCGGGACGAGCGTGTTGAGATCGAACTGGCTGCCAGTCCGCGTCGTGGTTTTGAGGACGAGCGTGTCTTCGGCACTGGCGCCGCGCACACCGCCGTCTAGCCGCGTGAAGGCGCCATCAGCGTCGGAATTGATCGTGAGCGTGTTCCGACCGCCGGTGAAGCGGATCGCCGGGGCGCGGCCATCACGGCCGACCCCGCCCGAAACATTGCCGAGATGTCCGATCTCGATCGAAAGATTCTTCCCCTCAACGCCCGCGCCGCCCTTGCCGCCCAGCGCGGTATCGGCATTGGCGCCGCCCACGCCGCCCGACACCTGACCTTCGATCCGCACCACTTCGCCATCGGCGGCGGCTATGCCCGCCCCGCCCATGCCGCTGGCTGCGTTGGCGCCGCCCACGCCGCCCCAGCCACCCAGGATCGCGCTACCCGCGCGGACCTCCAGCTGCGCCAGGCCAGCCCCGCGCAGGCCGGCGCCGCCATCGCCGCCCGCACCCTTGCGCGCTTCCTCGCCGACACCGTCACCACCGGTGCCGCCGGTGATCTGCGTCGCCTGCAATGTGACAAGCCCGGTGAAATCAGAACCGATTTCGACGCCGTCGCCCCCGGCGCCGCCGCGCCCGCCCCGCTCGGCGTCCGAGCGGCCGCCCGCCCCGCCGGCGCCCCCCGTCGCCACGAGATTCTGGATGACCGCCCCCGGACCAAAGCGGTATCGCTCGAATAAGGCCAGCCCGGCGCCGCCGCCGCCGCCATCGCCTCCCACAAACCCCGCATCGGTCCGCAAGGCCGCGCCGCCCGCGCCCCCTGCGCCGCCGGCTACCGTCACGCTCGCGAAGTTGAAGTCCGTGCTGCCCTGGTTCACGCCGAGCAGGACACCAAAGCCACCGCCGCCACCACCGCCACCGGTGCCGACCTCGCTATCCCCGCCGGCGCCGCCCATGCCGCCGATCGCGGTGGAGAAGGCCTGGGTGCCGTCCGAATAACCGTGCGCGCCGCCGCCGCCGCCGGCGCCGCCGGCTTGCAGGAAGACCGTGCCCGGGCGCCCGCGCCTGTCACTGGCGCTGCCGCCGGCGCCCCCCGAAATCGGTACATGGTCGGCTAGGACATTGCCGCCCGCGCCACCCGGCGCGCCGGCCGAACCGCCGCCCGCGCCGCGGAGCAGGCCATCGGCAACCGGCACATTCTCGCCAGCGGCGCCGGCGCCCCGTGTGGCGACGCCGCCCTTGGCCTGGTTGCCCCGATAGGCGCCGCCATCGCCGCCCCGGCCGCTCGTCCATTCCTGCGCCAGCACCGGCGCCGCCGTGCCGAGCAGGATCAGCGCGGCGGGCGCGCTCCACATGGGGGCCGCGCCCGCCAGCAGCATGGCCGCCCGCCGCCGCCCCTGCCGCGCGCGCGACAGGGTAAAGTTCTGCTTTCTTTGTTCTGTCACGAAACGACCCCCCGTCCCGGCGCCGTCGCGGCGCGCGCCGGGCGGCTTATAGGAGGGGGTGCCGACTCGTTCCTATTATGGACTTACCCTAGCAGGACACCTCGCGCAGGCCGCAGCCCGCCATGTGCCTAATGCGTACGGAAATAATTTCCGCCCTTTTTGGCTCAAATTCGCGCCCGGACGCCGAAGAAGAAGGCGCGGCCCGTATATTCGTAGAAAGCCGGCACATTCTTGTAGGTGGAATAGCGTCGAATCGCTTGGTCGAGAAGATTCGAGCCCTGCGCATAGATGGTGAGCTGCGGCAGGATGTCGTAGGAAATACTCGCGGCCAGCTCGTGATAGGGATCCTGCTTGATCGCCAGGGTATCGATATAGCTATATTGCGACGAGGTGAACTTGCCCTGATATTGGTAGGATACCGAGGCATTGATGCCGTGCTTCTCGTAGAAGATCTTGGCATTGGCCGAGAAGGGCACGGCATCCTGCAGCGCGGTGGTGGGCCGCCCCTCGCGCTTGGCGCGGCTGTGGTTGAAGGTGGCGTTGGCCTGGATGCCGAGGCCGTTATCCAGAAAATATTGGCCGCCCGCCTCGACACCATAGACCTTGGCGCTGTCGCCATTGACATAGGTGAGTTCGGTGAAGGGGAAGCTCGCCGGGGCGCCGGCCACCTGGTCGGTCGGCACCAGCGTGAAGGGCACCGCGCGCGTCGTGACGAAGTTGGTGAGATGCTTGTAGAAGCCCGCCAGGGTCAGGGCGAGGCGCGTAGTCGGGTAATATTCGAGCGAAATGTCCGCCTGGTCGGCCGAGACGGGCTTGAGATTGGGGTTGCCCGCATCGGTGACGACCGGCGTGTTGGACTGGGCGGCCGAATAATCCTTGGCCGAGGAGAGCTGGCCAAAGGTGGGACGGGACAGCGCCTTGGACGCCGCCAGCCGCACCCGCAGGCCATCCGCCAGATCATAGGAGAAATTGGCGGAGGGGAGGAAGCGCTTGTAGTCGCCGCCGCCGGTGATCGGCGCGATCGGGTTGAACACGACATTGGCGGTGCCGACGCCGATCACCTGATAGCTGCGCACCGTCGCGCCATAGCCGAGCGAGCCGACCGAGGTGTTGACGTAGCGCACGCCGATATCGCCCTTCCACCGGCTGCCGCCGAAATTGAACTGGGCATAGGCGTTCCAGGTCCGCTCGCGGATCGCGTAAGAGGCGAGCAGATCGGGCACCACCTGCTGCGCGGCATAGCCGGTGGGATAGGGCGCGCCAGTATTGGGGTTGAGCACGTTCGGATTATTCTCGGCCGCCGAGAGCGAGGCGAGATAGGTGTTGATATCGAAGGTGGGGATGGCGCGCGGGAAATTGCCCGAGAGGCGCGGCAGGATGTTGTCGTACACCGGCGACTGCACGACATTGGCGCCGATCTGCCCGAAGGAGAAGGGATAGCCGGCGAAATTCTCGGCCGTCGTATATTGGTTGTCGATCACGTCGACATCCTTGCGGCGGTGCGTGAAGGCGCCGCCGAAGCTGATCGAGCGCAGCGGCCCGAGATCGGCATCGTATTTCAGATCCAGCTTGGCGCCGCGCGTCTTGTCCGAGATGTTCTGGCCTTGGATGCCGATATAATGGGCGCGCAGATCATCATTGCCGGCCTGGTCGAGCCCGCGATCGGTGACGGTGCCATCGGCATTGGGGATGGTGATGGAGAGATCCGGCAGACCGCCGTCGCGCGTTGCCACCACCGCGCGCGAGCCCGGAATGCCCGCCACCACGAAGCGGTTCTGGCCGCCGGTATCGTTCACGGCGCGGCCGAAATAGGCATCGGCCGAGACTTTGAGCCGCGACGCGGGCGTCCAGTCGATATGGCCGCCCAGCTGATAGGTGATCGAGTTGCGCGGCTCGTCGGTAGCGAGAATGTCCACCGTGGCGGGCTGCACCGCGTAATTGGTGACGACCTTGTTCTGATCGACCTGGATATTGTTCAGATCCCAGCGCACACTGCCATCATCGGCCAGCGGCGTGAGCCCCACCGAGACGCGGTGGTTGTGCTCGGTGTCGGTATAGTTGCTGTAGATGCCGTCGAGCCGGAACTCGAAATTGCTGGACGGCTTCCACTGATAGGCGGCCGATCCGCCCCAGCGTGTGCGCTCGCCCACGACATAGCCGACGCTGTAGAAATAGGGCACGATCACGCCGCCGCTCGGCCTCGAGACGATCGACCGCGACCCATCGGCGGCGGTGGCGATGTCGAAAGTGTCGGTGCTCGAATATTCGCCGAGATTGTCGGTGCGGAACTTGTAGCGGTTATAGGTGCCCGACACGAGGAAACCCATCGTATCGTTGGCGAAGGTGGTGCTGACCACGCCCGAGACCTTGATCCCGCCCTTCTCCGCGAACTGGTTATACTGGCCCTCGACCGCGCCGGCGGCGTGGAAGCCCTTGTGATCGAAGGGCCGCGCCGTGCGCAGATCGATATTGCCGCCGATGCTGCCTTCCAGCTGCGAGGCCTGCGCCGCCTTCTGGATCTCGGCGCCCGAAATCACTTCGGAGGGCAGCACGTCGAAGGCGAAGGCGCGGTCCGGGCCGTCGGTGGGGAGGATGCGGCCGTTGAGCGTGGTGAGCGCGAAATCCTCGCCCAGGCCGCGCACGGTGACGCTGCGCCCCTCGCCGCGCCCGTCGCGGCCCACGGTCACGCCCGGGATGTTGGCGAGCGCCTCGGCGACGTTGCGATTGGGAAACTTGCCGAGTTCCTCGGCCGAGATGGCATCGACGATGGTGGTCGCATCGCGCTTGGTGTCGATCGAGCGCAGCAGGCTGCCGCGCACGCCGCGCACCACGATGGCGCCCTGATCGCCGCTGATCTCCGCCGGATCGCCGCTCTGGCCCGGACCGGACTGGACCGGCGTGCCGGGATTGGGCTGGTCGGTGGGCGATACGGCGGTCTGCGCCCCCGCGGCGCCGCCGGCCGCAAGCGCCGCGAGGCTGATCCCCGCCCAAGCCGCCTGCCGAAACCGATTCAATCCGAGCATCGCCCGCCTCCCTTGTTGCCGAATCTTAGGTCGTGACGCGATCTGCGCGCGCTTTATTGCGCTTTGCTAACTTTAGCGTCACGCCATTGTCAAACGTTTAGAAACGAAAGTTTCGCGGACGCTGCAAAATCTTGTCACACGGGCCGCACCGTGGCCTTTGCGCCACGCAGAAGCCTCGGCGCGCGTCGAAAAAACAGAGCGTCGCGGCACGCCGCTGGGGCAGGACGGAGACAGCCGGCAAGTTTCGTTTTCCTTCTACCTCGGTTGACGCGCCCGCCGGGATGCGCGACGCTGCCGCCCTTTCCGCCGGTGCAGGAGCCCGTCATGCCGATCCGATCCGCCCTCCTCGCCGGCCTTGCCCTCGCGGCGGCGCTCGCCGCGCCCGCGCGCGCCGCACCGGATCCGCTCGCGCCGACCGGCCGGATCGACGCGCCGCCCGCCGCGGCCTCCCCCACGCCGCCCATGGGCTGGAACCCGTGGAACGCCTTCCGCACCGATGTCGACGAGGCGAAGATCCGCAGCTCGGCCGAGGCGCTGGTGCGCACCGGCCTTGCCGCCAAGGGCTATCGCTTCGTCAATATCGACGATGGCTGGGTGTTGCGGCGGCTGGCCGATGGCCGGCTGCAAATCCGCACCAGCATGTTCCCCTCCGCTGCCACCGCGCCCGCCGCCACCGGCAGCTTCCGCCCCTTTGTCGGCTATATTCACCGGCTCGGGCTCAAGGCCGGCCTCTATACCGATATCGGGCGCAACACCTGCGCGCAGCGCTGGGACAATAACAAGAGCCCCAATCATCCGATCGGCAGCGTCGCCGAGCGCGAGGTCGGCAGCTATGGCCATGCCGCGGCGGACATGCGCACCATCTTCGCCGATTGGGGCTTCGACTATATCAAGATCGATGCCTGCGGCGTCGCCGATTACGGCGCCGATTCTCCCGTGGTGCGCGACGGCAGCTATCGCGCCTTTCCGCCGCTGATCCGGCGCGGCGACGTGCCCGGCTCCGATCCGGCCGAGGTGGAGCGCCTCTATGCCGATCTGGGCGCGGCGATCCGCCGCTGGGGCGGCCCGAACGCGGTCTATTCCATCTGCGACTGGGGCGAGGCGGATGCCGCCGCCTGGGCGCCCAGGCACGGCAATCTGTGGCGCACCAGCCCCGATATCGAGTTCAGCTGGGCCAGCATGCTCGCCAATATGGACAGCGCGCTGGATGGCGCGCTCTATGCCGGACCGGGCCATTGGAACGATCCCGACATGCTCGCGATCGGCCATGCGCCGTTCGATGCCGCGCATCTCACCGAGGCGCGCGCGCATTTCACCATGTGGGCGATCATGGCCGCGCCGCTGCTGCTGGGCTTCGATCTGCGCCATGCCCCGCCGGCGCTGCTCGATCTGGTGGGCAATGCCGAGGTGATCGCGGTGGATCAGGATGCCGCCGGCAACCAGGGCGTGCCCTATCGCAGCGGCGCCACGCTGGCGGTGGTGAAAAGGCTCGCCGCGCCGGGCGCGCGCGCGGTGGCGCTGCTCAACCGATCGGACCGGCCGGCGCTGGCGCGGGTCGATTGGCGCCAGCTCGGCCTCGCGCCCGGCAGCACGGCGCGGGTGCGCGATCTCTGGGCGCGGCGCGATCGGACGCCGGCGCGCGACGCCATCGCGCTCCGCCTGCCGCCGCACGGCGCGGCGCTACTGCGCGTAACCGGACGACCGGCGCCGGGATCGGACGCCTATCTCGATGCCATGCCCGCGCGCGTCACCGTGGCGGCGGACGGGCTGAGCCGGCAGACCGCGCTGCCGCTGGGCCGCTTCGCCGCGCGGATCGGGATGACGCCGGACGACGCGCCGCTTCCCCCCGGCCCCGACGGCGCCGCCCATGGCATCGGCCTGTTCGCCAATTCGCGGCTCGCGCTCCGCGCCGAGGGCGGGTTCGGGCGCTTCGTCGCCACGCCGCTGGTGCGACCGGGCGGTGGTGCCGTTACCTTTCGCATCTATGCCGATCGCCGGCTGGTGGCCGAGCGCCGCATCGCTCCCGGTGCGCCCGCGCCCGCGCTTGAGGCGGCGATCGGCGGCGCCAAGGTGGTCGAGCTGGTCGCGGCGGCGGATGCGCCGGGCGATGGCCGGCCGCCGATGGTCGGCTGGGTCGGCGCGCGGCTGCTGCGCTGATCCGGCGCGCGCGACGAGGGAAAGATATCGAAATATCGGCGCGATTGAAGCGCCGACGGCGGGCTGATATCAGCCCGCCGGTTGATCCGGGGAAAGATGGCCGCATGGCGCGCGATACCAGTGAGAGGCGGCAGCAGATCAGTTCGCTGGTGCGCGAGCGCGGGAGCGTGCAGGTCGCGCCGCTCGCCCAGCGCTTCGGCGTCTCGATGCAGACCATCCGAAAGGATCTGCGCTTCCTCGCGCTGCGCGGCGTGATGGAGCGCTCCTATGGCGGGGCGATCAGCGCGGACGCGGTGAATGTCACCACCGAGCTTGCGGTCGAAACCAAACGCTCCAGCCATGCCGACGAAAAGGCGCGCATCGGCCGGCGCGCCGCCGCCATGGTGCGGCCCGGCGAGTCGGTGGTGCTCGATTCCGGCACCACCACGCTGCAGATCGCGCGCTTCCTGCCCGATGACGAGGACATCACCGTCCTCACCAACGATATCGACATCCTCTCGGTGCTCGCCGCCAAGGAGCGGCTGACGATCGTGATGCTGGGCGGGATGCTGCGCCGGAAGAACCGCGCCTTCTACGGCGCCCAGACGGTGGCCGCGCTCGACGATCTGCGCGTCGACAAGCTGTTCCTGGGCGTCGACGGCTTCGATATCGAGCGGGGCATCACCACCCATTTCGAGCCCGAGGCGATGCTCAACCGGAAGATGGTGGAAGCCGCCAGCCAGGTGATCGCGGTGACCGACGGCTCCAAATTCGGCCGCGTCTGCCTGCACCGCATCATCGATATCGAGGATATCCACGATCTGGTGACGGACGGCACCGTGCCGGCGGATATCGGCGCGGCGGCGGGGCGGCTGGGCTTCCGCATCCACGCCGCCTAACCGCCGCCCGCCTCACCCGCCGAGGTGGAAGAAGCGGCGGGCGTTCCGATAATAGATCTTGTCGATCACCGGCCGGGGCAGCGCGAGCCCCGGCGCATCGGCGCGGATCGCGCCGACATGCTGGCTGAGCGGCGTCGCCAGGTAGCGCCAGTCGGACCGCCAGGTGCGATCCGCCTCGCCCGCGAAATCGTTCGTGGCGGGCGGGTTCTGCGCACGGGCATGCGGATCGGGCGGGCTGTCGGTGAGGTCGGTGCCGTACATCAGCCGGTCCTGATAGCGCAGGAAGAAGGCGCGCACCTTGGCGCGGTTCGCGTTGGACTGGACCTGCACCTGCGTCATGCGCGCGGCGAGATCGACCACGGCATTGGGATAGCGATCGAGAAAGCGCGCGAGTTCGTCGACGCTCCATTCCAGGCTCGCCATATGCGCGCCGTCGAACGCCAATTTGGGATGCCGGGCGACGAAGCGATCGCGCGCCGCCATCAGCTGCTCGTAGCGCGGCTCATTCGGGTGCTTGTACATGTAATATTCGGGGTGATCGCGAAAATAGGTGCGGTCATTGTCGGTCGTCATCTGGTCGAGCGGCAGCCAGCAATTTTTCGGCTCGCCCTGGTGCGCGATCAGCGGCACGCCGCGCTGCTGCAGATGCGCCATGATCGGATCGAAGCGCGGATCGTCGAGGAACACGCGCTTGCCCGCCGTGTCGCGCGCGATCATGCCGATATTCTTCCACACTTTCACTGCCACCGCGCCATGGGCGAGGCCGGCATCGACCTGGCGCTCGGCGCGCGCGGTCCAATCGGGCGCGCCGAAGCCGTGCATCGAGAAGGTGGTGGCGAAGTGGAAGCGGTTCGGCGCCGCCGCGTGCATCTTATAGGCGATCGCCGCCTGCACCGGCAGCGGCGGGAAATCGGGATAGTCGACATTGATCGACAGCAGCTCGAAGCCGTCCTTGGTGGCGATGCGGAGGAAATCGGGCGCGTCGCGATTGGCGTGCACATGCGCGTCGAGCTTGGGCACGCGCGTGAAATCGGCCTCGGAATAGCCGGGCGGCGCGGCGCGCGCGCCGATCAGCAGCGTCGCCAGCGTCAGCGGCAGCAAGGTCCGGATCGCACGCATATCTCTCTCCAACAGAAACGTAACGAAACTCAGTCTATGTTGCGTTTTGGTTTGCGCAAGCCCGAAGCTTGGTGCACATCCGCAGCAAGGCCGGCGATCCACTGCACCGGCATCTGTCCTGGAGAGGCATGTTCATGGCCCATCCCCTGCTTTCGCGGCGCGCTACCCTGGCCGGCCTGCTGGGCGGCACCGCCGCGCTCACCCTCGCATCCCCCGTGCGCGCCGGCGCGACCAGCGTCGGCGACAGGCTCCGCCTAGGCGATGCGCGGCTCACGATCGAGATCGACTCGGGGCTCGCCACGCGGCTGAGCCGCGGTACCGTGCCGCTCACCCACTTCGCCCCGAGCGAGGTTGTGCGCCTGGCGGACGGCCGCGCGGTGGATCGCTTCCTCCGCACCGCGCACAGCGAGGCGCCGGTCGATGGTCCGCACGGCCCGGGGCGCGCGCATCAGCTGGAAGGCGCGGGCGCGGCCGGCCTAGTCAAGCAGATCCGCATCACCTTTCTCGATCGCTATCCCGGGCTCGCCCTGCTCGACATCCGCTATCGCAATGGCGGCACGGCGCCGCTCGAGATCACCGGCTGGAGCGCGGCGCGCCACACGCTGCTGCCGCACGCGCGCGGCGCCTGGAGCTTCGCCGGCGCCTCCTATCCCGATCGGCGGGACTGGATCCAGCCCGTCACCCCAGGCTTCGGCCAGCGCAACTTCATGGGCATGAATGCATCCGATTATGGCGGCGGCACGCCGGTGGCGGTGGTGTGGCGGCCCGATGCGGGGCTGGCGGTCGGCCATATCGATCGCGTGCCCCGGCTGGTGGCGCTGCCGGTGGCGGCGCAGCCCGATGGCACGCGCATCGCCATCGACGGCGACGAGCCCGTGCTGCTGGCGCCGGGCGCCACGCTGGACCTGCCCCCGCTCTTCCTGATGGTGCATGAGGGCGATCATTTCCGGCCGCTCGACGCCTATCGCCGCCTCATGGCCGAGCGCGGGCTCGCCGCGCCGGCGGTTCCCGAGCCGAGCTACGCGCCGATCTGGTGCGCCTGGGGCTATGGCCGCCGCTTCACCCTGCCCGAAATCTTCACCGCCATGCCCAAGGCCAAGGCGATCGGGCTGGAATGGGTGGTGCTGGACGATGGCTGGCAGACATCGGAGGGCGACTGGAAGCTCAACCGGACCAAGTTCCCGCGCGGCGACGCCGATATGAAGGCGTTCGCGGATCGGGTGAAGGCGGCCGGCATGCGGCCGCGGCTCTGGCTGGCGCCGCTCGCCGCCGATCCCGGCACCGATCTGCTGCGCGACCATCCCGACATGCTGCTGCTGGACCGCGATGGCGCGGCGCAGAATGTCAGCTTCTGGGATGCCTTCACCCTGTGCCCCGCCTATCCGCCCGTGGTCGACTATTTCCGCGGGCAGGTGCGCCGCATCCTGGGCGATTGGGGCTATGCCGGGCTCAAGCTGGACGGCCAGCATCTCAACGGTGTCGCGCCCTGCCACAATCCCGCGCACAACCACCAGCGGCCCGAGGAGAGCTTCGAGAAGCTGCAGGATTTCTGGCGCGCGCTGTACGAGGAGGCGATGGCCGTCAATCCCGAGGCGGTGATGGAAATCTGCCCCTGCGGCGACAGCTTCGCCTTTCACAATATCGCCGGGATGAACCACACGCCCGCCTCGGACCCCACCTCCTCCTGGCAGATCCGGCTGAAGGGCAAGAGCTTCAAGGCGATGATGGGGCGTTCGGCACCGTTTGCGGGCGATCATGTGGAGCTGAGCGACGGCCATCGCGATTTCGCCTCGAGCTATGGCATCGGCGCGGTGCTCTCGACCAAATTCACCTGGCCGGACGATCCGGTCGACACCACCGATCCGCTGCCCCCCGGCGGCATCCGGCTTACCGCCGAGAAGGAGGCCGAGTGGCGCCGCTGGATCGGCCTCTATCGGCGCAATATGCTGCCCAAGGGCGAGTATCTGGGCGAACTCTACGATATCGGCTTTGATCGCCCCGAAGGCCATGCGATCCGCGCCGGCGGCCGGATGCATTACGCCTTCTATGCCGACCGCTTCGCCGGTACGCTGCCGCTGCGCGGCCTGCCGTCCGGCGCCTGGCGGCTGACGAACAGCCTGACCGGCGCGCCTCTGGGCACGGTGCAGGGGCCGGACGCGACGCTGGCGGCGCGCTTCGAGCATGCGCTGATGATCGAGGCCAGCCCGCTCGCGCCGGGGGCCTCGGCATGAGCGCGGCGCCGCAGGCCGGCGGCCGCGCCTGGCTGTTCAACGCGCTCGCCACCGTCGTGCTCTGGGGCATATGGGGCGCCTTTTCGGGCCTCTCGGCCGGGCAGGGCTTTCCCGAGACCCTGGTCTATTGCGTCTGGGCGCTGACCATGATCCCGCCGGCGCTGGTGATGCTGGCGCAGCGCGGCTGGGCCTTGGATCGCGGCGGCGCGGCGATCGCGCAGGGGCTGGCGGTGGGTCTGCTGGGCGCGGGTGGGCAGATGCTGCTCTTCTACGCGGTGACGCGCGGGCCGCCCTATCTCATCTTCCCCGTGATCTCGCTCTCGCCCGTCGTCACCATCGCCCTGTCCTTCCTGCTGATCGGCGAGCGGACCGGGCGGCTGGGCGCGTTCGGCATCCTGCTCGCGCTGCTGGCGTTGCCGACCTTCGATTTCGCCCCCGGCGGCGGCGGCCATGGCGGCGCCTGGCTGGGGCTGGCGCTGCTGGTGATGGCCTGTTGGGGGCTCCAGGCCTTTTTCATGAAATCGGCCAACCGCATCATGTCGGCCGAAAGCATCTTCTTCTACATGATGCTGAGCGGCCTCGCGCTGATCCCGGTGGCGCTGGCGATGACCGATTTCCACCGCCCCATCCCGCTCGGGCTGCGTGGCCCGGGCTTGGCGGCGGCGATCCAGATCCTCAACGCGATCGGCGCGCTCACGCTCGTCTTCGCCTTTCGCTATGGCAAGGCGATCATCGTCGCGCCGCTCGCCAATGCCGGCGCGCCGCTCGCCACCGCGCTCATCTCGCTGGTCGCGCTGGGGGTGATGCCGGGGCCGGTCAAGGCGATCGGCATCGGCCTCGCGCTGGCCGCGTCGCTGCTGCTGGCGATCGAACCCGACGGACAGGACGCCGACGCCGCGCCCGCGCCCGCGCCCGCGGACGAAAGCACCTCGCTCGCAGCGTAGTTTCGTTTTGCTTCGGTTCGTTGCGGCTGTACAAGGCGCCTGCTAGGACCGTCCAAAGAGGACCGTAAAGTGCATCTGATTCGAACCCTTATCGAGCGCCACAAGCGCGGCGAGCGCGTCGGCGTCCCATCGATCTGCTCGGCGCATCCGCTGGTGATCGAGGCCGGCTTCCGCCACGCGCTGCGCACCGGCGCGCCGCTCGTGCTGATCGAGGCGACGTCCAACCAGGTGAACCAGGATGGCGGCTATACCGGCATGGTGCCGGCCGCCTTCCGGACCTTTGTCGAGACGATCGCGCGGGCGGCGGGCTTTCCGCTCGACCGGCTGGTGCTGGGCGGCGATCATCTCGGCCCCAATGCCTGGACCGCGCTGCCCGCCGAGGCTGCCATGGCCAAAGCCGAGATTTTGGTGGCCGACTATGTTCGCGCCGGCTTCGCCAAAATCCATCTCGATTGCTCGATGAGCTGCGCCGACGATCCGGTGCCGCTGCCCGAGCGGGTGATCGCCGAGCGCGCCGCGCGCCTCTGCCGCGCCGCCGAACAGGCCTTTGACGGCGACGCCGAAGCCGCGCCCGTCTATGTCATCGGCACCGAGGTGCCCGTGCCCGGCGGCGCCGCCGAGGATCTCGACACGCTCGCCGTGACGAGCCCCGAAGCCGCGCTGGCGACGCTGGAGATGCACCGCACGCTCTTCGCCGAACAGGGGCTCGGCGACGCCTGGACGCGGGTGATCGCCACCGTGGTGCAGCCGGGGGTCGAATTCGATCACATGAAGGTGGTGGATTATCGGCCGGCGGCGGCGGCGGCGCTCAGCGCCGCGATCGCGCCCGTCGAGCGGATCGTCTACGAGGCGCATTCCACCGATTACCAGTCCCCCGCCGCGCTGGCGGCGCTGGTGCGCGATCATTTCGCCATCCTCAAGGTCGGGCCCGGCGTCACCTTCGCGCTGCGCGAGGCGCTCTGGGCGCTGGACCGGATCGAGGCGGAAACCATCGCCGCGCCGGATCGCGCAGGGCTGCGCCAGGTCGCGCTTGCCCGCATGATGGAGGCGCCGGAGCATTGGCGGCGCTATTATCACGAGCGCGGCGCCGCGCTGGAACTCCAGCTCCAATATAGCCTCAGCGACCGCATCCGCTATTATTGGCCGGATCCCGCGATCGCCGCCGCGCAGGCGCGGCTGTTCGACAATCTGCGCGCGCATCCGCCCGCCCTGCCGCTGCTCAGCCAATATCTGCCGATCGCCTACGCCGCCGTCCGCGCCGGCGAGGCCACGCGCGATCCCGTCGATCTCGTCGTCGCCCATATCGGAGCGACGCTCGATGCCTATCATGGAGCCTGCACCGCCAATGTCTGACACGCTCACCGCGCCCGCCCCGGCGGCCGCCGCCCCGGACGAGAGCTGGACCCGCCGCGAGATCTTCCAACAGCCCGATACGCTGCGCGCCACCCAGGCGCTGCTCGCGCGGGATCGCGCCGAGATCGAAGCCTTTGTCGCGCCGCTGCTGGCGCGGCCCGATCTGCGCATCCTGCTGTGCGGCGCCGGCACCTCGGCCTTTATCGGCACCTGCCTCGCGCCCTGGCTGTCGGCGCGGCTCGGCCGCTGCGTCGAGGCGGTGGCGACCACCGACATCGTCTCCGCGCCCGGCCTGTATCTCGATCCGGCGCGGCCCACGCTGATGCTGTCCTTCGGCCGGTCGGGGAGCAGCCCCGAAAGCGTGACGGCGGTCGAGCTGGCGGACCGGCACCTGCCCAGCGTCCACCACCTCGTCATCACCTGCAACGCCGAGGGCGCGCTGGCGCGGCGGGCGGGCAGTCGCTGCCATGTCGTGGTGCTGCCCGAGGCGACGCACGACCGCGCCTTCGCCATGACCTCGAGCTTCAGCGCCATGACGCTCGCGGCCCTGTCGATCCTCGGCGGGATCGCGGCGATGGACGCGCGGATCGAGGCGATCGCGGGCGCCGTGGCGGCGACGCTCGCCGCGGCCGAGCCCGTGGCGGAGGCGCTGGCGGCCCGGCGGTTCGATCGCGTGGTCTATCTCGGCAGCGGTGTCTTCCAGGGGCTGGCGCGCGAGGCCGCGCTCAAACTGCTGGAGCTGACCGACGGCGCCATCCCGACCGCGTTCGATTCGGCGCTCGGCTTCCGCCATGGGCCGAAGACGATCGTCACCGATCGCACGCTGATCTGCGTGTTCGTCTCCAGCGATCCGCTGACCCGCCTCTATGATCTCGACATGCTCGCGGAGCTGCGCGGTGATGGCCGCTCGGGCGCGGTGCTGGCGGTGACGGCCGAAGGCGAGGCGCACGACGCGCCCGGGGAGACTCTGGTCGTGCCGGGCGGCGCGGCGCTCGACGATGCCGGGCTGCTCTTCCCCTATATCGTCCCCGCCCAGCTCTTCGCCCTCGCCTGTTCGCGGCGCGCGGGGCTGACCCCGGACCAGCCCAATGCCAGCGGCACCGTCAACCGCGTGGTGCAGGGCGTGCGCATCCACATGCCGGCGGCGTGAGCATGTTTCTCGGCGTCGATGGCGGCGGCACCAAGACCGCCTTTGTCTGCATGGACGAGGGCGGCGCGGTGCTGGCGCGCGCCGTGACCGGCACCAGCTATCATCTCCAGATCGGGCTGGACGAGGCGGTGGCGCGGCTCAAGACGGGCGTGGAGGCGATCTGCGCGCAGCTCGGCCGCTCGGCGGATGCGTTCGACTTCGCCTTTTTCGGCCTCCCCGCCTATGGCGAGGATGCGGTGATCGATCCCCTTCTGGCGGCCGCGTGCGGCCAGCTGCTCGGCCATGACCGGTATCGCTGCGACAATGACATGGTCTGCGGCTGGGCCGGCTCGCTGGCGTGCGGCGACGGGCTCAACCTCGTCGCCGGCACCGGCTCGATCGGCTATGGCCAGCGCCGGGGCCGCGCCGCGCGCGTCGGCGGATGGGGCGAGCTGTTCGGCGACGAGGGCTCGGCCTATTGGATCGCGGTCCAGGGGCTCAACGCGGTCTCGCGCATGAGCGACGGACGGTTGCGGCCGGGCCCGCTCCGCCGCGTGGTGCACGAGGCGCTGGGCGTCGAGGCCGATCTCGATCTGTGCGCGCGGGTGATGGGCCCCTCCGGCCTGGGACGCGACGGCATCGCCGCGCTCGCGCCGCTGGTCAGCCAGGCGGCGGCGGCGGGCGACAGCGTCGCCGGCGCCATCCTCGCCGATGCGGGCGCGGAACTCGCCCGGATCGCGCATGCGCTGCGGCACGCGCTCGGCTTCCCGGACTCGGAGCCGGCGCCGATCTCCTGGTCGGGCGGCGTGCTGGCGCACCAGCCGGCGGTCCGCGAGGCGTTGACCGCCGCGCTCGCGCGCGACGGCCGCTACCGCGTCACCCCGCCGCGCCACGGCGCCGATATCGGCGCCGCCCTCTATGCCGCGCATCTCGCCGGCCGGGTGATCGCCGTGGCGGACTAGCGTCGGCGGCGCCGGCGCGGGGCGACACGGTGCAGCAGGAAGAGCGGCAGCGCCGCCAGGCCGAGGCTCCAATGCGCCAGCGACAGCGTGGCGCGTGTCGCCTCGTCGCCCACATAATAGAGGAGGTAGCCGCTCGCGATCAGCAGCAGCGCGCTCGCGAAGACCAGCCCGCCGGACCATCGGCGCCGGCGAAGCGCCCAGCCCGGCTCGATATGCACCGCCCAGAGCAGGCCGATAAAGCCGGTGGTGCCGAGCGCCGCGAGACCGTGCGCCCGCAAACACCAGGGTTCGAGCGGACTGGGCTGCGGCCCATAATCGCCCGGCCGGACGAGCCAGTGATGCGCGACGAGCCAGAGCAGGCCGCTCGTCCAAAGCATCAGCAGCACCGCCTGGAGCATATGGCGGCGGCCGGGTCTCAACCGCATGGCGCACCGGCCGCAGGGGTCGCGGCGCCGATCACGCGCCAATCTCCGTCCGGTCGATGCAGATAGGCGATCGCCGCGCGGCTCTGCAGAAGCGGGATGGCGGCTTCGCTCTCCGCCAGCACAAGCTTGGTCAGGCCATCGGCATCCACGCAGCGCGGCGCGACGACGCTGACGAAGCCGGGCGGCATGGGCCGGGCCGTGCGGCCGTGGCGATGGCAGGCCGCGCCATATTCGGCGAGGCTCCCCGCCACGTCGCTGCTCGCCAGCGCGCCGTTTTCGATTTCGATCGCCGCCGGTGGCGCCGGCGCATAAGGCCGCAGGGCCACGATTTCGGCCGGCCCGAAGCAGCGCAGATCGCCGCCGGCATTGACCAGGGCCGAAGCGAGCCCGGCCTCCTGGAGCAGGGTGCAGGCGCGGTCCACCGCATAGCCCTTGGCGATCCCGGACAGATCGATCCGCAGGCGGCGGCGCACCCGCACCTGCCCGCCTTGCAGCACCAGATCGCGCCAGTCCGCGCCGCCCGCCTCCGGAAGCACGGGATCGAACACACCTCGGCTCGCATCGGCAAGCGCCAGCGCCTCCGCGAGGCAGGCGGCGGTTTCGGGATCGAGCGTCGCCGTCTCACCGGGCGCGAGACGGGCGATCGCCGCCAGGTCGCTGCGCGGCGACTGGGCGCTCATGCGGCTATGGATGTGGGCGATGGCGGCGAAGGCGTGCGCGATGGCGGCCGCCGCCTTGACCGCGTCCGGGCTTGCCACCCGGATCGACACGCGCGTCCCCAGCCATGGTTGCGCGCGCTCAAGAGCCGGCGAAGACAAGACTGTTCGTCGCAAGCAGACGGCGCACGCCATCGGTGACATGACGCGCCGACAGCGTGCCGCCGGAATTGTTGCGAATGTCCTTGTCGAGCACCAGCGGCGCGCCGTCGCGTTTGCCGAGGAATTGCTGCCGCCAGGCCGGTGCCCGGACCTCGCCGCCATAGCTTTCGCGATATTCCAGGATTTCCAGCGCACGCACCGCGCCGCCGGGATCGAGCGCGAGCGCGAGGGTGATGAATTCATGTTTACCCAGCACTTCGTCGACGAACAGCCGGCCGCCATCGCGCGCGCGCCAGCTGCGCACTCGCCGCGACAGCGGCGCGACGCCCGAGCGCGTGCGGATCGCCGCCATCTGCGCCGGGGTGAGAAGTCGATCATCGGGCGTGAGGGTCTGTTGCGGAAACAGCGTCGCCTGTGCCTGCGCCACGGTGAGATAGACTTCGCTCCAGGCGGGCGCGCCGATCGAAGCGGGGATGGTGGCGAGCAGGAAAAAGCGCGCGTGCATCATCGCTCCTCAGAAAGGCAGGCCGAGCTTGAACGTCACCTCATTGCGCTCATGGCTGCGCAGGAAGAGGGTGTTGCCAATATCCCGGCCCTCCTCGTCATGGCCGGGGTTGCCCGCGAACTGCCGCAGCCAGCCCAGCGTCGCCCAACAATTCCGGCTCGCATAATGGATAGCCGGGCCCGCCCAGAAGACGGAATGTTCATGCGTGGTGAAGTTTCCGTATTCGTTATGATTCCGGAACTCCGCCCCGACGAACAGCTTGGGCGCGACACGATAGGTGACGCCCAGCTCGTTGTTCCAGTCGAGTTCGCTATTTGTGTCTGGCTGATGCGCGAAACGGATGGACTCCGCCTCGAGCACCAGATTATAGGCCATGATCAGCCGGTCATCCATGAAGTTCTTTTGGACGATCACGCGCGTTTCCAGCGCGAAGGTGCCGGGCGCGTAGCGCAGTCCGTTATGAAGATCGTGGAAATCATATTCGGGCTCGAGATAGACGGCGAGGCCCCAGCCATGCCTGTTCTTGTACGGGCTAAGCAGACGGTAGACGAACTCCGCCGATACGCTCTGCACGGTGAAGTTGTGCCGGGTGAAGCCGGTCTGGCCAAGCTCGTCGTCATCGTCCGACGTGCGTGTGGCATGCATACGGTTGGTGTTGAGATAGAGCGAGGCCTGGAAATTGTCCGTCACGCCATATTCGAACTCGGAGCGGAAATCGGTGGCGTCGTACTGGCCGAAGGCGCGCCCCTCGCGCGTGCGCACCACCTGCTCCAGCTCGAAATGGCCGGCCGGCGTGAGATCCGTGGTGTAGGCGCGCGAAAACATGCCCTCGCCCGCCCAGGCGCGCGTCGTTCCCGCCAGAATAAGGATGAGCGAAAGGGCGGCGGCGCGCAGCCGAGTTCCGATCGACATGTCAAGCTTCCCCCGCTTGTGCGACTTATTCGCATTAGCGGGGTGGAGGGCGGCCGGCAATTGTCCTTACTACGTAGCGGCGCCCGTCCCGGCCGGCGCTACAGCCGCAGCGGGTCCACATAGCCGGTCAGCTCGAGATAGCCGCTGCCACCCTGGGTGGCTACCGCGCCCTCCCAGTAGACGGGCATGCCGGCGGCGCGGGCGTCCAGCTCCTGGTCGGGGAAAAAGGGGGTCAGCACCCAGCGTCGCACCCCGCCCGGCAGCCGCACCGAGAGGCGCTGCGCCACCGGATAGACGGCCCCGCTGCGCGGCGAGCGCCAGCGGCGCAGCGGATCGAAGCGGAGATCGCCGGGTCCGAGCCGGGCGACGCGGCCGTCGCGCGCGCGATAGCTGCCGCCCGCCCACAGCACGCCGCCATCGCGCCGGCGGATGCGGAAGGCCATCAGCGCGCCGCCATCGTCGAAGTTGAGGCCGGTCCAGTCCCAGCCCGCCGCGTCGCCGGCCAGATAGTCCGACGACCATTCGCGATCCAGCCAGGCGCGGCCGGTCACGGCGGTGGCGCGCCCGTCGCGCGTCACGGTGCCGCTGGCGGCCAGCTGGGGCAGCGAATAATAATAGCTCGCCTGCTCGGGCCGCGGCCCCTTGCGGCTATAGCCGCCCTCGCCCTCGAGCAGCACCGGCTGGCGCGGGCGGAAGGCGAGATCGAGCGCGAACCCCTCGCCCGCGACATGGGCGACGAAGCGCCCATCGGGCAGCCGCCGCAGCCGCCAGTCGCGCAGCCGCACATCGGCATCGCCCAAGGCGGCGCCGGCCAGCCCGAAGCCGGCGCGCGCCGCGCGCTCGGCATGGCGCAACCGGCCCAGCGCGGGATCGGACAAGGCGGCGTGCGCCAGCAGGATCTGGCGCGGCGCGAAACGGCTCGGCTGATCCTCGCCGATGCGGGGGCGGACGCGGAAGAAGGTGATCTGGAAGCCGAGCGGCGCACCGCCGCGCTCGGGCGCGAGCGTGCCCGTGACATACCACCATTCGGTGCGGAAGGCGGGGTGCGCGCCATGATCGCGGGGGAAGACGAAGGCGGCGCCAGGCCGCACCACCGGATAGGGCGCGGGCGCAGGCGCTGCGGCGCCCAGCAGCAAGCCGGCGAGCGCGAGCAGCCGGGCGTGGCGACGCGGACGCGGGGCCATCACCAATCCTCCCGTACCGCGAGCAGCGCGTCGCGCGCGGTGGCGCGTCGCCCCGCCAGCACCGCCGTCGCCGCCGCCGCCGCGATCAGCGCCGCCGCGATGCCCGCGATGGTGCCGCCCGGCAGCCGCGTCGCCATCGTCCAGTGGAAGCTCTGCGGGTTGATGACGTGGATCAGCACCTGCGCCAGCACCAGGCCGAGCCCGATCCCCGCCAGCCCGCCCACCGCGCCGAGCAGCGCCCCCTCCAGCGCCAGCATCGCCAGGATCTGGCGCTTGGCGAGGCCGAGATGGCGCAGCATCCCGAATTCGCGCGCCCGCGCCGCCGTCTGGCCGGACATGGTGGCCGCCACCCCCGCCAGCCCCACCAGGATCGCCACCGCTTCCAGCGCATAGGTGACGGCGAAGCTGCGGTCGAACAGCGCCAGCGCATAGCCGCGCAGCGCCGCCGGGCGGCTCAGCTCGATCTGGTCGCGGGTGGCGGGATCGAGCCGCGCCCGCAGCGCCTGGCCGACGCGATCGGGCTGCGCGCCGGGCGCCAGCAGGATCGCCGCCTCGTCGCGCAGCGCATCGCCGGTCAGCGCCTGGTAGCGATCGGCGTCGATCACCAGCGCGCCCGACTGGCGCGCATAATCGCGCCACAGGCCGACCACCGTGAAGCGCGCCGCCGGGCCGAGCGGCAGCGTCACCCGATCGCCGGCCCGCCAGCCATAGAGACGCGCCGCCGGTTCCGACACCCAGAGCGGCGCGGTGCCCGGCGCCGGCGGCACGCGCTGCCCAAGCGGCACCAGCAGCGGATCGGCGCCCCCGGCCAGCGGCCGGGCGATCAGCGTGACGGGCGGCCGATCGGGGCGCAGGCTAAGCGGCAGCTGGCGGCTGAAGGCGATCCGCCGCACGCCGGGAATCGTCGCCAGCCGCGCGCGCGTCGCCGCGTCGAAGCCGGAGGCGGGATCGGCACGCACGAACAGATCGGCGGCCAGCACATCGCCCAGCCAGCTGTCGACCGCGCCGCGGAAGCTCGTCACCATCGTCGCCATGGCGATCGTCAGCGCGGTCGAGGCGACGATGCCGCACAGCGCGGTCGCCGCCTCGGAAGGCGCGCCCGCGAGGTGGCGCAAGGCGAGGCCGGGCGCGACGCCGAGCCGCTCCGAGCCGCGCCACGGCGCGAGCAGCCGCCGCGCCAGCCAGGGCACCCCCGCCACGCCGCCCGCCAGCAGCAGCGCCATGCTCGCAAAGCCGGACCAGGGCAGGCCGTAGAGCGGCGGCAGCAGCGCCACCCCGGCGCCGGCGAGGAGCAGCAGCAGCGCCGGCTTCCACGCCACCGGCGCGCGCGGATCGATCAGATCGCCGGCATTTTTGAGCGCGGCGGCGGGGGCGGCGCGCGCCGCGATCCGCGCCGGCAACAGGCTGCCGAGCGCCGCCGCCGCGAGGCCGAGCGCGAAGAAGCCGGCCGCCGCGCCCGGCTGCGCCACCAGCCGCACCGTCTGGCCGCTGAAATAGCCCGCGCCGAGATCGCCGCCGAACCAGCGCAGCGCCAGCCGGGCGAGCCCCGCGCCGGCGGCCAGCCCCGCCAGCCCGCCGACCAGCCCGATCGCCAGCCCCTCCGCGACCACCGCGGCGATGATGTGTCGCGCCGGCAGGCCGAGCGTGCGGAGCAGCGCGAATTCGCGCAGGCGGCGCGCGACCGCCAGCGATTGCGCCGAGAAGACGAGAAAACCGCCGGTGAGCAAGGCGACGAGCGCGAGCATGTCGAGATTGACGCGATAGGCGCGCGACAGCGCGCTGCCCTGCGCGGCCTGGGTGGCGCCGCTCGTCAGCATCACCCCCGGCGGCAGACGCGGCGGCAGCGCCCGCTCCGCCAGCGCGCGATCGCTCAGCGCGAGATCGAGCCGGTCGAGCCGGCCCAGTCGATCGAAGCGGCTCTGCGCGGCGGCGATGTCGATCGTGCCGATGGCCTGCTCGCCCTGCCCCGGCAGCGTGCCGACGACGCGGAACGGCACGGCGCGGCCGCGCGCGCGCACCGTCACCCGCTGGCCCAGGCGCACGCCGGCGGCGCGCAGCACCCCGCGCGAGAGGAACAGCGCATCGGGCGCGAACAGGCCGTCGCCGCGCGCATCGGGCCCGGTCGGGTGCGCGCCGATCAGGCTGGGCGTGATCGGGCCGGCGCGCATCACGTCGAGGCCGAGCAGGGTGAGCCGCGCCGCGCCGATTTGCGCGTCGAGCCGCACCACCGGGCTCGCATCCGCGACGCCGGGCGCTGTGGCGATGCGCGGGTAGAGCGTCTCGTCGAAGCCGAGCGGCGTCGCGGCGCGGATCTGGAGCGCGGCGGCGCCGTTGACGCCCGTCACCGCGCCCTCGAACGAGGCGAGCGCCGAGCCATTGACGAGATGGACCGCGAAGCCCAGCGCCACGCCCACCGCGATCGCCAGCGCGGTCAGCGCCAGCCGCGCGGGATGCGCGCGCCAGGCGCCCAGGATCAGCCAGCGCAGCGCCAGCCGGCCCGAGACGATCCCCGGCTCAGCCGCCATTCTTGTCCACCAGGCCGCGCGCGGTGAGTGTCAGCACGCGGTCCGCGATCGCGGCGGTGGCGGGCGAGTGCGTCACCATCACCGCCGCCGCCTCGCCGTCATGCACCGCCCCGGCGAACAGTGCGAGCACGCGCCCGGCGGTTTCGGGATCGAGATTGCCGGTCGGCTCGTCGGCAAGGATCAGCGCCGGGCGATGCACCAGCGCGCGCGCGATCGCGACCCGCTGCAGCTCGCCGCCGGACAGGTCGCGCGCATAATCCTCGGCGCGCCCCTCGAGCCCGACCGCCGCCAGCATCGCCCGCGCGGCGGCGGCGGCGTGGCGCGCATCGGGATTGGTCAGCGCCAGCGGCAGCGCCACATTCTGCCCGAGCGTGAGATAGGGCAGAATGTGGAAGGCCTGGAAGACGAAGCCGATGCGTTCGCGCCGCAAGCGGGTGCGCGCGGCCTCGTCGAGCGGGCCGAGGGGGGTGCCGGCGATCGCCACCGCGCCCTGATCGGCCTCGTCCAGCCCGGCGAGAATGTTGAGCAGCGTCGATTTGCCCGCCCCGGATTCGCCGATCACCGCGACCAGCTCGCCCGCCCGCACATTGAGGTCGAGCCCGTCGAACAGCCGCCGGCCGCCGGGCAGCGCCTTGGCCAGCCCCGATACGGCCAGCACCGGCGCCCCCCCGTCAGCGATCATAAGCGGCGCGCGCTCCGCACGAGCAGCGCGCTCCCGGCCACCGTCAGCCCATCCTCGATCAGCCCCGTCACTCCCTGGCCGAAGCGGCGCATCGCCGCCTGGCGCAGGCGCCAGGTCAGCCAGGCGGCGCCCAGCGCGGTGGCGGCGCTCGCGAGCGCGGCCGGGCCACGCTGACGCCGCGGCGCGAGCGCAGCACCGGCGAGCGCCGCCGTCGTCATGCGCGCGGCGAGGCCGGGCGCGATCACGCGGTCGGGCGCGTCGCGCAGCTTGTCGCCCGCCAGCTCGCCCGCCGCCAGCGCCAGCGCGCCCCAGGCGAACGGGCCGCGCGCGAGCAGCGCCGGGCCGCCATGATCCAGCGGCAGCGCACCGCGCCGCGCCGCCTGCGCCACCGCCGCGAGCGGGGTGAGCGCACGCGCGCCGGCCAGCGCGCCGATGAGCAGCGATCGGATCATGAACCTGTCCTTCCTGTCGTGATGACCATGCGGGGCGGAGAACGCGAGCGGCGGCAAAACGTCGCATGGCGGCGCGTGCCGCGCCCGGGCGACCGGACCGGTGCGGCGATCAGGCGCGCGCGGCGAGCGGGTGGGGCACGCGGCCGGCGGGGGCGGCCTGCCGCCGGGCCGGTGCCGCGCCGATCCGTGCATGCAGCCGCAGCAGCGGCAGGCAGAGCAGCGCGCCGGTGAGCGGGACGAGACAGGTGATGGCGAGGAAGAGACCGCCCGCGCCCGCCGCGAAGCCGCCCGCGGCGCGCCAGCCGAGCACGCTCAGCACCAGCCCGAGCAGCGCGCCGCTCAGCCCGCCGCCGGCCTTGAGCGCCAACAGGAAAAGCGCCACCGAGAAAGCCTCGCGTCGCGGGCCGGCCCGCTCCACCGCCGCCGGCAGCAGCGCCCAGATCAGCATCTGGATCCCGGCATTGCCGATGCCGAACAGGCCGATCGCGAGCAGCAGCGCGGCCGGCGCCACCATCGCCACGGCAAAGGCGAGCGCGGCGATCGCGAAGGCCAGCGCCAGCGCCGCCGGGGTGGCGAGGCGGCGGGCCAGCAGCATCCAGCCCGGCAGCGCCGCCGCCTGCGCCAAGGAGAAGAGCGTCAGCGCGAGCCCGAGCCAGGCGGGGCGGTGGAGCAGATCGGCGGCGATGAAGGCGAGCGATCGGACGAAGAGCGGCAGCGTCAGCGCCTGGAGAAAGGCGAGCGCGAGCAGGCTGATCAGCGCCGCGTCGCCGCCGCGTCCCGGTGCGATCGTCGCCGCCAGCGCCGGGTGCGGCGGCGCGGTGTCGATGGGCGCGGCGCGGACGAACAGCACCGAAAGCCACAGCGTGCCGACATAGGCCAGCGCCGCCAGCGCCGCGATCCCCAGCGTGGCGCGCGTGGCGTGATGATCGGTCTGGAGGAAGGGCGTGGCCACGCGCGCGATGGCGAGCGCGCCAAGGCAGCTGAACAGGTAGCGTAGCCCCGACACGAGCGTTGCGCGATGGCCCCGCGCCACCGGCACGATCAGCGCGTTGTGCGCGACATCGCACCAGGAGAAGGCGGTGCGGAAGGCGAGCGTCAGCAGCAGCGCCCAGGCGAGCATGGCCCCCGCCGGCCAGTCGGGCGCGAGGAAGAAGATGGCGAAGGCCAGCCCCACCGCCGGCGCGCCGAGCAGCAGCGCGCGGCGATAGCCGTCGATCCCCCCGCCGGCGCGGTCCATCAGCCGGCCGAGCAGCGGGTTGGCGGCGCCGTCCCAGACCAGCCCGAGCATCACCACCAGCCCCGCCGCCGCCGGCGCCACCGACCAGCGCGCGGTGAGCAGGTAGAGAAGGAAGAAATCGAAGGTGGACGCGAGGACATTCTTGCCGAAATTGCCGCTGGCATAGGCCAGCAGCGCCAGTCCGTCAGCGCGTCGGGGAGGGGAGCTCATCCTTGCCAGCCCTAGCAGGTATGTCTTGCAATCGCGCGACAGCGGGGCGCGCCGCGCCGGTCCGCACCGTCAGAACGCCGCCCCGCAGCAGCGCCGCATGCGAGACGCGCGGGCCGTCGAGCGGCCGGCCGTTCAGATCCATGCCGAGGATCGCGCCATCGTACCGGCCCTGCCGGCGGATGACGAGGCGTCGGCCGCCCGCCAGCGTCAGCACCGTGCGGCGGAAGGCGGGCACCGTCACCACATAATCGGGTTCGCCGGGCAACAGCGGATAGAGGCCGAGCGTCGCGAACACGTACCAGCCCGTCATGCCGCCGGCATCATCGTCCATGCCGTCCGCCATGCCCTGGGGCGCGAGCGCGAAGCTCGGCCCGACAAAGGCGCGGGGTCGCTTGCCGGCATTGGTATAGGGATGCGCGATCGGCCGGGTGAGGATGGTCCGCACCAGATCGGCGGTCGGCTGCGCGTCGCCGAGCCCGGCATAGAGCCAGGGCACCTGCATGTCGGGCTCGTTGGTCATGTTGAAGAGATTGGCGTCGAAGAAATGGTCAAGCTCGGCGCGCAGCCGGGGGCGGCCCAGCGTGTCGGTTAGCCAGGGCAGGTCGAACACCGGCGCCCAGCGATATTGCCACACCGTGCCCTGGTAGAGGCCGCGGGCCTTGACGACATCGCCGTCGTCGCCCGGCCGCTCGAACACCGCGCGCCAGACGGGCCGATAGGCGCGCGCCCGCGCCGCGAAGCGCGCCGCCAGCGCCGTATCGCCCAGATCGGCGGCGAGGCCGGCGGTCGCCCAATCGTCATAGGCGGCCTCGATCGCCTCGTCCGGCGTGGCGCGGGCGAGGCGATCGCTCTCCGCCGCCATGCCGGCCAGCGCCGCGCCGGCATCGAAGCCGGTGATGCCCTTGCGGCGCATGTCCAGCAGCGCGACGCCGGCATGTTCGGTGCGCACGGTGAGGAAGGGCTCGCTGTCGGTCGCCCAGCGCGGCTTGCCGGCGGCGTAGAGGGCGACGAGCGACCGCGCGATATCGGCGCTGCGTTCGGGCTGAAGCAGCGCCAGCAGCGGCATTTGTGTGCGATAATTGTCCCATAGCGACCAGCCGGCATAGCGCGTCTCGCCGGGCGCGGAGCGGCCGATCCGGCCGTCGCTGCCGCGATGGCGACGATCGGGATCGTCGATCGCGGCGGGGCTCTGGAACACCCGCGCCAGCGCCGAATAGAAGAGCGCGCGCGCCGCTTTGGGCCCCTCCGGCCGCACCCGGCCGAGCGCGGCGTTCCACGCGGCGCGGGTTCCGGCGGCGATCGTGGCGAGCGGACTCTGGCCAAGCTCGGCGTCGCGCACCGCCGCCGCCCCTGCCGCGTCCACGGTGGAAAGACCGGTGCGCAGCTCCACCGTATCGCCCGCGCGCACCGCGAAGCTGGCGCTCCGCACCCCCTCCTCCTCGCCGGTCAGCGCCGCCGCAAGGACATGGCCGTCGTGCAGGATGCGGGTGGCGCTGAACAGCCGGTAGGCGCCCGCGTCGCACACCGTGCCCGCCACCAGCATGGCGCGGAGATCGTCGGCGCCGTCGCTCAGCCAGCGCGCGGATCGCCGCCGGGCATAGCTGTGGCGGGGATCGAGCCGCAGCGTCACGCGCCCGGCATGCGGCAGGGTGAAGCGGAGCAGGCCGGCGCCGCGCGTCGCCGTCATCTGCGCCGCGATGCCGTCGCCATAGCGGATGGCGTAGCGCCCCGCCGCCGCGCGCTCGCTGGCCTTGTCCATCACCGCCGGCGCGGGCGCGCCCTGATAGTCGAGCGACACCAGCAGATCGCCCCCCGCCCCGCCGCAGCCGACCCCTACCCCGCGCGTATGCGAGAAGCCGATCAGGCGCGTGGCGGCATAGTCATAGCCGGCATGATTGGCGGGCGCGGTATCGGGCCCGAGCGCGACCATGCCGAAGGGCGAGGTCGCCGCCGGCGAAAGCTGCCCGAAATCGGCCAGCGTGCCGAACAGCGGATCGACCAGATCGGCGGGCGCGGCGCGCCCGGGTGCGGCCGACAGCAAGGCCAGCGCGGCGAGCGGGCGCAGCCGCCTCACGGATCGAGCGGGTCGCGCGGATCGGCGGCGAGCGACGCGGCGCTCGGCCGGAATTCGAGATCGAAGCGCGACAGGCGCCGCCCGATCGCGCCCGGTTGGTAGCCAAGCTCCTCCGCATTGCGCGCGACGAAGCGCGGGCCTTCGATATAGGCGCTCTGTTCGGCATCGGTGACGATCAGCGCCGGCCGGTCCAGCGGCACGCCGAGCGCGGCGAGGCGGCGGCTGGCGTTGCGCAAATTGGTGGTGGTGTGGCGGGCATAGGGCTCGAGCACGATCGCCGAGGCGGGCACGCCGAACCGCTCCACCAGCACGCGCCGCAATTCCACCGCCTCCACGAAGCGCGTGCCGCGCGGATGCACGGCGGCGCCGCTCACCACGATCAGCGGCGCCCAGCCCGCCTTGAAGCGCTGCGCCGCCAAGGTGGCGTGGAACAGGCTGCGCGAACTGATCGCGCTCGCCATGTCCTCCGGGCCGACGCCGGGCACGATCAGCGCGGTGAAGCGATAGCGTGACCAGGCGGTCTGGCGCGCACGCGCCGCGGCGCCGGCATTCTCGCGCGCGTCGAGCGGCGCGAAGCGGATCGCCTCGTCTCGACCATTGGCGTCGAGCAGCGCGAGCGCGAGGCCGAGGCTGCCCGACAGCGTATCCGGCGCCCCCCAGCCCGCCGCCTGTGCCGTCATGAGCGCGATCGCGCGGCTGTCGGCGAAATCGGCGCTGTCGGCCGCGAAGACGGGGCCGTCGATCTTGGGATAGCGCGACGCCGCGCCCAGGCCATAGACGGCGAGCACGCCGTCCAGCGCTTCCAGTTCGCGGGCCAGCGGCGCGCCCTGGCCCGATGCCTGGGCCAGCGCCGCCCGCTCCGCCTCGGGCCAGCGCGCGGCGGCGATCCGGCAGGCCGCGTCCGTCGCCGCGCACGCCGCCAGCCGCGCGCTGCGGCCGGCGAACAGCGTCGCGAGCGGGGCCGCCTGCGCCAGCCGCGCCGCCGCCGGCGGCCGGGCCAGCGCCCGCACGCGCGGATAGAGCGCCTGCCCCATCTCCTCGGCCTGGCGGTCGGCGAGCGGCGCCGAAGGGGAAAGCGGCGTCTCCGCCGCCGCCGCATTTGTCGCCGCCATGGCCATCAGCGCCAGCGCCAGCGCCGCCGCCGTCACGCCACGCCGCGCCCTCACCAGGCGTAGCCGAGCACGAAGCGCAGATTGCGGCCGAAAATGGGGCGGCCGTAGATGGCGTTGGCGCTGCCCTGCCCGCTGAGCTGGTCGGTGCGCGTATTGCCCTCGGTCAGGCCATGGGCGTCGAACAGATTGTCGCCCACGATCTGGAGCTGCCAGCCGCCGCGCCGCGCCGTCACACCCGCGCCGACCGTGCCGAAGGCCGGCAGCGCGGTGTTGTTGAACAGGTCGACATAGCGTTTGCCCATATAATCGTAGCGGCCATAGATCTCGATCCGGTTGGCGCCCAGCGCGAAGCTGTAGCTGGGGCGGACATTGCCGTAGATCTTGGGTTCGCGCACGATCTGGTTGCCGTTGACGGCGGAAGGATCGGCGCCCGCGCTGTTGGCGAGATTCTTGTACTTGGGATCGCTGAGCGTCAGCGCGCCGGTGATCGACAGGCCGCGCGTCAGCTGGACATTGCCGTCGATCTCCACCCCCTTGATGCTGGCTTGGCCGATAAAGGGCACCGACTGGTCGTTGCGGCCCGTGGTCGGGTTGAAGGCCACGAACGAGGCGTTGAGCGGATCATATTTTGTGTAGAAGCCGATCAGGTACAGATAGGAACGGCCGAACGCGGCCTTGAGCCCCACTTCATACTGATTGGCCTTGGTGGTGAGGATGGTCGGCGCGATCGTATAGGTCACCTGGGTCGAGGGCGGCGTCTCGAGATGCGACGCGCGGCCATAGATGCCGAGATGCCGCGTCAGGTCGTAATTGACGCCCGCCGTCCAGTTGGTGATGTCGGGCTTGAGCTTGGCGTTGATCACCTGGCCGGTGAAGGCGCGGGTGGTATCGTCGGCGAGCGTGGTGGGATCGCCAAGATTGAGCTGGGTGGTGGGCAGCGCATAGCCCTTGAAGCTGTAGCGTTCGTGGCGGATGCCGGCATCGATGCGCAGTCCGCGCACCACCTCCCAGCTGTCATTGGCGTAGAAGGCGATCATCGTCGCGTCGGTATCGCCCTGGTTGAGCGTGGTGGTGTAGCGCAGCACGCCATTGTCGGTGACGCGGCCCAGCGCCTGCCCGCCGGCGCCATAGGCGATCAGGTCCAGCGTGCGCGGCTTGCCCGCCAGCTCGATCAGATAATCCTGATAGGCCGCGAAATTGCTCTCGCCATAGGCGCTGGCATAGAGGCCGACGCGGAGATCGTGCGTGCCGAAGCCCGTCACCGCCGAGCGCGTCACGCTGATATCGCCCTGACCCGAATAGAAGCGCGAGCTGACATCGCGGAACTGGCCGGACAGGACCAGCCCCGAGGCGCTGGCCGGATCATAGGCGGCGCCGCCCCCGGCGATGGCATAGCCGAGCCGCGTGACGCCGGCGCCGAAGGCGGCGCGGGCGGCGGTGAGATAGGAGGCGGCAAAGCTCGTCGCGTCGACCGGGTTGGAGGTGGAGTAGAAGGCGTTGAAGTGCAGCCGGCCCTTGGTGTAGCCGCCCTTCACCGCGATCTTCCAGCCATCCAGATCGATATCATATTGCAGCCCGATATTGCCATATTCGGTGTGGCGGCCATTGGCGAGATCGGCCTGACGGCTCTGCAGCACGCCGGCGCCGTCGCGATATTTGATCGTCGCGTCGCGCAGCGCCGGGCTGTTCAGCGTGCCGTCGAAATAGTTGATGTAGGGATTGAGCGAGCGGCTCGGGTCGCGCGGATCCGCGGTCGGGATCGGCAGATAGAAGACGTTGTGATCGTTTAGGTAGTTCGCCGTGATCCGGAGCGAGCCATTGCTGAACTGATGGCGGATATTGGCGCGGATCTGCCCGCCGCGATCATTGGGGAAGCCATTGTCGCGATAGCCGTCATGCTGGCGGATGAAGCCGCCGATCGCATAATAGGTATCCCCGCCGAGCGGGCCGGCCTGATAGGCATCGAGCCGGTAGAGGCCGGTATCGCCGAGCGTGATCTGCGCCTTGCCGCGCGGCGTATCGGTGCCGCTGACGGTGATGGAGTTGACGATCGCCGCCGCATAGCTGGCATAGACCGGCGCCGGGCCGCCGCGCACCACCTCGATCCGGTCGGTCATCAGGTCGAAGCGGTTGAGATCGTCGCCCCGGAAGAAATTGCCGTCATTCTCGTGGAACAGCGGCAGGCCGTCCTGCTGGAAGGTGACGAGGCCGCCATCGCTCGGCAGGCCACGGAGGCGATAGATGTTCTGCACCTCGCCGCCGGTCGATTCCACCTGGAAGCCGGGCAGCTGGCCGAGCAGATCGGCGAAGTTGATCGGGGCCAGCTTCTGGACGTCGTTCTGCCCCAGCGAATTGACCGCATAGGAGACATCGAAGCGGCGCTGCGCGCGCGCCGAGCCGGTGACGATGATGTCGCCCGGCGCGGCACCGGCGGTGCCCGGCGTGTCGCGCGCGGCGCTGGGCGCCGCCGCCGCGTCGCCGGCTTCGGGGGCGCTCCCCTGCGCCTGCGCCTGCGCCTGCGTCGCCGCCGCCGTCAGCGCCAGCACCGCGCATCCCGCCCGCATCCAGACCGTGTTCATGCCCTGCCCCCTGATTAGCCCTGTGGTGCGCGCCCTCTGCCCGCCGGGGATGACGGTTTTTATTCTTTTCGGTGAAAATAAATCCGCTTATCAGAACCTTGCAGAAAGGCGGGCCGGCGGCGGATGATCCAGTTGGAAGAGGATGAGAAGCGGCTGCTGCGCCATCTGCGCCGCCATGGCCCGCTGCCCCGAGGCCGGTTGGCGGATGCGCTGGGCGCCAGCAACGCGCGGCTCACGCGGCTCTCGGCGCATCTCATCGCCCATGGCCTGATCGAGGAAGCCACGAGCGACGCGCCCGGCCAGCGCGGCCGGCCGGCGACGCCGCTGAGGATCGCCGCCGGCGCCGGCTATGCGCTGGGCGCCACCGTGCATCGCGGGCTGATCGAGGTGGCGCTGGTGGATTATGCGGGCGGACTCATCGACCAGGCCGCCGAGCCGTTCGACAGCCCCGATCCGCTCGTCTTCGCGCGGACCGTGCGACGCCAGCTGCACCGCATGGCGGAGCGCAACCGGCTGCTCGGCATCGGCGTCGGGGTGCCGGGGCCGTCCCTCTCGCGCGACGGCAGCCGCCGCTCCACCGTGGACAGCCTTGCGGGCTGGCGCGGGATCGAACTCGCCGCCCTGTTCGAGGAAGCCTTCGGCCATCCGGTGTGGATCGAGAATGACGCCAATGCGGCGGCGCTGGCGGAGTTCTACCGCGGCGGGCTGATGCAGCGCTGCGAAACGGCGGTGGTGATCCTGCTCGGCCACGGCATCGGCGCCGGCATCATCAACGAGGGCCGGCTGATGCGCGGCGAGATGGCGAGCGCGGGCGAGATCGGCACGCTCTATCCGATCGAGCGGCCGCGCCCCTCGACGCTGGACCTGCTCGCGACGCTGCGCGCCGCCGGCTGCCCGGTCGACAGCCTGATCGATCTCGACGAGCGGCTGGACGCCTATCAGGCGACGATCGACGCCTGGGTGGCGCGCGCGGGGCGGCAGCTGGCGCGGATCATGAGCTGGGGCCTGGCCTGGATCGATCCAGGCGCCTTCGTCCTCTCCAGTCCGCTGCCGCGCCCCATCCTCCACCGGCTCGCCGCCGCGATCGAGCCGCGCGCGATGCGGATCGGTGGCCATCGCAAGGGCCCGCCCCAGATCCTCGTCTCGGAGCTGGGCGGCCTCGCCACCACGATCGGCGCGGCGCTGCTGCCGGTGCACGCCACGCTCTTCACCGATTGAACCGCGCCGCCGCTCACCGCCAGAGATTGCTGTGCGCCAGCTCGACGATCTCGTCGCCGCGATGGTTCATGATCGCCTTGGCCATGTAGATGCCGAAGCCCTTGGCCTGATCGAGCGTCGTCTTGGGCGGCATCGCCAGCTCCATGCGGTTGGTGACGACATCGACCAGCGCCGGCCCGTCATGCGCCAGCGCGGCGCGCAGCGCGGGGGCGAGATCGGCGGGATCCTCCACCCGCGTTCCATGCACGCCCGCGGCCCGCGCCATGGCGGCGAAATCGGGATTGGTGAGCGCCGTGCCCGTATCCAGAAAGCCGCCCGCCTTCATCTCCAGCTCGACAAAGCCGAGCGTGCCATTGTTCAGCACCACCAGCTTCACCGGCAGCCGCATCTGGGTGAGGGTGAGGAACTCGCCCATCAGCATGGCGAAGCCGCCATCGCCCGAGAAAGAGATCACCTGCCGCCCGGGGTGCGCCGCCTGCGCGCCGATCGCCTGCGGCAGCGCGTTGGCCATCGAGCCATGGGTGAAGGAGCCCAGCAGCCGGCGACGACCGTTCATGCGCAGATAGCGCGCCGCCCACACCACGGGCGTGCCCACATCGACGGTGAAGATGGCGTCGTCGGCGGCCACCTCGTCCAGCACATGGGCCAGATATTGCGGGTGGATCGGCCGCCGCCCCGGCGTGCCCGTGGCGAGCGCGTCCAGCTCGCCCCGCGCCTTGCGGTAATGGTCGAGCGCCTTGTCGAGAAAGGCGCGATCCTCGTTCGGGCGCAGGCGCGGCAACAGCGCCGCCACCGTCGCCTTGACGTCGCCCACCAGACCCAGGTCCAGCCGCGTGCGCCGGCCGAGATTTTCGGGCCGCAGATCGACCTGCGCCACCTTGGCCTCGGTCGGGTAGAATTGGCGATAGGGGAAGTCCGTGCCCAGCATCAGCAGCGTGTCGCACGCCATCATCGCGTGGTAGCCGGAGGAAAAGCCGATCAGCCCGGTCATGCCGACATCGAAGGGATTGTCGTATTCGACATGCTCCTTGCCGCGCATGGCATGGATCACCGGCGCCTTCAGCCGGTCCGCCAGGGCGACGATCTCGTCATGCGCGCCCGCGCACCCCGCGCCGCACAGCATCGCCACCTTCTTGCCCCCCGCGAGCAGCGCGGCGAGCGCGTCCAGCTCGGGCTCGGCGGGGCGCACCACCGGCGCGGCGGGGGCGATCCAGCGCGTCTCGCTACGCGGCTCGGTTTCGGCCAGCGCGACATCGCCGGGGATCACCACCACCGACACGCCGCGCTTGCCGATCGCCTCGCGGAGCGCGATGTCGAGCGTGCGGCCGATCTGCGACACGGTGGCGACCGGGCCGACATAATGGCTGCATTGCGCGAACAGGTGGTTGGGATCGGTCTCCTGGAAATAGCCGCTGCCCAGCTCGGCGGTGGGGATATGGGCGGCGATCGCCAGCACCGGCACGCGGCTGCGATGGCAATCATAGAGGCCGTTGATGAGGTGGAGATTGCCCGGCCCGCAACTGCCCGCGCAAACGGCGATGCTGCCGGTGAGATGCGCCTCGGCACCGGCGGCGAAGGCGGCCGCCTCCTCGTTGCGGACATGGATCCACTCGATCTGGCCCTTGCGCCGCAGCGCGTCGGTGAGGCCGTTCAGCGAATCGCCCACCACCCCGTAGATGCGGCGCACGCCCAGCGCGTGCAGCGTGTCGGCGATCTGATCGGCTACCAAATATCGGGCCATGGCGCGCTCCTCCGCTTTTGCCGGGTAACGTGCGGAGGCGACGGTCGTTTCGGTCAGGTCGTCGCGCCGGCGGACCGGCGGGGCGCGGCGGCGCTCAGCCTTCCACCAGGCAGGTGCGATCGATATCGGCGATGCGCGTGCGCCCGGTCAGCGCCATGGCGATGCGCATCTCCGCCTCGATGATGCGCAGCATATGCGCGACCCCCGCCTCGCCCGCCGCCGCCAGCGCATAGACCCAGGCGCGCCCGAGCAGCACCGCCTGCGCGCCGAGCGCGAGCATGCGCACCACGTCCAGCCCCGAACGCACCCCGCCATCCGCCAGCACCGCGATCCGCCCGGCCACCGCCTCGACGATCGCCGGCAGCGCGGTGACGGTGGCGGGCACGCCATCAAGCTGGCGGCCGCCATGGTTGGAGACGATGATCCCGTCCGCCCCCAGCGCCACCGCCGCGCGTGCATCCTCGGCATCCAGAATGCCCTTGATGAGCAGCGGCCCGTCCCAGCGCGCGCGGATGAACTCCAGATCGCGCCAGGTCACCGAGGGATCGAAATTGGCCTTCATCCAGCCGAGGAAATCCTCGAGCCCGCTATCGCGGCCGAGCACCGGCGCGACATTGCCGAGCTGGTGCGGCCGGCCGCGCACGCCGACATCCCAGGCCCAGCGCGGATGGGTGACGCCCTGCCAGACGCGGCGCAGATCGCCCCGCAGCCCGGGCGCGCCGGCAAGCCCCGAATGCACGTCGCGATAGCGCGCGCCGGGCAGCGGCATGTCGACGGTGAAGATCAGCGTGGTGCAGCCCGCCGCCCGCGCCGCGTCGAGCAGGCTCTCCATGAAGCCGCGATCGCGGATCATGTAGAGCTGGAACCAGAAGGGCCGCGTCGCGGCGGCGGCGACCTCGGCCAGCGGGCAGCAGGAGACGGTGGAGAGCGCGAAAGGGATGGCCGCCGCCTCGGCCGCGCGCACCGCCTGGCGCTCGCCGCGCCGCGCGTTCATCCCCGCCAGGCCGATCGGCCCGAGCCCGACGGGCATCGCCATCGCCTCGCCGAACAGGCTGGTGGAGAGATCGATCGTCGAGACATCGGTGAGCACGCGCTGGCGCAGCGCGATCCGCTCCAGCTCGGCCACGTTCCGCCGCAGCGTCACCTCGGCATAGGAGCCGCCATCGATATATTCGAACAGGAAGGGCGGCAGGCGGCGCCGGGCGAGCGCCCGATAATCCAGCGCCGAGGCGGCCTTCATGCGCGCGGGATCGGGCGGGCGCGGAGCGCGCCGGACGGAGCGAGGGTCGCCGTTGACGTCATCACAGGGGGTTCCTAGAACCGGCGCACCGCCCCGGCAAGCGCGCTATTTTCCTGCGCTGGCTCGGTTTTCCGCTCCCAGCCAAGGACGATATCGCATGAAATTCTGCCGCTACGGATCGCGTGGTGCCGAACGGCCCGGTCTGATCGACGGCGAGGGCCGGCTGCGCGATCTTTCGGCGCTGGTCGAGGACATCACCCCCGCGACGCTGGCCGCCGCGCGCGGCGCCGATCCCGCGACGCTGCCGCTGGTGGAGGGCACGCCGCGCCTGGGCGTGCCGGTGAAGGGCATCGGCAAGATCGTCGCCATCGGCCTCAACTATGCGGACCATGCCAAGGAGTCCGGCCTCCCCATTCCCACCGAGCCGGTGATGTTCATGAAGGCGCTGTCGAGCCTGACCGGGCCGAACGACGAGGTGATGCTGCCCAAGAACAGCACGCATAGCGACTGGGAAGTCGAGCTTGGCGTGATCATCGGCAAGACCTGCCGCAACATTAGCGAGGACGCGGCGCTGGATCATGTCGCGGGCTATGTGCTGGTGAACGACGTGTCGGAGCGCTTCAACCAGAAGCAGCGCGGCAGCCAGTGGAGCAAGGGCAAGGGGCATGACAGCTTCTGCCCGGTCGGCCCCTGGCTGGTGACGCCGGACGAGATCGCCGACCCGCAGGCGCTGGACATGCGGCTGGACGTCAACGGCACGCGGATGCAGACGGGCAATACCCGCACCATGATCTTCACGCTGCGCCAGCTGATCGCCTATGTGAGCGACTATGTGACGCTCTATCCCGGCGATCTGCTCATCACCGGCACGCCGCCGGGCGTCGGCGAGGGCAAGACCCCCGAGCCCATCTTCCTCAAACCGGGCGACGTGATGGAGCTGGAGATCGCGGGGCTCGGCACCCAGCGCCAGACGGTGGCCGCCTGGCACCCGCTGGACGACGCGCCGCTGGCCTGAACCGGAGGCGGCGGCGGTGCTGATCGACGCGCATCTCCATCTCTGGTCGCTCGGCCATGCCTGGCACGCCTGGCCGACGGCGGCGCTGCCGCGCATCCATCGCGATGTGACGGCGGACGAGGCGCAGGCCTGCCTCGCCGCGCATGGCGTGGAGGCGGCCGTGCTCGTCCAGGCCCAGCCGAGCCGCGCCGAAACCGACTGGCTGGCCGGGCTGGCCGCGCGCCTGCCCTGGATCGCCGGGGTGGTGGGCTGGGAGGATCTCGCCGCCCCGGACGCGCCCGCGCGCATCGCCGCGCGCGCGGCCGACCCGTGGATCAAGGGTCTGCGGCCGATGATGCAGGATCTCGCGCCGGACTGGATGCTCCAGCCCGCGCTGGCGCCGGCTTTCGCGGCGATGGCCGCGCACGGGCTGGTGCTGGATGCGCTGATCCGCCCGGCCCATCTGCCGGCGCTGGCCGAACTGGCGGCGCGCCACCCCGATCTCGCCATCGTCATCGATCATGGCGCCAAGCCCGACATTGCGGGCCGCGCCTATGCCGGCTGGGCGGACGACATGGCGCGGTTGGCCGCCCAGCCGCAGCTCGCCTGCAAGCTTTCGGGGCTCGTCACCGAGGCGGCGGCGGATTGGCGCACCGCCGATCTGGCCGAGCCGGTCGGGCATCTGTACGCGCTGTTCGGCCCGGACCGGCTGCTCTGGGGCAGCGACTGGCCGGTGCTGCTGCTCGCGGGCGACTATGGCGGCTGGCTGGCCGCGGCGCGCGCGCTGATCCCGGAGCCGGCGCGCGCGGCGGTGTTCGGCGGCACCGCCGCGCGCCTCTACCGGCTCGGCTGAGCCGCCGCCCGCTCAGGCGAGCCCGCGGCCCTCGATCCGCAGGCCGGGCACGAAGCCGCCTGCGGGCGCGGCGGGCAGCGTCAGCCGGAGCGCGGCCTCGTCCTGCACGAAGGGAATGGCGCCGCCCCCGTTCAGCGTCACCCGCTCGATCACCCCGCCGCCCGTGCCGCGCCGGCCGAGGCAGGCGATCACCGTTTCCGCCTGCGGCCATTCCAGCAGGAAGAGGTTCAGCCCGCCACGCCCCGCCGTGATGCGCAGGTCGCGCGCGGTGAAGGGCTTGATCGCATCCTCGCTGAACATGCCGGCGGGCGGCACCGTCGGCCCCTCGCCGAAGACCCGCCAGGGCCGGGTGCCGTAAATGCCTTCGCCGTTGATCGCGAACCAGCGCGCGAGATCGGCGAGGATCGCCTCCTCGTCGGTGTCGATCGTGCCATCGGCGCGCATCGGGATGCTGAGCAGCAGATTGCCGTTCTTGGACACGACATCGCACAGCCGCTGCACCACCGTCTTGGCGCTCTTATAGCCGTGCCGCTCGAACAGCGCGCGATCATAATGCCAGTTGCCGATGCAGGTGCAGGTCTGCCACGGCTCGGCCTTGATGTCGGCGGCGAAGCCGCGCTCCAGATCCTCGACCATGCCGGCCCGCTGGAAGGCGGTGAGCTGCTTGGCGGTGATCACCACGTCGGGCGTGCCGTGCCACGCCACCGCGCTGTTATAATAATGCGCCACCGCCTCCAGCCCGACGGTGCCGAAAGGCAGCTGGAAATCATCCAGATAGACCATGTCCGGCCGGTAGCGGCCGACAAGATCCTGCTGCCGCGCCAGCCATTTGGCGACATAGGCCACGCCGCGCGCGCCGGGCGGCGCATATTCGATCCACTGGCCGTCGCGGGCATCGTGCCACGCGTTCATCGCCTTCTCGCTGGTCAGGCCGGCGGGCGGCACGAAATAGGGGCCGTTATAGAGCGCCTGGGGATCGAGCCCGTCCCACCATTGGCCCCGGCCCTGATCCGCGCGGAGCCCGAAGGCATCGTAGCGCCGCCCCGCCTCGGGCCCGTGCGTGTCATAGCCATAGGCGGTCTGGTACCAGTGCCAGCTGTGCGAGCTGTGGTTGGACACGCAGAAGCGCAGCCCCTCGGCGCGGGCCAGCTTCTCCCAGGTGCCGACGATATCGCGCTTCGGCCCCACCCGCAGCGTGTTCCAGGCGTGGTGGCGGCTGTCGAACGTGTCGAGATTGTCGTGATGGCAGGCGAGGCTGGTGAAATAGCGCGCGCCCGCCTTCTTGTAGAGGCCGATCAGATGCTCCGGCTCCCAATGCTCGGCCTTCCAGAGATTCTCGATCTCCATGAAGCCCGTGCGCGAGGGATGGCCATAGGTGCGCAGATGATGCTCGTAGAAGGGATGGCCCTGGATATACATGAGCCGGCCATACCAGTCGCCGAATTCGGGCACGCATTGCGCGGACCAGTGCGACCAGATGCCGAACTTTACGTCGCGGAACCAGTCGGGCACGCGATAGCCGGCCGCTAGCGAGCCCCAGTCGGCGGTGAAGGGGCCGGCCGCGCCGGGGGCCACCGCGCGCGCCGCGCCGGCCAGCGCGGGCGCGAGCGCCGCCGCGGTCATCAGGTCGCGTCGTCCGATCATGGCTGGTCTCCCGTCTCGCCGGGCTGTTCCGCCAGGCTGAAGATGCGCGTGGTCGCCTGCCACTTCACGCCCGGCTCCGCATCGCCGAGCGGGCGCTGCATGCCATCCATCAGCGTCTCCCAGGCGCGCACATCGGGGTTGGCCCGATCGGCGGCCGCCTTGGCGGCGGGATCGAAGCGCGGCCCCGTCTCCATCACCATCACCAGCCGCGTGCCGCGCCGGTAAATGTCCATGGCGGTGATGTCCGCCGCGCGGATGCTGCGCACCACCGCGGCCGGCACCGCGCCGGCGGCGTGCCACGCCTCGTAGCGCGCGATGGCGTCCGCATCCTCGACCAGATCGAGCAGCAGCACATGGCGGTGCGGCGTGGTGGCGGCCATCGTCAATTCACCCAGCCGCCATCGACGACATGCACCGCGCCGGTGGTGAAGCCGCTCTCGTCGGACGCGAGATAGAGGCCGAGCGCGGCGATCTCGTCGGGCGTGCCGAGCCGGCCCATGGGCTGGCGCGCGATGAACTGGGCGCGCGCCGCCGCATAATCGCCGGTGTCGTGCAGCCGCTGCTGGAGCGAGGGCGAGTCGACGGTGCCGGGGCAGATCGCGTTGCAGCGCACGCCCTGGCCCACGAAATCGGCTGCCACCGCCTTGGTCAGCCCGATCACCCCCGCCTTGGTGGCGCCATAGGCGAAGCGGTTGGGGATGCCCTTGACCGAGCTTGCGATCGACGAGACGTTGACGATCGAGCCACCGCCCCGCGCCAGCATGGCCGGCAGCAAGGCGCGGATCATGCGGTACATGGCGGTCATGTTGAGATCGAGCGAAAAGGCCCAGGCGCGCTCGTCGCAGTCGAGGATGGTGCCGGCATGGACATAGCCGGCGACGTTGAACAGCACGTCGACCGCGCCGAGCCGCTCGGCGATCGCCGCGATGGCCTCGGCATCGGTGACATCGAGCCGGGCCTGCTCGCAGCCGTCCAGCCCCTCCAGCAGCGCGGGATCGACATCGGTGGCGATCACGCGCGCGCCTTCCGCCGCGAAGCGCAGCGCGGCGGCGCGGCCGATGCCCTGCCCCGCCGCCGTGATCAGCGCGGTCTTGCCGGCGAGCCGCCCGCTCATGCCATGGCTCCCGCGCGGCGCGGCAGACAGGCCGGGCCGATCGGCTCGAACGCCTTGTAGGTGAGGATGAACTCGCGATGGCCCAAGGCTTCCGAAACGGTCCGTTCGCCGGCGGCGACGGCGAGCACGCGGGCATGAATCTCGTGGCCGAGATCGTCCAGGCTGGCCTCGCCTTCCAGGATGCGGCCCGCGTTGATGTCCATGTCGGCGGCCAGCCGGCGCGCCGTTTCGGGATTGGCGCAGATCTTGATGACGGGCGCGATCGCGGAGCCCACCACCGAACCCCGCCCGGTCGTGAACAGCGTGAGATGCGCGCCGCAGGCGATCAGCTCCACGATCTCGGCATTGTCCGAGATGTTCGGGAAGCCGAAGCGCGGCTCGCCATCGGGCACCACGTCCAGCAGATAGAGGCCGCCGCTCGGCGCGCGGTCGCCGGGCTTGAGGATGCCGCTGATCGGCGAGGCGCCCGACTTGGAATAGGCGCCCATCGATTTTTCTTCCTGGGTGGTGAGCCCGCCCTCGGCATTGCCGGGCGCGAAGCTGCCAAAGCCCATGATGGTGTAATAGCGCTCGGCCTTGGCGACCGTGGCCTCGATCTCGGCGCCGAGCGCGGGCGTGATCGCGCGATCGGCCATGATCGTCTCGCACCCGACCAGCTCGCCCGTCTCCTCGAAGATGCAGGTTGCGCCCTCCGCCACCAGGCGATCGAAGGCCCGCCCCACCGCGGGATTGGCGGTGATGCCGCTGGTGCCGTCCGAGCCGCCGCAGATCGTCGCCACGACCAGCTCGTCCACCGCCATCGGCGCGCGCGGCGCGGCGTCGGCGGCGGCCTGGAGCCGGGCGACGGCGGCGCGGCCGGCGGCGATGGTGGCGGCGGTGCCGCCCGCCTCCTGGATCACCAGCAGCTCGACCGGCCGCCCGCTCGCGGCGATCGCCTCGCGCAGCCGCTCGCGGTTGAAGCTCTCGCAGCCGAGCGAGACGAGCAGCACCCCGCCGACATTGGGATGGGTGGCCACGGCCTCCATCACGCGCCCGGCATAGGCATTGGGGTAGCAGCCCGGAAAACCGATGAGATGGACATCGGGATGGTCCGCCGCATCGACGATCCGCCGCGCCACATGATGCGCGCACTCGACCAGATAGGCGACGGCGACGACATTGCGGATGCCCTTGCGGCCATCGGCGCGGAGATAGCCCGAGATCATGACGCGTCCCCGGCGGCGTCGCGCAGATGAGCGGCGATATAGTCGCTTTTCATATTGTGCATATGGACCCATTCGCCAGCGGCGCAGTCCTGCGTCATCGATCCGATCGGCGCGCCATATTTGATCACCCGCTCGCCCGCCGCGAGCGGGCGCCGCGCCACCTTGTGGCCCACGGTGATGCCCTCGCGCGCGGGAATGGTGGCGCCGCCCACGATCAGCGGATCGCCGCTCTCGACGGGCCGCACGACCACATAGACATTGTCGTCCTCGTGCAGCAGGATCAGTCGGTCACCGGTATTCACGCGGGCTCCTCTTGCAGCGCGGACCACAAATGGGGCGGGATCGGCGCCGCCATGCGGGCGATCGTCTCGGCCACCTCGGCGGCGCCGGCGAGACCGGGGATCACGCAGGCGACGGCCGGATGGGTGAGCGGGAATTGCAGCGCCGCCGCGGGCAGCGCCACGCCGCAGCCCCGGCACAGCGCCTCGAGCGCGCGCGCCCGCGCGATCAGCGGCGCCGGCGCCGGCGCATAATCGAAGAAGAGCTGGTCCGCCTCGGCGAGCGGGCGGGCGAGGATGCCGCTATTATATGGCCCGCCGATGATGACGCGGATGCCACGCGCGGCGCAGCGCGGCAGCAGCGTTTCGGCGGCGGCGCGATCGAGCAGGCTGTAGCGCCCGGCGAGCAGGATCACATCCAGCTCGACCCGGTCGATCAGTTCGAGGCAGATGGCGATTTCGTTGACGCCGATGCCGATCGCCCGGGTCAGCCCGGCGTCGCGCAGCGCGCGCATCGCGGGATAGCCGCCATCCAGAAACTCCCGCAGCCGCGCCGCATGGTCCGCGCCATGGGTGAGCGCGCCGAGATCGTGCGCGAGCAGCAGATCGACCCGATCGCGCCGCAGCCGGCCGAGGCTGTCCTCGAAGGAGCGGCGCACGCCATCGGCCGTGTAATCGAACACCGGCTCATAGGGCAGCGCCTCGGCAAAGCCGTGCCGGGTGGTGGCGGGGTCGCTGGTCGGCACCAGCCGCCGTCCGACCTTGGTGGAGACGAGGACATCGCCGCGCCCGGCCAGCGCGCGGCCGAGCCGCGCCTCGGCCAGGCCGAAGCCGTAATGCGGCGCCGTGTCGAAATAGCCGATGCCGGCCTCGAGCGCCGCCGCCACCGTCGCCTCCGCCTCGGCATCGCCGATCGGGCGGTAGAGATTGCCGATCGCGGCGGTGCCCATGCCCAGCCGCGGCAGCGCGGGACCGAGGCCGCTCATGCCCGGGCTCCGGCGCGATCAGCGTGGCGGGCGAAGGCCGCGACGACAAGGAAGCAGAAGGCGGGCACCAGCATCGCCCAGCGGATCGCGCCGCTCCGATCCGAAATCAGCCCCATCAGCGCGGTCAGCACCGCGCCGCCGATGATCGCCATCACGATCGGCGAGGCCGCCGGCTTGGTGAGCGGACCGAGGCCGCGCAGCGTCAGCACGAAGATGGCGGGATACATGATCGACATGAAGGCGCTGGACGCGACCAGCGCGGCGACGCCGAGCCCGCCGCCGGCAAGCGTCGCCACCAGGCACAGCCCCGCGTCGATCAGCGCGAAGGCCAGCATCAGCCGCGCCGCCGAGAGCCGCGCCATCAGCGCCGCGCCGAGGAAGCGCCCGGCCATGAACAGCGCCAGCGAGAGGGTGAGCAGCCAGGCCGCATGGCGCGTGCCAATCTCCGGCAGCGCGGCCGTGGCGTAGCGGATCAGATAGCTCCAAATCCCCACCTGCGCGCCGACATAGAAGAATTGCGCCGCCACCCCCGCGCAATAGGCGGGGCGGCGCAGCAAGGCGCGATAGGCGCCGGGCGCGCGCTCCTCGGCGCTGGCGCCCGCCGTCGCCACCGCCGGAAAGCGCATCCGCAGGAACAGGAGCGCCCAGAGCCAGGTAACGCCCGCGATCAGCAGATAGGGCAGCCGCACCGCCGCCGCTTGCGCGGTCACGCTGCGGGTCTCGTCCGAGAGGATCAGCATCAGGCCGAGCGCCACCCCCGCGATCGAGCCGAGCGGATTAAAGGCCTGGGCAAGCGTGAGCCGCTGCTCGGCCGTCTCGCGCGGCCCGAGCGCGGCCACCATCGGGTTGGCGGCGGTCTCGAGAAAGGCCAGGCCGCTCGCAATCACGAACAGCGCGAAGAGGAAGAAGCCATAGCTCAGCAGCCGCGAGGCGGGCCAGAAGAGCAGCGCGCCGGCGCCGAACAGCCCCAGCCCCGTCACCACCGCCGTGCGATAGCCGAAGCGGCGCATCGTCAGCGCCGCGGGCGTGGCGAAACAGAAATAGCCGAAGTAGAAGGCCGACTGCACCAGGCCCGAACGAAAGTCCCCAAGCTTAAAAAGCGTCCTGAAATGCGCGATCAGGACATCGTTGAGATTGTTGGCGACGCCCCACAGGAAGAAGAGGCCGATGGCGAGCGCCATCGCCCAGGGTGTCCGCTCCAGCGCGGGCGGCATAGCGTCGGCGCCCGCCACGGGATTTCTTCCATGATCCGTCATCCTCACCCCTGTTCTTTTCTGGAATGGCCGGGGCGCCGTGCCCCGACCATCCGTGCCAGAGGGTAGCACGCCGCGACGCGCCGCTCCTAGAAGGTGATCCGCGCGATGCCGCTGATGCGGCGGTCGTCGATCGTCACGTCGCGCGGCCGGGTGTCGAGCCCGAAATAGGTGGTGAGCCGCGTGTTGAGCAGATTGCGCCCGTCCACCGTCAGCGAGAAATGCGGCGTGACATTGTAGGTCAGCGAGGCATCGAGCTGGCCGAACGCCTTGTTGAAGATCGGCAGGCTGCCCGTGCCGTTGCCGGCCGTGGTCTGCACATATTTGCTGCGCCAATTATAGGCGGCGCGCGCCGAAATCTTGCCCAGCTCGTAGATGCCGACGACATTGTAGCTGTACTTGGAGAGGTTCTCCAGCGGCACGTTCGTCACCGGGCCGGACGTCTGCGGGCTCGGCGCCTTGGAGTCCACATAGGTGAAGTTGCTCTGCACGCCCAGGCCGCGCAACAGGCCGGGGAGGAAATCGAAGAACTGCTGATAGGCGACTTCGACGCCCTTCACCTTGCCGCTGGCGACATTGTTGTACGAGGTGACTTCGTAATTGAAGGTCTGGCCGTCGGGGAAGGTGACCGCGCGATTGGTGACGGCGGTCTGGATATAGTTGGAGATATGCTTGTAGAAAGCCGCCGCCGTGAGCGAACCCGTGCGCGAGAAATACCATTCCAGCGACAGATCCAGATTCTTGGACGTCATCGGCTTGAGATAGGGATTGCCGCCCGACGCGGTGTGGATCTGATTGAGCTGGCTGGTGCCCGGCTCGGTGAGGGTGAGGCTCGGGTTGAGCTGATCGAAGGTCGGCCGCGCCAGATTGGCCGAGGCGGCGAAGCGCAGCTGCAGCTTGTCGGTCAGATGGCCGCGCAGATTGAGGCTCGGCAGAACCTTGGTGTAGCTGCGCGAATCCCCGATCGGGCTGAAGGTGGTGGCGCCGTTGGTGGAGGTGCCGTCGGCCTGGGTCACCTGCTCGGTCTGCTGGTAGAAGCCGTTGACCGCGAGTTCGGTCTTGACGATGCGCACGCCGATATTGCCGTCGATCGGCACCGGCAGGCGATCCGCCTTGAAGAAGGCCGCGACATAGCCCGCATAGGTCTTCTGGCGCTCGTCGTTGCGGCCGCTGGGCAGATAGCTGGGCAGCGTATCGATGCCGAGCGCGGCGCGGGTCGCGTCATAGTCGACGATGGTGCTGCGCGGGAAGGCGATGATGCCGTTGAACAGATCGGCGTCGCCGCGGAAGAAGTCCGTCAGGTCGACACGCTCATATTGGCCGAGCGGACCGGACAGGCCGGTATAGCGATAGCCCGTGTCCTTGGTGCTGTTCGAGCGGTCGGCGAAGCGGAAGCCCGCCTTCACCGAGGAGAGGAAGCCGCCATCGAACTTATATTCCGCATCGACCCGGCCGGCCTTGTCGCTGCCGACCGAGCGGTTGATATCGTCCAGATAGCCGCCGAGCGTGTAATTGTTCGGGTTGTCGATCGCGCCCGCCGGACCGATGCCGATCACCGGAATGGCGCTGCGGATATCCTGGGTGAGCGTGCCGGCCGTGGAGTTGAGGATTACGATCGAGCGCGTGTTGGTGGTGGTCGCCCGCACATATTGGCCGTCGGCGGTGATGGTCAGCCGGTCGGTCGGCTTCCACTTGGCGTTGAGCGAATAGTCGGTGGTGATCGAGTGGCGGACGCTGAGGCTGGTGTTGGAGTTGACCGGCACGTTGGCGAAGGTGCCGCTCTGGAAATCGCCGTTGTCCGCATAGGTGAAGGCCGCGCCCGGCAGCGGCTGGATGGCGGCGTCGCCCGAATAGGCGAACCAGCTATAATCGTCGAACCGGAACTTATAGTCGTTGCGGAAGACTTCGCCGGTGAATTCCAGCGTCGGGCTGGGCCGCCACTGGATGGCGACATCGGTGCCGAAGCGGCGGCGATCGCCATAATGCTGGCCGATGCCGGTGCCGTGCGGCAGGGTGGTGGTCTGGCCCGTGCGGTTCAGGCTCGCCAGCGTGGCGGCGTCGGCGGGCACGGTCGGATCCAGCGTGTAGAAGGGCTGGGTGCTGATCGTGTCCTCGCGGAAGGCGGTCTTCTGATAGGCGATGTCGGCAAGGATGCCGATCTCGCCGATGCCCGTCTCCCAGCGGTCGCTCAACAGGCCCGAAAAGCTCGGCTTGCTCTTGTCGACCAGGTCGTAATAGCTGTTGTTGACCGAAGCCGAGGCCTTGAAGCCGCTGAAGTCGAACGGCTTGCGCGTGCGGAAATTGATCGTGCCGCTGAGCTGGTCCTCGATCAGGTCCGATGACGGGTTCTTGTACACGTCGATCCCGGCGAGCAGCTCGGACGGCACGTCCTCGAGGCTCAGCTGGTTGGCGCCGTTGGCGGTGAAGATGTCGCGGCCGTTCAGTTCGGTGCGGACCTGGGTGAGGCCGCGGATGGCGACCGAGCTGCCCTCGCCATATTGGCGCTGGATCTGGATGCCCGAGATGCGCTGCAGCGCCTCGGCGACGTTGCGGTCCGGCAGCTTGCCAATGTCCTCGGCGACGATGGAATCGACGATCTGGGGCGAGTTGCGCTTGATCGACTGGGCCGACTGGAGGCTGGCGCGAACGCCGGTGACGACGATCGCCGCCGAAGCGTCACCCGGCTGCTGCGACGTATCCGCCTGGCCCTGATCGCCGCTCGGCGCGGTCGCGCCGCCGCTCGAGCTCTGGGCGTTGACCGGACCGGCGGTCCCGGTCTGCGCCTGGCCGGCGGTCGCGCCGACGAACAGGGCCGCCATCGAGCAGGTCAACAGGAAGCGCGCGCCAGCGGTGCCGCGCGAACCGAGGTTCGACGTCATATTCCTCTCCAGAACCAGTGCCTTACCCAGCCAAGCCGGGGTCTTGGAGCGCGGCCTAGCAGGCTCGGCCGCGTGACGAAATATGAAATTGTCGTTTAAATCTGATTTTTACGGAGCGTTGCGCGCTTGCCATGGAGCCGGTAGCGTCGCCGGCTTGGGGAGAGGCTTGGTTCATGTCGACGACAGGAAAGTACCGCGCGCCGGCCTTGTTGAAGGGCCTCGAAATTCTCGAACTGCTCGCGCGCGCGCCGCAGCCCATGCCCACCTCCGACATCTCGGCGGCGCTGGGGCGCTCGGTCAGCGAGCTGTTCCGGATGCTGCAGGTGCTCGAGGAGACCGGCTATATCAGCCGCTCGGGCGAAGGCTATCGGATCACCAACCGGCTCTTCTCGCTCGGCATGGCGCAGCCGCCGGTGCGCGATCTGCTGGGCCAGGCGCTGCCCGAGATGCGCGCGCTGGCAAGCGCCACCCAGCAGAGTTGCCACCTCGCCGTCGCCTCGGGCGCGGAGATCGCGGTGGTGGCGACGGTGGAGGCGCCCGGCCTGCTCGGCTTCGCGGTGCGCATGGGCTATAGGCGGCCGCTCATCCAGTCCGCCTCGGGCCATATTCTGCTGGCCTTCCAGTCGGCGGCGGTGCGCGCCGAGATGCTGCGCGAGACCAGGGCGGCGCGGCTGGCCTTCGATGCGGGCGCGCTCGATGCGCAGCTCGCCGCCATCCGCGCGGCCGGCTATGTCACCATGGCCAGCCCGATGCTCACCGCCATCACCGATGTCTCGGCGCCGGTGCTGGCCGATGGCGCGGCGGTGGCGGCGCTCACCATGCCCTTTGTGACGGGCGCCGCCGCGCGCCTCCCGCAGGACGAGGCGCGCGACGTGCTGCTCGCCACCACCGCGCGCCTGTCCGCCGCGCTCGACCTGGCCGGCTGAGCGCGGCGCATCCTCAGCGCGCGGGCGTCGCGGCGGGGGCGGGCGCCGGCGGGGCGGCGGGGGCCATCGCACCGGGCGCGGGCGGCGGCGCGGCGGCGAAGGCGGGCGGCGGCGCACCCGGCCCACCCGGCGGCGGCGGCGGAGCGCCCGGACCGGCGAGCGGCGGGGGCGGCGGTGGAGCGCCCGGGCCGGCGGGCGGCGGGCCGTCCCGACCGGGCCGCGGGCCATGCGGACCGCGCGGCATCAGCGCATGGACGGTGCCGCCGGCATCGACCAGAAAATCGGCATGAAGCCGCCCGCGATCGAAGCGGCCCTGCACCGTCACGCTCTGCCCATCGGCGACGAGGCCGCGATCGCCGGCGCCCGGCCCGAGATCGACCAGCGTCCGCGCGCTGCCATCATCCGCGACGAAGCTGTCGCCATAGGTTTCGGCGACCCGTGCGCGGATGCTGACGATGCCGTCGCTGCCCGGGAGGCTGCGGATCGCAACCGGATGCAAGGGCGCCATTTCGATCGGGGGCTGGAGCTGGCGGCCGGCCACGGCGCCGACGCCGCCGCCGACGATGAGCAGCGCCGCGGCGGCCAGGGCCTGGGCGCGTCGGGTAGTGAAATGAGCCATGAAGCGTCTCCGTTCTGCGTCGATGTCCCGGCTTCTAGCGACCCGCGCCCAGCCCCCGCTGAACCGCGCCGTTCAGTTTCGGTTTAGCTGGATGGGCAAGGGTCGCGCGGCCGAGGGCGGGACGGATGGAGGCAGGCGATGCGGGTGTTGGTGATCGAGGATGATGCGGCGCTCGGCGAGGCGATGGCGCGCCATCTTCGCGCCGAGCATTTCGCGGTCGATCTCGTCGCCGACGGGATCGATGGCGGTCATCTCGGCGCCACCGAATTGTACGACGCGGCGGTGCTGGACCTCGGCCTGCCCGGGCGCGACGGCCTGTCGATCCTCGAGGAGTGGCGGCGCGCGGGGGTGCGGCTGCCGGTGCTGATCCTCACCGCGCGCGATCAATGGTCGGACAAGGTGCAGGGCTTCAAGGCCGGCGCGGACGATTATCTCACCAAGCCTTTCCGCGTCGAGGAGCTGGTGATGCGGCTGCGCGCGCTGGCCCGCCGCGCCGCCGGCCATGCCGCGGCGGTGATCGACTGCGGCCCGCTGCGGTTCGAGGCGCAGACCGGTCAGTTCGAGCTGGACGGTCTGCCGCTGCGCCTGACCGGGTTCGAATGGCGCGTGCTCTCGGCGCTGATGCTCCGCAAGGAGGTGGTGGTGGAGCGGCTGGAATTGCTGGAGCGCGTCTATGAGGGCGATGCCGATGTCGATTCCAACTCGCTCGAGGTGATTATCGGCCGACTTCGGCGCAAAATCGGCGCCGAACGGATCGAAACCGTGCGCGGGCGCGGCTATCGGCTCACCGCGGGCGACGCGGCGTGAGGCTGTTGCCGCGTTCGCTGGCCGGGCGGCTGCTCGCCACCGCCGCGCTGGCGCTTCTGGTGGCGCTGGCGATCGCCGCCGCCGCGATCGGGCATGTGCTGGGCCGCTTCGTCATCGCCGGCATGGACCAGCGGCTCGACGCGCAGCTCGCGCTGGTGGCGCGCGCGGTGGGGCCGGATGGCAGCGTCGCGCCGGGCCGGCTGATCGATCCGCCGCCCTTCGATCGGCCCGGCAGCGGCTGGGCGTGGCAGCTGCGCGCGCCCGGCGGCCGCTGGCATTCGGCCTCGGCGGCGGGGATGGGCCCGGTGCGCGCGACGGGACCGTCGCACAATCCCCCGCCCCCGCCGCATCCAGAGCGCGGCCCGGCTGCGCCGCCGCCCCAGGAGAGCGGCCTGCCGGGGCCGCCGCCCCGCCCGTTCGACGGCATCGCCGCCGATGGCGCGCCGATCCACGGGCGCCTGCTGGAGATCGCCACCACGCGCGGGCCCGCCGTGCTTCTCGCCACCGCGCCGCGCGCGCTGGTGCGGCGTCCGCTGCGCGAGGCGACCGCGCCGCTGCTGCTCTCGGTGGCGCTGCTCGGCGGCCTGCTGCTGCTCGCGGTGCTCGTGCAGCTCCGCCTCGGCCTGCGCCCGCTCGCCAGGCTCGGCACCATGCTGGCCGAGGTCCGCGCCGGCCGCCGTCGCCATGTCGAGGTGGAGGAGCCGACCGAATTGCTGCCGCTCGTCGCCGAGCTCAACGCGCTGATCGACGCCAACGAGGCCGGGCTCGCCGCCGCGCGCCGCCATGTCGCCAATCTCGCCCATGGGCTGAAGACGCCGCTTGCGACGCTGCGGCTGGATCTCGCCGAGCCGGGCCGCGATCCCGATGGCCGGCTCGCGGCGCAGGTGGCGCGGCTGGAGGCGCAGATACGCCACCACCTCGCCCGCGCGCGCGCCGCCGAACCGGGCGCCGCCGCGACCCCGCGCATTCCGCTCCGCCAAGCGCTGGACGCGCTGGTGGCAGCGCTGGCGCGCATCCATGCCGATCGCGGCGTGGCGGCGCGCCTCGCCGTGCCCGACGCGCTCGCGGTGCGCTGCGATCCCCAGGATCTCGACGAGGCGCTCGGCAATCTGCTCGACAATGGCTGGCGTCACGCGCGCCGCCTCGTGCGCTGCAGCGCCGAGCCGGACGGGCGGCAGATCGCGCTGCGCATCGAGGATGATGGCGACACGCTGGACGAGGCCGGGCTGGCCGCGCTCCAGGCCGGCGAGGCGCGGCTCGACGAACAGGGCGCGGGCTATGGCCAGGGCATCCGCATCGCCCGCGCGCTGATCGAGCTGCATGGCGGTACGCTCCGCTTCGCGCGGGGCGCCAGCGGCGGCCTCGCGGTCACGCTCACCTTGCCGGCGGCGAGCGACGCGCCGCGATAGCGTTGCCGCGCCGTTTCCTGGAGGAAATGCGGCGTTGATCGCGATGGTTCGCCCTCGCCGCCCGGCGGCGCGCCATCGCCGATACTGGCGCCGGTCCGGAGCCGGGGCTAGAGCAGGCCGGCCGGTCGCCCTCCCCCCTTCCGCGCGGCCGGATCGAAGGAGGCGGACCATGTCCAGCGACACCGAAGCATATACGCCGCCCAAGGTCTGGCAGTGGGAGCCGGGCAATGGCGGCCCCTTCGCGACGATCAACCGGCCGATCGCCGGCGCCACGCGCGAGGCGACACTGCCCGTCGGCCGGCACCCGCTCCAGCTCTATTCGATGGGCACGCCCAATGGCGTCAAGGTCACCATCCTGCTGGAGGAGCTGCTCGCCGCCGGCCATCCGGGCGCCGAATACGATGCCTGGCTGATCCGCATCGGCGAGGGCGACCAGTTCGGCAGCGGCTTCGTCGCCATCAATCCCAATTCCAAGATCCCCGCCATGGTGGATCATAGCGGGCCAAGCCCGATCCGCCTGTTCGAATCGGGCGCGATCCTGCTGCATCTGGCCGAACGCTTCGGCGCCTTCCTGCCGCGCGACGCGGCGGCGCGGGCCGAGGCCTTGTGCTGGCTCTTCTGGCAGGTCGGCAGCGGCCCGCTGCTGGGCGGGGGCTTTGGCCATTTCTACACCTATGCCCCGATCAAGATCCGCTACGCGATCGACCGCTTCGCCATGGAGGCCAAGCGCCAGCTCGACGTGCTCGACCGGCGGCTGGCGGAAAGCGCCTATGTCGGCGGGGCAGACTATGGCATCGCCGACATGGCGATCTGGCCCTGGTACGGCCAGCTGGTGCTGGGCGATCTTTATGGCGCGGCCGAGTTCCTCCAGGTCGCCGACTATGCCCATCTGCGCCGCTGGGCGGAGACGATCGCCGCGCGGCCGGCGGTGCAGCGCGGGCGGATGGTGAACCGCACCATGGGCGATCCCGCCAGCCAGCTCCGCGAACGCCACGAGGCCAGCGATTTCGAGACGCAGACCGAGGACAAGCGCGCGACCGCCGCCGGCTGAGCGGAGCCGCCGCCCGCCGCGCCGCGTTTTCCCCGCGATGCGGACGAGCATGGGAAGACGGACGATGCGGTGGCGGACGACAGGCGCGATCATGGTGGCGGCCACGGCTCTTCTGGCGGCCGGGCCGCCGCGCTTCAGCTTCCAGGCGATCGAGTTCGAGCCGGCGGCGGCGCGACTGCCGGAGGCGCGCGCCTGGCTCGCGCGGGTGGCGGCGCCCGGCACGCCGATGGCCGAGGCGGTGCGCGCAGTGCGGGCCGCCGGCGCGGGCTGCGCCACCCGCCCCGCCGGCGCGGTGCGCTGCCGCTATGCGCGGACGGTTCAGGATTCGAGCCATGCCAATCCGCCGGGCGCGGTGCTCTGGACGGTGTGGCTACAGGGCGATGCCAACGGGCGCGTCGTCCAGGCCAATCTCGACCGCGCGCGGCGCGGCTTGTAAGCCGCTGCGCCGCCACAAAAAAATAGCCGCCCGCAGAGGCGGACGGCCGAAAGTTTATAGGAGAGGATGCCTGAAAGGCCCGTTCCTTTTGCGTCGCCGCGTGGCTCTTCGCAAGCGCAAAAGACGCAATTGAATTTTTTTAACGTGCAATCGCGGGCTTTGCCGCGACGCTGGCCCGCTCAGCCGGCGGATCCCGGCTCGGACATGCCGCGATGCACCTGCGCGCCGATCGGATCGGGCAGCGCCTCCGCGATCGCGCCCATCACCTTGTTTTTCAGCTTGGGCAGCACCTTGTCCTTGTCGGCGCGGAGCGCGGCGAAGGCGGCGCGGGCGACATCGGCGGGATCGTCCTTGCTCTCGGATGCCCCGGCGCGCGTATCCAGCATGTCGGCGCGGTTGAAGAAATTGGTGTCCGTGACGCCCGGCATCAGCACGGTAACGCCCACGCCGCTATCCTTCAGCTCGTTGCGCAGCGCCTCGCCGAACCAGCGCAGGAACACCTTGGTGGCACCATAAACGGCCTCGAACGGATCCGGCATGGTGGCCGCGATAGAGGAGGTGAACAGCAGCTGGCCTTCGCCGCGCGCCACCATATCCTTGACCAGCGCCTTGCTCAGCTGCACCGCGCCGCGCACATTGAGGTCGATCATCTGCAATTCGGTGGCGAGATCGGTGTCGATAAAGGCGCCGCCGAGGCCGATACCGGCGTTGACGCAGGCGATGTCGAGCGGACGCCCGATCCGCCGCACAGTCTCGATCAGCGCGTCGACCTGGTCGGCACGGCCGAGATCGCCGGCGAAGGTCTCGATCCGCGCGCCGTTCTGCGAAAGGCTGTGTGCCGCGTCGGCGACGTGGCTTTCCGTCTCGCCCGCGATCAGCAGATCATAGCCATGATCCGCGAATTCGCGCGCCAGCGCTAGCCCGATGCCATTGTCGCCGCCCGTGATCAGCGCAAAGGCGCGCCGCTCTGCTTCGGCCATGCCGCTTCTCCTAATTTCTTGCTGGTTTGCCAATCGCTTAAACCTCTGGGCGGGAGGGAGGTTGCAGCCCGATGCGGCGCGCGCGGCGAAGCGCCGGGGCGCTGCGGCAGCCCGGGCAGGGCAATTTCCCGGAGGCAGCGCTCCGTGACCTGCGAGCATGGCGCCGCCGCTCCGGCTGGGCTATCGGCCCCGCGATGCGCGACTCTGGTGTCGATCCCGGCGGCCTCAAGGCGATCTTCCTGGCGGAGCGACCGGCGCTGCTGCGCTATGTCGCGGCGCGCGGCGCGGGCGACGAGGCGGAGGATGTGCTCCAGGATCTCTGGCTGCGCGTTGCCCGCGCCGCCGCCGGGCCGATCGCCAATCCGCGCGCCTATCTGTTCCGCGCCGCCGAAAATGTGCTGCGCGACCGCCAGCGCGCCGACCGCCAGGCGCGCCGGCGCGACGAGGATTGGCTGCACGCGCTGCGGCCCGAGGGGCTCGAACGCTCCGACGCGCCCTCGGCCGAGCGCACGCTGCTCGATCGCGAGGCGCTCGCCCGGCTCGACGCCCGGCTCGCCACGCTGCCGGCGCGGGCGCGCACGGCGCTCGCGCTCCACCGGCTCGACGATCTGTCGCAGAAACGGATCGCGGAGCGGCTGGGCGTCAGCCTCAGCACGGTCGAGAAGGATCTGCAGCGCGCCTATCGCATCCTGCTCGACAGCCGGGATGCGAAGGACGATGCGGAATGATCGCGAGGACTCCGTCACGGCACCGAAGGAGCGGCGATGAACCGGTGGCCTGACGATATCCAAGAGGCGGTCGTCGCCTGGATGCTGCGCATCGGAGAGCCCGATTTCGCGGATTGGGACGGGTTTGCCGCCTGGCTCGAAACCTCGCCGGCGCATCGCGACGCCTATGCCGCGCTGCTGGATCGCAGCGCCTGGGCGGCGCGCCACATCGCCGGCGCGGATCGGATCGCGCCGGTGCCGCCGATGGCGGCCCTGCCCGAGGAGACGCGCGCCCCCGCCCGGTGGCGCGGGCGCGCCTGGAGCGGCGGGCTCGCGGCGGCGCTGGTGGCGCTGCTGGGCTGGGGCGGCTGGCAGATGCTCGCGCCGCGCGCCGTCACGATCGAGACCAGGCCCGGTACGCAGCGGCTGGTCACGCTGGCGGGCACGCGGATCCAGCTCAATGGCGAAACGCGGCTCGTCTATGATGCGCGCCGGCCGCGCGCCGTCACGCTGGCGCGGGGCGAGGCGCTGTTCGATGTCCGCCACGATGCCGCCAATCCCTTCACGCTCACGGTCGGATCGGTCGAACTCATCGATCGCGGGACGCGCTTCGATGTGACGCGCGGGGCCGCCGGGCTGCGCGTGCAGGTGGCCGAAGGCGTGGTCGCCGTGCAGGATGCGGGCCGCGCCGTCACCTTACGCGCCGGCACCATGCTGCTCGACCCCGCCGATGATGGCGCGATCGAATTGCGGCCGGTGGCGCCGGCGGCGGTCGGCGGCTGGCGGCACGGCCAACTCAGCTATGTCGCGGCGCCGCTCGCCACCGTCGCGGCGGATCTGTCGCGCGGGCTTGGCGTGCCGATCCTCGTCGATGCTCCGGATGCCGATCGTCGCTTCACGGGCAGCCTCGCCTATGGCACAGACAAAGCGCGTTTCCTCGCGGAGCTGGGGCCAACGCTGGGGATGAGGGTGCGGCAAGAGGGCGGGCGCTGGCGGATAAGCGGGATCGACGGGCGGCGCTGAGCCGCCGGGCGGGTGGCCTCGTCGGTTGGGCGGCGCTGATCGCGATAGGCGCGCCCGCGCTCGGCGAGCGGCCGATCCCGATCATGGTGCCGGCGGGCACGCTCGGCGAGGCCACCGCCGCGCTCAGCCGCGCGGCAGGCGTGAATGTGCGGCTGGCCGATGCCAGCCTGTGGCGCCGCCCGGTCGCCGCGCTGCACGGCCGGATGCGCGTGGGCGACGCGCTCGCCGCGCTCGCCGCCCAGGGCGGCCTCCGCCTCCGCCGGCTCGGCCGCGCCAGCTGGCTGATCGAGCCGGGCGCCGCCGCTCCGACGCTCCCCGCGCCGCCCCCGCGCACCCCGCCGACCCTGGCCGGGGGCACGATCCTCGTCACCGCGAGCAAGCGCGACGTGCCGCTCGATACCTTCCCGGGCACGGTCACGCTGGTGGATGGCGCCAGCCTCGTCACCGTGGCGGATCAGGGCAGCGATGCGCTGATGCAGCGCGTCTCAAGCCTCAGCTCCACCTATTTCGGCGGCGGCCGCGACAAATTGTTCATCCGCGGGATCGCCGATTCGGGGCTTGTCGGCCAGTCGCAGGCCACGGTCGGCCAATATTGGGGCGATCTCCGGCTGAGCTATAACGGCCCCGATCCCGATCTCCGCCTCTACGATATCAGCTCGGTCCAGGTGCTCGAGGGCCCGCAGGGCACCTTGTACGGCGCCGGATCGCTGGGCGGCATCATCCGGATCGAGCGCGCTGCGCCGGCGCTGGACCGCTTCGGCGGCACGCTGAGCCTCGCCACCGCTGTCACCGATCATGGCGCGCCGAGCGCCGCCGGCGGGCTGGCGCTCAACGTGCCGCTGGCGCGCGACGTGATCGGGCTGCGCGCCGTGGGCTATGGCGAGCGCGACGGCGGCTATATCGATGCGCTGCTGCCCGGCGGGGGCCGGCGCAAGAATATCAACCGCCAGACGGTGCGCGGCGGCCGGCTGATGGTCCGGATCGCGCCCGCCACGGGCTGGACGATCGATCTGGGCGGCCTCGCCCAGTCGATCCGCAGCGCGGACGCGCAATATGCCGATGCCGATCTGCCGCCGCTGACCCGCGCCAGCCCGACCCCGCTGCCGGGCCGGGACTTTTACCGGCTCGCCGAGGGGACCATCGCCTATCGCGGCGAGACACTGTTGTTCAGCAGTTCGACCGGCCTGGTCCACCAGGACGTGTCCGAACGCTACGACGCCTCGGCCGACACGGCGCTGCCGCTGCTGTTCGGCCAGCGCAACCGCATCCGCATGATCGCCAACGAAACCCGGCTCGCGCGGCCGCTGCGCGATGGCTGGGGCTGGGTGGTCGGCGTCAGCGTGGTACATAACAGCGCGCGCGTGAGCCGCACGCTCGGCACCGCCGGCAGCGCGCCCGCCGCCGACAGCGTGCTCAACCGCCTGACCGACCTGACGGGCTATGGCGAAGCGTCGGTCGCGCTGGCGCCGCGCCTGATCGTCACCGCCGGCGGCCGGATCACGCGCTCGCACCTGTCCGGCGGCCGGATCGATATCGATCGCGACAGGCTGATCGGCGAATCGACCCGCAGCCCGACGCGAATGCTTCCCTCGGCCTCGCTCGGCTGGTCGCCGCCGGGCTGGCTCGTCTATGCGCGCTATCAGCAGGGCTTTCGGCCGGGCGGCCTGGCGCTCAGCTATGGCGCCGGGACGATCGCACGCCGCGCGGGGCTGATCGGCCCCGCCAGCCCGGCCACCGCCTATTCGCTGCTCACCGAGGAGGCCGAGCCCGAGAGCCGCCGCTTCGCCGGCGACACCATCCGCACGATGGAGATCGGCCTGCGCCGCAGCGATGCCGCGCGTCGCCGCCTCGCGCTGGCCGTCTCGCTCGCCTACAGCTATTGGCGCCACATCCAGGCGGACTATCTCGACAGCCTGGGCGTGCCCGTGACGAGCAATATCGGCGATGGCCGGATCTGGTCGGGCGAAGCGAGCGCGACCTGGCGGCCGCTGCCCGGCCTCAGCCTCGAGGCCGCCGGCCTGATCAACCGCAGCCGGCTGATCCGGCCCAATCTCGCGCAGCTGCGGACCGATCTGCTCGATCCCATCGCGCTGCGCCGGGGCGAGCCGCTGCCCAATGTCGCGGCCTATGGCGGCCGGCTGGCGGGGCGCTACACCTGGGCGCTGCGCGGCGGGACGCGGATCAGCCTGGGTGCCCTCGCCCATTATGTCGGCCGCGCGCGGCTGGGGGTGGGCCCCCTGCTGGGCGGCAGGCAGGGCGGCTATATCGACAGCATGGCCGATATGCGGCTGGAGACGCCGCAGTTCGGCGTGACGCTGAGCGTGCGCAACCTCGCCGATGCGGTGAGCAATCGCTTCGCGCTCGGCTCGCCGCTGGAGGTGGGCTGGCGCCCGGCCGCCGTCACCCCGCTGCGCCCGCGCACCGTGCGCCTGACGCTCGACACCCGCTTCTAGGCACGCGCCGCCGGACCTGCGGGCCGGGGCGGGGCGCGGCGCACGCGCGCGGCTTACGGGTCCGGCGCGGCGGCTCCGTCTGAAACGATATGCGAACGGCCTTTCTGTTCAACGACGATCAGGCGCACCAGCTCGCGCACGCCCTGCCCGTCGCGCTGGCGCTCGCGGAAGGGGGCGGGCCGCCGCCCGTCATCGCCGTCACCACCGCCGCGCTCGCGCACGAGGCGGAGCGGCTGGCCGGCGCCGCGCTGGCCCGCGCCGGCATCCGGCTGGTGCGCCTGGCGCCGCGCCGGCCGCACAGCGCGCTGGGCCTGCGGCTGGCGCGCGATGCCAGCGCCGCGCGGCCGCTGATCTATGGCGACAATCTGGATTTCTTCGCCAGCTTCGAGGCGCTGGTGGTGCCCGAATGCCTCTCCACCTTGCTGCGCACGCGCCATGGGCTGAGCGGCACGCGGCTGATCCTGTGCGCCGCCGGGCTCGAGGATCTGCCCGATCTCGCGCAGCATGTGCTGCTGTTCGACCAGATCCTCGCCCCCGGCGCCGCCGCGCGCGATTGGCTGGTTGAGCGGCTTGGGGTGGCGCCGGCGCGCATCGCGGTGATCGGCGATCCGCGCCGCGATCTCGCCCCGCCCGCGCCGACATTGCCCTGGGCGGCCGAGGATCCGCGCCCGCTGCTGCTCTACAGCCCCTCGGCCTGCGCGCGCCGCTCCTCCTGGTACGGGATCGGGCCGGACCTGCTAGACTGGTTCGCCGCGCGCGCCACGCACCGGCTGATCTTCGCGCCCGATCCCGCCCTCTTCGCCAAGCCCTTCGCGCCGAGCGCGACGCCGCTGCGCCTGTGCCGGCCGGCCGCGATCAGCGATGCGGCCTGGCGATCGCCCGCGCTGCACATCGATCTTGAGGGCGCCGCGTTGAGCGATGGCAGCCTCGCGCGTGCGGCGCATGTGCTGCTGGGGGACAGCGGCCCCGTCATCACCGATTTCCTCGCCAATCCGCGGCCATGCCTGTTCCTCAACCCGCGTCGCCTGGACGCCGCCAGCGAGCCGGGGCTGCGCGCCTGGCAGGCGGGCCGGGTGATCGAGCGGCTGGACCAGATCGGCCCGGCGCTGGCGGCGGCGGAGACGCGGCACCGCCTCGGCCAGCCGCGGCGGCAGCGCGCGCTGCTCGCCGAACTGGTGGATCCCCAGCCGCAGCCCGCCCGGCGCGCGGCGGCGGCGATCCGCTCGGCGGGCGCGCGGCCGGCCCGGATCCGTACCGCCACCGGGCTGCGCGCCGGCTGATCCCGGCCACCGCCGCACCGCGGGTTCCGGCCGGTGCGTTCCCGCCACCGGCCGGATCTCCGCCCCGCGTCGGCTAGAAGTCCAGCCGCAGCGAGGTCGAGATGGTACGGCCGTTGATCGCGCGGGCGCGCACGATGCCATTGGCCGGAAGCGTGGCGTCCTCGGCTTCGGTCAGGCCCAGCACGTCGAACAGATTATTGGCGTTAAGCGAGAGCAGCAGCCGTGTCAGCGGGCGATAGGTAACGAATGCGTTGGTCGTGACATAGCCCGGCATCTTCAGCTGGTTGCTGTCGGCGGTGTAGCTGCTGGTGGTGCCGATGAAATTGGCGCCCAGAGTGAAGGGGCCATGTTCCAGCTGCGGCGTCGCCTGGAAGATCAGCTTGGCCTGGCGGCGCGGCGTGTGGCCGACAAATTCGGGGTGCAGCGCATCCTTGCTGATTTCGGCATGGGTCCAGGTCGCGCCGGCGGTGAGGCTGAACGGCCCCACGCGATAGCCGCCGTCGAATTCGAGACCGAGCGCGCGATAGGTGCGGTTGATGAAGGTCTGGCTGGTCGCCTCGAAATTCTGCTCCGCGGTCGAGGCCCAGAATCCGGTCAGGTTGAGCTGAAGACCCGCCTCCCGGAACTTGACGCCCAGCTCGGCCTGGCGGACGAAATCGACCGCCGCCGCCTTGTTGACCAGGCCGCCATCGGTGGTGCGCACCGCAGGGCCGAACAGCAGCCGATCGGCATTGGCGCGGCCGCCGCGGCTATAGCGACCGAACACCGCCAGCGGCTCGGCGAGACGGTAGACGATGCCGGCCGAATAGGAGAGGTAGGAATAATCATAATTGACCGGCGCCGGGCTGCCGAGCGGCAGGATCGCGACTTTCTGCTCGGCCGGGGTGATCACGCCATCGCCGTTCATGTCCTGCGTCACCAGGCCGATCCGGCCGCCGCCGAGATCGGACCCGCTGACGCTGCCGCGTGCGGTGCCGGTGTCGAGGCGAAGGCTGCCGCCGATGGAGATGCGGCCGAAATGATAGTTGAGCGAGCCGAAGGGCGCCGTCACCGTATAGTCGAGATTATAGCGCCGCCGGCAGCAATTGCCGAAGCTGTTGGCGGAAAAGGCGACGAAGCCGTTCTGCGTGATCGGCGCGCCCGCGGCGTTCCGCACGTCGATCAGCGCCGTCTTGCCGTCGCCCCGCACATCGGTGAGGATCTCGGTCCACAGCCAGGCGGTGTTGATCGTCTGGCGGGCGCGATACAGGCCGACGGTGGTGGTGAGATCGCCGCCCCCGATCTTGTCGACCCGGCTCGCGCGCAGATCATTGGTGGCATTGTCGAGGCTGTTCAGCTTGGTGTCGAAGATGACGATGCGCGCCAGCAGCCCGTTGCCGTTGAGGGCGGCGGGATTGCTGATCACCTGCCCGGCATTGGGCCCGCTGGCATAGGCGAGCGTCGCGCCCGCGCCGCCGAGCGCGGTGAGGATGGATCCGGCATTGTCCACCGCCGCCGGGAAGGGCGAGATGAAGCGGCCCGAAATGGCGGCGTAGCGGAAGCGATCGGTAATGGTGAAGCCGGCGAGGCTGAACCGCGTTTCAAGGCCCACCGCCTGTTCCTTGGGATGGTGGCCGCCCTGCATATTGTCGGCGGTGAACTGGTTATTCTCGTCGAGCGTGATGTTGCGCGGGATATAGGGCGACAAAAGCAGATCGCGGTTGAGCTTGAAGTTCTGGATATTCTGATATTTCGGATCGCTGTCGGTGCCCGTCGCCCGGATCGGCATCGGCAGATAGGAGGTGGCGCGATCATCGAGCAGCTTGAAGGAAAGCCGCACATAGCCGCTGTCGAAGGTCTTGGTGATGTTGCCGCGCAGCTGGCCGCCGCGCAGGCCGTCGAAGCCGGTGCGGTGCGGCCCGGTGCCCTGGCGGTAGAAGCCGCCGATCTGGAATCGCAGACCCTCGGCCAGCCGCCCGCCATAGGTGAAATCGGTGCGATATTCCTTGTAGTTGATCCCGAAGCTGGTCTGCAGCGCGCCGCCCTCGCGCTCGCCCGTCAGGGTGATCAGGTTGATCACGCCGCCCGGTGAATTGGAGGCGAAGGTGGAGGCGGAGCCGCCCCGGATGGTTTCCACCCGATCCAGCATCAGATCGGCGCGCATGAAGATGTCGGCATTGCCGAAGGTGATGTCGCCAAATTCCAGAACCGGCAGCCCATCCTCCTGAAGCTGGAGGAATTTGGCGCCGCCCGAGGCGATCGGCAGGCCGCGGATCGAGATATTGGCATTGCCCTCGCCGCCCGAGCTTTCGGACCGGATCCCGGGAATATTGCGGAAGATCTCGGCGACCGAGCGCGGCGCCGCGCGGGCGATGTCGCTCAGGCGCAACGCGCTGGTGGAGGTGGCGCTGTCCAGACGATCGCGTCCGATGGCGACGCCGGTGACGATGATGTCCTCCGGGCGCGCGCTCGGCTTTTTCGCCGGCGCGGCGGCGGGCGTGCCGGGCATTGCCTCGTCGCCCTCGGCGGGCGGCGTCGCGGCGGCGGCAGGGTGCGCGGCAATCAGCAGCGCCAACGGCGCAGCGGCGAAAAGAAGCTTATTTTTCAACATCGATTATCCCCCCCTGGGACTTGAGCCATGGACGCGATGGCTGGAGAAGCCGTCGTCCTGGCCTTTAGATGCTAAGTTGTTTACCCTCTATTCGTGCTGACCTAGTGAATATACTAGGATCATTATGGTATACATTTACAGTGTATTCGGATGTCTCGAGAATGGGCCACAGCATGCGCGCAGACGCGCGCCGGAGCCGCGCATTTCTCTATAGAGAAGAGTGGAAATTTGCCACTCTAGTAGATTTACGATGCTAAGCATCATCTATATTAGACGATCGTATTATCTAATCAGTCATATGTTCGGCGCTATTTGGGGCCCATTATGGTTGTTAAAGTCGAGAGCGAGGATTTCGAGATGGGTCCGGCCGGGGTGGCTGCCGCGGCCCCCGCGCTTGCCGTCGCCGATCTCACGCGCCAGGCGGCGCTCGCCCGCAGCATGGGATCGCTCTTCGTCGGCGCCGTGCTCGACGCGGCGGCGCGCCAGCTGCACCGCGCGCCCCGCCTCGCCGCGCGGATCGCGGACTGGCCGGGGGATCACGCGATGGCGGCCCTGGCGCTGCGCGTGAACGCCGCGCTCCACGCGCTCGCGCGGCGGCGCGGCCATCCGGCGCTCACCCGGCTCTACGAGCGGGGCGAGGGCGATTTCGATGGCGTGATCGGCGCGGTGCTCGCGGCCGAGGAGGCGTTCATCCTCGATTGGATGGCCGAGCCCACCCAGACCAACGAAGTCGCCCGCTCGGCCGCGATCATGGCGGCGCTGATGGTGGCGACGCAGGGCTGCCCCATGCCCGTCGCGCTGCTCGAGCTGGGCGCGAGCGCGGGGTTGAACCTGCATTGCACGCGCTATCGCTACGATCTCGGCGGGCGTGCGGCGGGCCGGCCGGACTCGCCGGTCATCATCGCGCCGCAGTGGCGCGGGCCGCCGCCGCCGGCCGCGACGCCGGTGATCCTCACGGCCGAGGGCGTCGATCGGCATCCGCTCGATCCGGGCAGCGCGGCCGATCGCGCGCGGCTGCTCGCCTATGTCTGGGCGGACCAGGGCGAGCGGCTGGCGCGGCTGCACGCGGCGCTGGCGCTGGCCTGCCACCAGCCGCCGCGCGTCACCCGGGGCGACGTGGTCGATTGGATCACGGCGCGGCTCGCCACGCCCCAGCCCGATGGCACGGCCCGCGCGATCATCCACTCCATGGTGCTGCAATATCTCGACGCCGGCGCGCGCGCGGCGGTGGAGGCGGAAATCGCCCAGGCCGGCGCTTGCGCCACCGCCGGCCGGCCCTTGTGGCGGATCGCCTTTGAATGGACCGCGGCGCGCGATGCCGTGCATCTTTGCCTCACCCGATGGCCGGGCGGGGTCACGCATCATCTGGCCACCTGCCATGCCTATGGCGCCTGGATCGCGTGGCACGGCTGAACCGCGCGGCGGCCGATCAGGCTTCGACGAGCGCGAGGCTGGCCGCGCTGCGGCGCAGGCGCGGCGTGCTCACCTCTGCGGCGCGGCGCGGGGGCGCGGCCTCGATCACGAAATGCGACACGGCATCGGCCAGGCTGTCGGCTTCCTTGGCGAGCATCCGCGCCGACGCGCTGGTTTCCTCCACCATCGCCGCATTCTGCTGCGTATCGCCGTCCATTTCGCTGATCGCGCCGTTGATCCGCACCAGCGATTCGGCCTGCTGATCCGAGGCCCGCGCGATCTCCTCGATCTCGGTGCTCACCAGCCCGACCTTGTCGATGATCCGCCCCAGCGCCTCGCCGGTCTCGCCGACCAGCGCGACCCCGGTATGGACATGGCCCGTCGCGGAATGGACGCGCGCCTTCACGTCCTTGGCGGCGTCGGCGGAGCGCTGGGCGAGCGCGCGCACCTCGGAGGCGACCACGGCAAAGCCCTTGCCGGCATCGCCCGCGCGCGCCGCCTCGACCCCGGCGTTGAGCGCGAGCAGATTGGTCTGGAAGGCGATGCCGTCGATCACCGTGATGATCTCGCTGATCTCCTTGCTGGCGCGTTCGATGCCATGCATCGCCTCGATCGCGCGGCCGACAATCTCGCCGCCCTGCTGCGCCTCGCCCCGCGCCTCGTTCATCGCCGCATTGGCGCGGGTGGCGCTGGCGGCGCCGGATCGCACCGTGTCGGTCACGCTGTTCATCGCGCGCGCGGTCGTCTGCAGGCTCTCGGCCTGGTGTTCGGAACGGGTGGCGAGATCGGCGGCGGCGGCGTTGATCTCGCTGGAGCCGGCGCGGATCGCCTCGATACTCCCCCGCACGCGGCCCAGAACGTCCTGCAGCTTGTCCATCGTCAGGTTGAAATCGCTCTCGATCGTCGCGAACGCCTTGGGCAGGCCGGTGAGCCGCACGGTGAGATCGGCGTCGGCGAGCCGGTGCAAACCCTGCGCGATCGCGCGCATCGCCTCGACGCGATCCTTCTCGTCGGCGCGCTTGGCCGCCGCGGCATCGCGGAACACCAAAGCGGCGCTCACCAGATCGCCCAGCTCGTCGCCCCGGCCGAGATCGGGAATCTCGACCGCCTCCTTGCCGTCGGCCAGCTGGCGCATGGCGATCGCGAGGCCACCCAGGGGTCGCGCGATATGGCCGCCGAGCAGGCGCGACAGAAAGAGCGCGATGCCGATCATCGCCGCGCCGCCCAGCACCAGCGTGATCGCGGCGGTGCTGAGCGCGCGGTTCTGGCGCGCGGAATTCTTCTCGATCGCGCTGGTCTCGGCCGCGCGCAGCGCGCGCAGCGGCAGCGCCACCTTGCTCACCAGCACCGCCGATCCCGCCGCCCGCACCGCCGCCTGCGCCTCCGCGTTGCGCCCGGCCCGGCCCCAGCCGATCAGCCGATCGCCCCAATTGTGCCGCCAGCGCCGCGTCTCGATGACGGCCTGCTGGACCAGCGCACGCTTGGCCGGCTCGGGCAGCATCGCCATCAGTTCGCGCGCGGTCCGGTCGAACTCGTCGCGGGCCTCGTCATAGGATTTGAGGTAGCTCGCGTCCGCCGTCACCAGATAGCCGCGGAACTGGCTGTTCTGGCGCAGGATCGAAGTTTCCAGCGTCAGCGCCTTGGCATAGACGTCTTGACTGAAGTTATTCTGCCGCGTCACCGAACGGATCATCAGAATATTGGCCGCGAACACCGCCATCATGATCGCGGCGGAGGCGTTGATGATCAGGAAAGCACCGCCCAGCTTTCGAGTGATGCTTAGCGAATTCAACATGATAGCGCACTCCGGGCAGACACTGCTAGCCGCCGGCGCAATGGCCCGCGCGCGGTCAGGCCCAATAAATAGCGGGGAGGGCTTGCAAGATAGGTTAATTCTTGCCCTGAGGAAGTCCCTATGGTCCCGGCTCGGCCCGTCGCGCCTAAGCACGGGAGTCACCGGGGGCGCGGCGCGGCGCCGCGCAGCCCCGTTACTAACCTATGCAAAACGTCAGCCTTTTTATAGGCTTGGCTTACATTGGCGGGGCTGCTCTAACACCCATCTCCACTTGAATCCCGAGGATTAACTTGAGTCAATTGCCGCTCCAGCGCTGCCTCGCCTTCCTTGATCTGAGCCCCAGCGAGCGCGCCACGCTCGATGCCATGGCCGGGCCGCCGACCCCGCTTCCCAAGCGCGCCGTGATCCGCGCCGAAGGCGATGCGGTCGATACCATTTTTTTCCTGCTCGAAGGCTGGGTGACGAGCAGCCTCAGCCTGCCCAATGGCGATCGGCAGATCGTCAAGCTGCACCTCCCGGGCGACATGCTCGGAACGCCGAGCATGGTCCTGGCGCAGGCGGCCGAGACGCTGACGGCGATCACGCCCGTGCGGCTCTGTCGCATGAGCCTGAGCGATTATGGCCAGCTCTTCGTCAGGGCGCCGCGCCTCGCCGCGGTGCTGTTCCTGTGCGCGCAGCAGGAGCGGATCACGCTGATGGACCGCATCACCTCGCTGAGCCGCACCTCGGCGGCGCAGCGGCTGGCGGCGCTGCTGCTCCATATCGACGAGCGGCTGCGGCTCGGCGAGCCGGGCCGTGCGCCGATGCTGGACCTGCCGCTGACGCAGGAGCAGATCGGCGACATGACCGGGCTGACGGCGGTGCATGTGAACCGCACATTCCGCGAGCTGGAGCTGATGGGGCTGATCACCCGGCGCGGCCGCCAGGTCGGGCTGGCCGATCTGGAGCGGCTGCGCCAGTTCGCCGCGTTGCCACCGCGCGTGTGGGTGCGCGACCCCAGCTGGCTTCCCGCCCACGGAGCGGAGCCCGTCCCGGCCGTCGCCGCCGCGTGAGGCCGGGCGCGCTCCGGGCTTGCCGCGCGGGCGCAAAGCGATCACAGCAGCGCCATGGGGGATGGCTCATCCGAACGCGCGGGGCTGGCGCTGGGCATCGGCGCCTATGGCCTATGGGGGGCGCTGCCGCTCTATCTGCATCTGCTGAGCGCGGTGCCGCCGGCGCAGGTGCTGGCGCACCGCATCCTCTGGTCGCTGCTGCTGCTCGGCGCGATCGTGCTGCTCGGACGCCGGCTGGCGGCGATCCGCGCCGCCGCGCGCGGGGCCACGCTGCTGGCGCTCGCCGCCAGCGCCACGCTGATCGCGGGCAATTGGTTCATCTATATCTGGTCGGTCGCCAATCATCACATGATCGAGGCGAGCCTCGGCTATTTCGTCACGCCGCTCGTCAATGTGCTGCTCGGCCTGGCGCTACTGGGCGAGCGGTTGGGGCGGCTGCAGGGGCTCGCCATCCTGCTGGCGGCGGCGGGAGTGGCGGCGCTGGTCGCGGCGGGCGGCGGCGCGCTGTGGATCACGCTGGGCCTCGCCTTCACCTTCAGCATCTATGGCGTGATCCGCAAGCGCGTCGCGATCGATGCGCTGGGCGGGCTGACGGTGGAGACGCTGCTGCTGGCGCCGCTTGCGCTGGCGCTGCTGCTGCTGGCGCGCCACCAGGGCGATGCCGCCTTCGGCACCGGGACGCGGCTCGATCTGCTGCTGGTGCTCGCGGGCCCCGTCACCGCGGTGCCGCTGCTGATGTTTGCGGCCGCCGCGCGGCGTCTGCGCTACGCCACCATGGGCGTGCTGCAATATATCGCGCCGACGCTGCAGTTTTTGGAAGCCGTGCTGCTGTTTGGGGAGCCGGTCCGCCGCGTGGATCTGATCGGCTTCGCGCTGATCTGGGCGGGCTGCGCGCTCTATGCGGGAGCGAGCCTGGCCGGCGCGCGAACCGCGCGCGCGCCCTCGCCGCCGCCGTCGCGCGGGCCGGCCGCCTCCGGGCGTACCGCATGAGCCGCGCCGCCATCCTTGGCAGGCCGCGCCGGTGAGCAGCGCCGGTGGCAGCCGGGGCCATGGCCGCCCCGCCTGGGGGGCGCTGCTGCTGGCGCTGCTGGCGCTGCTCGTCAAGCTGGCGGTGCCGGCGGGTTTCATGATCGATACCAGCGGACGCCTGGCGGGGCTGGTGCCGTGCAGCGGCTATGGCCCGGAAGCCGCGCCGCAGCGTATGGCCGCGCCCATGGCGGCGATGCCCGGCATGGCGATGCCGATCGCCGCGCCCGATCACGCCTCGGCCCCGCACCGCCACGGCCGCACCGGCGATCAGGCGGAAAGCCCGTGCGGCTTCTGGGGCCATGCGCCCGCCGCCATGGCGCTGGCCGATCCCATCCAGCTGGCGCGCGCGCTCGCCTTTGTCCGCGCGATGGGCGTGCGCCGCCCGCCCGCGCGACCCGCCGCGCCGCCGCTGCGCTGGCGACCGCCGCTGCGCGCGCCACCCCGCGCCGCCTGATCGCGCCCGCCGCGCCGCTCCCTGTTCCGCCGCCCCACGCGGGCGGCCGCCTCGCCGCGCGCGCCTGACCCGCGCCCCGGCGGGATCCCGCCTTTGATCGGAAGACCCATGCTCCGTTCCTGCCTGTTCGCCGGCGGCCTTTTGCTCGCCGCCGCGCCCGGCCTCACCCAGGCCGAACCGGATCGCCGCGCCGCGCTGCTGCGCCAGCGCGCGGCGATCGATGCCGAGTTGCGCGCGCTCGATGCCGCGGCGTCAGCGCCAGCGCCGGCGCCCGCCGCGCCGCGCCCCGCCACCGCCCGACCGCCCGCGCCGCCCGGCGAGGACGCCATCCTCGTCGAGGGCCGCGCGCTGCCGCTGACGCAGGCGGTGCGCGGCCAGACGGTGACCACGATCGACCGGGCCCAGTTCGACACCACGCCCGCCACCACGCTCGCCGATATGGTGCGGCTGGCGCCCGGCGTGTCCGTGATCCAGGGCAATGGCCCGCGCGATACCGGCATTTCGATCCGCGGCTCCAACGCCCGCAACAGCTTCGGCGCGCGCAACATCCAGGTGTTCGAGGATGATTTTCCCGTCACCCAGCCCGATGGCCTGGCCCGGTTCGATCTCACCGATCCCCATGCCTATGCCGCGATTGATGTGGTGCGCGGCCCCTCCTCCGCCCGCTACGGCAATTATGCGACCGGCGGCGCGCTCAACTTCCGCACCCGCTCCGGCGCCGACATCCAGGGGCTGGAATTCGGGCTCGACGGCGGAAATTACGGCTATGCCAATCTCTACGCCACGCTCGGCGGGGCGGCGGGCGGCCATGATTACGCGCTGTTCGGCAGCTTGGTGCGCGGCGACGGCAGCACCGCGCACACCGGCTATCAGACGGGCACGATCAACGCGCGCGTCACGCTCGCTCTCTCCCCGCGCGATCGGCTGACCGCCAAGCTGATCTACAATGAGAGCGATCTCCAGCTCTCCACGCGCCTCTCCTACGCCGATTATCGCGCCAATCCCTATCAGCGGGGCTGTGCCCGCGCCGCCACCCGCAGCGCGGGATGCGGGGTGATCCAGGTGTTCCAGAACGGCATCAGCGGCGCGCGGATCGCGCAGAGCGCCGCCGAGGCCGATCTCGCCCGGCATGACCGCCGGACAATCGCGGGCGTCCGCTGGGAGCATGATCTTAGCGCCACCACCACCTGGCGCACCCAGGCGGTGTTCGACAGCCGCGTCGTCTTCCAGCCGACCAACGCCACCCCGTTCAAGGGCACGCTCAACAGCTATACCCTGATGACCGATCTCACCGATCGCGGCCGGCTGTTCGGCCTGCCCGCCACCGGGCTGATCGGCCTCTCCTACGGCTTTCTCGACAATAGCAGCTACAGCTTCAACAAAACGCCGGCGGGCCGCAACGGGCTGGGCGCGCTCACCCAGACGGTGTTCGGCACCATCCGCAACGTCGCCGGCCATGCCCGCGAGGAGATCACGCTCGTGCCCGATCTCCAGCTGATCGCGGGGATCGGCGCCGAACGCTCCGAACTGGATCTGCGCCAGACCAGCTACAGCTATGCCGCCAGCGGCACGCAGGCGCTGCTCGTGCCGGCGCTGCGGCGCTTCTGGAACGTCGCGCCCGAGGCCGCGCTGCTGTGGCAGGCGAGCGCCGCCTGGCGGCTTCATGCGCGGATCGGCACCGGCTATGGCATCCCCCAATCGGGCGCGTTGTTCGTCACCCCGCAGGGCGTGCCGGGCAATAACAGCGCGTTGAAGGCACAGCGCAACACCGGCGTGGATATCGGCGCGGAACTCGGCCTGGGCCGGCGCCTTCATGCCGAGCTGACCGGCTTCTACGAATGGTTCCGCAACGAACAGGTGACGCAATCGGCGGGAGTCGATCTGATGAGCTATACCTTCAACGCGCCCCGCTCGGTGCATCGCGGCGTCGAGGCCGGGCTCGGACTGGTGCCGCTTCCCGATCTGCTGCCCGGGCTGCGGCTGGACGCGACCTATAGCTATGACGATCAGCGCTACACCCGCTATGTCGAGCGGCTGAGCGCTGGCGGCGCCACCGCCCTGTTCGATCGCGCCGGACGCCGCATCCCCGGCGTCGCCCCGCATGTCGCCACCGGGCGGCTGGGCTATAGCCAGAGCCGCGGGCCGGCGCGCGGGCTGGGCGGCTTCATCGAGGTCAGCTATCGCGCGGGCACCTGGATCGACAATGGCAATCATCTGCGCCTGCCCGGCTACACGCTCGCCAATCTCAGCCTCTTCTACGATCCGCCGGGGGATGGCTGGCTGGGGCGCATGCGCCTGTTCGCGGCCGTGCAGAACCTGTTCGATCGCACCTATATCGGCTCGGCGGCGGTGATCGCGGACAGCCTCGATCCCGTCACCGGCGGCGAGGCCGGGGCGGCGGCGCTGCGCAGCGTGAGCGGCTCCATCTATGCCGGCGCGCCGCGCACGATCGTCGCCGGCGTGCGGACCAGATTGTGAGGCGCCCGGCCATGTCCGCCAGCGGCTTCTATCGCATGGTGTGGCGCTGGCATTTCTATGCCGGCCTGTTCTGCATCCCGTTCGTGCTGTGGCTGGCCTTGACCGGCGCCGCCTATGTCTGGCGCCCCCAGGGCGAGGCCTGGCTCGATCGCCGGATCGACGCGCAGGTCGCCCCCGGCCGCCCCGCGCCGCTCGACACGCAGGCGGCGGCGGCGCGCGCCGCGCTGCCGGGCGCGACGCTCGCCAAATTCCTCCTCCCCGAGCGGCCCGGCGGCGCGACGCGCTGGCTGCTGACGCGCGGCGGCGAAACCTGGCGCGTCACGCTCGATCCCGTCCGGTGCGTGCCGCTCCAGCGCGTGCGCGAGGAGAAAAGGCCGTTCCGCCTGCTCTTCCACCTCCATGGCGAGCTGCTGGCGGGGCCGGCGGGAAGCTATCTGGTCGAGCTTGCCGCCTGCTGGACGATCGTGATGCTGCTCACCGGCCTGTTCCTCTGGTGGCCGCGCGGACGCGGGCTGGCGGGGCTCGTCTATCCCCGGCTGACGCTGCGCGGCCGCCCCTTGTGGCGCGATCTCCACGCCAGCGCGGGCCTGTGGCTGAGCCTTTTGGCGCTGGGCCTGATCGTCACCGGCCTGCCCTGGGCGCAGGGCTGGGGCTCCTATCTGCGCGCGCTCCGTCATCTCGCCGGGGCGCGGCAAGGGCCGGTGGACTGGACGATCGGCGGGCGCGGCGCCGGCGATACGGCCGGGCGAGCTGGCGCGCGCCGTCGCGGTGGCGCGCCGCCTCGCACTGGCGGGCCCGGTGACGATCCAGCCCCCCGCGCGACCCGGCGGCCCCTGGACAATCGCCTCCGACGCGGCCGATCGCCCGCGCCGCGCGAGCGCCGAGCTGGATGCCGCCACCGGACGGGTGACGGGCGTCCATGTCTTCGCCGACCGCCCCGCGCTGGATCGCGCGATCGGCTATGGGGTGGCGGCGCACGAGGGCGCGCTGTTCGGGCTCGCCAATCAGCTGCTCTCCACCGTCACGGCGCTGGGGCTGATGCTGCTCGCCGGCTCGGGCGCGCTGCTCTGGTGGAAGCGCCGGCCGATCGGTTTGCTCGGCGCGCCCGTGCCGGCCGAACCGCCGCGCCTCGGGCCGGGGCTGGTGGCGGGGATCGCGCTGCTCGGCGTGGCGCTGCCCGTGTTCGGCGCGAGCCTGATCCTGCTCCTTCTGGTCGAACGGCTGGCGCTGCGCCGCATCGTCCCCGCGGCACGCTGGCTGGGCCTAAGGACGGGGCTGGACGCGGGCTGAAACGCCAAGGGGCGGGCGCGCCATACCGGCCGCCCGCCCCCCAATGGCGTCACCGCCCCGCGCGAGGCGGGGCCATGGCCGGTGCGATCAGAATTCGTTCCAGTCCTGTTCGTCGCGCGCGGCGTGCGCGGCCCCGCCGCCGCCCGCCACCGCGCGAAGCCGGGGCGGCCGGCTGGCGCCCGGCGCCGGCGCGCGCATCGCCGGCGCGGCGGCGCGCGGCGTCGCATCGAGCTTGAACCGCGAGACTTCCACCGCGAGCTGGTCCGCCTGGCCGGCGAGGCTGCGCGCGGCGGCGGTCGCCTCCTCGGCCATGGCGGCGTTCTGCTGGGTCATCGAGTCCATTTCGGAGACGGCGGTGTTGACCTGGGTTAGACCGGCCGACTGGACCTCGGCCGAGGTCGCGATCTGGCCCATCAGCCCGCTGATCTCGCCGACGGAGGCGACGATCCGGCCGAGCGCCTTGCCCGTCTCGGTGACGAGATCGACGCCCGTCGCCACCTGTTCGCCCGAGGCGGTGATCTTGGCCTTGATGTCCTTGGCGGCTTCGGCCGACCGTTCGGCGAGCGCGCGCACCTCCGAGGCGACCACGGCGAAGCCCTTGCCGGCATCGCCAGCGCGCGCCGCCTCGACACCGGCGTTGAGCGCGAGCAAATTGGTCTGGAAGGCGATGCCGTCGATCACGCTGATGATGTCGTTGATCTCGCGCGCGGTGCGCTCGATCCCCTCCATCGCCTCGACCGCGCGCTTCACCACCTGGCCCGATTGCTCGGCATCGCCGCGCGCCGCCTCGACGACCCGGCTCGCGCGCTGCGCGTCCTCCGCCGCCGAGCGGACCGTCGTCGTCACCTGCGACAAGGCCGCCGCCGTTTCCTC